>CAZHSW010000034.1:0-9793 GCA_964534635.1 uncultured Methanomicrobia archaeon
TTCGCTTTCTTATACATCTGTCATCCTCTTGAACAAGTTCTTTGCGTATTTTATGCGTTCATTCACAGCGTCTGCCTCGTACACCCGACGACGGCCAATCGTTGATAAGCACGCAAAGCCCTTGTCATCCGCTTCGCCAGAATCGAGCATTTTGAGCAATCCAACTGGTCTCGCATCGAAGATGCAGCCTGGATATGTTGGTTCATCGATCACTACGATTGCTTCGAGCGGGTGATAGGTCTGATGGATGAAGCCGTATTCGCGGCAGCACAATGGCGCTAACAATATACTTTCGAGATGAATTGCGTTCCATTTGCACTTATACTTGGTGCGACTGCCCGTGGGAATCTCTACGCCGACGGAAACCTCTTCTGGCGGCCTGTGCCAAATATCAATGTCTTTCACCAAGTTCATTGCAAATCGATTTCCAGATATTTCCTATTTCTGAGCTGGACGACGCGCAGGCCGTGTTTGCGAAGCTCACGCTTGAGATCTTTGTCGTTGGTTACAACTGCTGCTTTGTATTTAAGGGCAGTGTTGAGAATTTGGTCATCGACGGTTGTTCCGCCCGCCGTATCGATCATTTGGCACCGCTCAGAAAGGCGCAGGGCAAACTCCGCTCCAGCAAGACCTCTCATCGTTAAGACATTCAGTTCTCGACGAACTGGTTCAATGGTAGCAGCAATGAACCCTAGACGATTTAGTTCCTCTATCACGTCGATTTTGAAATGCCAGGGAATTAGAAGTGCGTTTGTATCCAATATGGCGATCATTTGATGAGCGTTCCCGCTCCGATAAGCCGCCACCGAGACCCGATTCGTCGTGAGATGGCAATACGAGACCCTATTTCGGCACAGACAGGTCTTTTAAGGGCCACTTCCACCGCTGACTTGCGTGCGCTAGTCGTTACGCCCACCGTCGTGGCGGTTCCTACGCTTAACATAAGTGGCTCGCTCGTATGAATCGAGTCGACGTTAAGTTCATCGGAGCTGCCCACGACGCGGTCAAGGAGCCTGACCTGCATCGTAAAGGATCTCCACACAGGAGGCAGGGTTCCAGGCGTTCCGGCAATTTGGCCAACGAGAGAATCACTCTTTACTAGCGAAGGGTCGAGCTTTGTCCCGATGCCGAGTAGGCCGCCCGGCGTAGCTACCTTGAGTTTTTCTTTCTCAGAAACGATACTCGCGACTGAGGTTGTGATAGGTATCCACTCGTTTTTCCCGCTCGCTTCTGTGCGCCGTCCGGGTCGTATTTCTAGTTCGTCCTTCAACCTAAGCTCCCCTTGATTAAGCGTGCCGCCGATGACGCCTCCCAAGAGTTTCGCAATGTCAGTTCCTGGCTTATTGACATCGAATGAGCGCGCGATGAACATTTGAGCAGGTTTAGTTAGGTCGTGCGCGGGGCAGGGAATTTCATTCTCGATGAGGCTGATAAGTAGGTCGATGTTCACCGCTTGTTGCGCAGATATAGGCACGATTGGCGCGTGTTCTGCAACGGTCCCTTTCACAAATTCCTTAATCTGTTCGTAGTTGGTGAGCAACTCGTCGTGCGACACCAGATCGATTTTATTCTGGACTATAATCACGTTCTTGATGCCGATTATGTCGAGCGCCATTAGGTGCTCTTTCGTTTGTGGCTGAGGGCACGGCTCGTTCGCTGCGATTACTAGTATCGCGCCGTCCATGATCGCTGCCCCCGATAACATCGTGGCCATCAGCGTCTCGTGGCCAGGCGCATCGACGAAGGACACGGTGCGCAGCACTTCTGCTTTGCCCCCGCACTTGACACACTCTTCTGAGACAGTGTAAGCATCGGGCTCCGGGCATCGCGGGCATTTTCTGAAAGTGACGTTGGCGTATCCGAGTCTGATTGAAATACCACGCTTCACTTCTTCGCTATGCTGGTCTGTCCAAACCCCGGAAAGGGCCGAAACCAAAGTAGTCTTGCCGTGGTCGACGTGCCCCACCATCCCTATGTTTACACAAGCTTCCAAATCTGCTGCCTCCAATTTGCAATACACGGCGATTTCGTCGTACAGTCAACCGACGCGTTGCTTTTCAAATACTCTCTTTGTGAAGCCATTAACCTAGATTCTCATATTCACTCATCTTAAGCTCAAACCGTTTGCTAAAGTTGCGCACTGCCTCTTCAAGGTCAGTCTGTGAGAGCTCGACTCGCTCCTCAAACAACGCTTTAAGAACGGCTTCTCTTAATATCAACCTGAGGTCTGAGCCGGTGCATTGATCGGTCATCTCAGCGAGTTTCTGGGTGTCAAACGTACCTTTGATCCGGGCCGTAATTTTTTCAAATATCTCTTTTCTCATGGCCGTGTCTGGAAGAGGAAACGTCACGATCTTGTCAAACCGCCTCCAGGCAGCAGAATCAAGCAGTCGCGGATGATTAGTCGCACCGATGAGAAGCACTCCATCGTCGACGAGACTAATGTTGTCGATGCTCTTTAGCAGCATGTTCACAGCCCGCTTAATCGCACCGTGTTCATCAGAGAGACGCGTTTTAGCGACGTAGTCAAACTCATCGATAAATAGAATGCACGGACTCAGTCGTTTTGCGAGAGTGAACGCCTTGCCGATATTCTTGGATGTCTCTCCAAGATATTGCGACGTAATCATCGAGAGTCGGACCTCCACGAATGGGAGCCCTAGCTCTTTTGAAAGTGCCCGGGCGACGGAAGTTTTCCCAGTTCCTGGGGGTCCTACGAATAGTAGCTTTCCGATCTCGAAGAGTTCTATTTCTCTCAGATAATCGCGGTACTGTATTGCTTTGACTATTTTCTCGATTTCTTCTATTTGTTCTTCAGTGAGAACAAGCTTGTTAAGACTCTCGCGAACGTCCTCGGGTGCCGAAATAGCAACGAGCTTAAGCATGTCTTCTGCTTCTTCGCCCTCGCCTGCGATCTCGTCGATCAATGATTCAATCCATTCCCGGTCCATTTCCTTAGGCCGGTTGAACTGACGCACTTGTTCGTAGTCTACGTCAACGGAGTCGTTTCGCGAGTAATAGAAAGCCAAGGTGGGATTTCGCTTGATTCTCTGCAAGGAGTCCTGTTTGGCGAACCATTTGGCGGCCACGTCGAACACCGTAAGATTCATACGCGCGCCAAATTCATCATAAGCTACAAAAGGCAGCGTTTTTATCAAATTCCAGCCGTGGGGAATTTCATAAATCTTATCAACCGCATTCTCCGAAACAAGTATCGGTCGGTCTACCTTACGCTCTTTGGAGTTCCAATATCTTTTTCTAATTGGGGGAGGCAGGTCGTTTTCATCAAGCTGTTCATTGCCATTATAGATATAGGCAGTTAGCAACAGCTCAATGATGTCAAGAACCTGGCTGTTTTCGTCTTCCATCGAGCATCATCCCTTTATAAAGCTGTTTTATTGTGTGAAAGACATATAAAGATTAGCGTGAGAAAGATGGCTAAAAAGTCCCAAACAGGTCTTAATGGCTAGTTATAACTTCGCTTCCGCTGGCGGTCACAATGAGCGTGTGCTCAGCTTGTGAAACAAGTCCTCGGTCCTTAAGTACCGGGTACGCGCGGATTACGCCTGCAGTTTCAAGCTGTCTTAAACCGATATCGACACGGCCTTTGAGCCACCTTTTCGCGAATGGCAACGATTTGTAGGCCTCGATATCTTTCAGGATGGCCCGGGCTTCGGGCGATCGCACTGGTTTGACTTTAACGAAGCTGAAGATCTCGGCCCTCCCTGCCTCATACACCCGGCCATTCCCGCTGGATGCAAAAGGTTCGATAGCGATGACTTGGCCTTGAACGAGCTTCGCGCCACTTGGAGTGCGTCGGTTATGAATTGCAGGCGGAGCGTGCTGTTTGTAGCGCTCTAATCCATGCCCTGTAAGATTTGCGATTGGCCGGAAGCCGTACTCGGTTATAGTCTCTTCGATGACAGCACTAATAGCCGAGGTGTCAACGCCTGCGTGGACAACGTCAATCGCCCGCTCAAGCGCACTGTTCGAGGCTTCTACGAGTTTCTGATTGCTCCCGAGATCAATGGTGATTGCGGTGTCTGCGATGTAGCCGTCTATGTGAACGCCAATATCAAGTTTAACCAGATCGCGGCCGAATGTGGCCGGATCCGCCTTAGAAGGGGTTGCGTGCGCCGCTTCATCGTTCAAGGATATGTTTGTGGGAAAAGCGACTGCACCGCCTTTTTGCTGAATAGAGAGTTCTATGCTTTCAGCTAAGTCCAGCAGTTTTCGTCCGACTTTCACTTTTTTTGTCGCTTCGTCGCGAACTTCTGTCAGGATGCTGCCTGCTTGGCGATATTTGTCTAATACCTCGGTTTGCTGCACTTAAATCACGAACTCTTTTGGAAAGCGAGTAATCGTCCTATTCCCGTTATGAGTAATAACTGCTGTGTCTTCGAGGCGTACCCCGCCGATACCCGAATAGTACAGGCCTGGTTCGATCGTGACCACGCTGCCTTTTTCTAGGAGCCCTCCCCTCTTACTCAGGAATGGCAGTTCGTGAACGTCTAACCCTAATCCGTGGCCTACCGAATGGATGAAACCTTGGCCACTTTCAAGGTCGGTGTGAAAGCCGCTTTGTTCGAAGTAATCTGTTACAGCGAAATGGACTTCTGCCCCACTAATCCCCGGCCGAAGCAGCTCAAACGCAAGATTTTGTGCCTCTTGAACTGCCGCGTACATTTCAGAAAGCTCCGAGGACGCGTCGCCACGTAGCACGGTCCGCGATAGATCAGCATGGTAACGCGACGTCACCGATTGCGGAAAAATATCGAACACGATCGCCGAATTAGCCGTCACCAGTCCCGAACCTGTCAGATGGGGCAAGGCGGAATCATCGCCGCTCGATGCTATGACGTTGTTTGAAGTGCAGCCGTCTTTTATGAGCGAACATCCGATTACGCTCTTTAGCCGTTCCGATGTAAGTGGCCGACCTTCACAGCGCAATGTGTCGCCAACAACTTTGCTGTGAGTTAAGATGGCAAGTACTGACGCTAGAGCCCTTTCGCTAACGCGCTGGACCTCAACCATAAGTCTTAGTTCGCGAGCCGTTTTAACGGAGCGCAAAGTCTCGATTAAACCAGATATAGGCCGGATTTCGAAACCGTCTTTTCGCAGGTCGTCAGCCAAACCAAGAGGAAAGTCAGCATTAACTGCCAGACGATGTATTTCATACTCTTTGAGAACTGAGGCAATGGTAACCAGGGTCGCCTGATCTTCCCCCGTTTTCGGCGAATCTGTTATAACATCTTCTCGAGAACGGACGCAATCAGCGATCGCAGATCTTACTGCTCTTGCTTTCTCCATACTAGAGACGACGAGGACTGATTGTTTCGCCGAGCGCAAGAATAGGAACGGGTCGTCGGCCAGAAAATTTGTTAAGTAATACAAGTTCGCGTCCTGAGAAGACGCAGCATACTGGGCGTAACCGTCCAGTTGAAGCTCGGTTATTTTTCGGTCGAGCGCTGCAACGCGGGCTAGCATCAAAAGTCCTGTTCCAATGTTTTGGTTTATAGCTCTTATTTATCCGCCCGTAAGTGCGGGGGCGCGAAGGAGCGTTTTGGCGCCAAGCTTGCGATCACAGGTGCAATTGAAGGGTGCAGCAATTGGGTGTTTAATCTTAGCCCATAAGGCGTCAGTACGGGCGGGCTAGAAGAGCCCTGACTGTCGTCAGTTCGTTGCATATCGGGCACCGTCCTTCCTTTGGTTCAGTCTCTCCTAGCACGTCGGTCTCAGTTAGTTCTTGCAGTTTGTGCCCGCACGCTTCGGATCCGCACCAAGATATCACAAATATACCCTTCTTGCCCTTCGCTTGCTCGGGGACTTCTATAGAAATTGTGTTTGAAATCAGAAATTCTCGCGCTTTTTTTGCGATGTTTTGAAGAAAGTCATTCAAATCTTGAGCTAATCGCGCTTGCAATTCAGAACGCTTGACTCTTTCTTTTTTTCCGGTATCCCGTCGCACGAGGGTAACTGCGGCATTCGCGAGGTCCTTTGGTCCTATCTCTAATCGTATCGGAACCCCCTGTTTTTCCCATCTGTAAAACTTGGCTCCTGGCCGCACGTCATCCGCATCGAGAACCACGCGATAGTGCGATAGCTCATCCTTGACTATTTCACAGGCCTTTAAGATGGCTTTTTCATTGTCTTGCTTACCAAAAATCGGCACAATGACGAGCTGAACAGGCGCTATTTCGGGCGGAAGTACCAAGCCCTTGTCATCGCCGTGCACCGAAATGACGGCTGCGATACAACGCTCTGAAATGCCGTAACAAGTTTGATTCACGAACTGCTGCTCGCCGTGAAGATCTTCGTATGTGATGTCAAATGTTTTTGCAAAGTTGGTGCCGAGATGGTGAATGGTCGCGATCTGGAGGCTCTTCCCGTCTGGCATGAGGGTATCAAATGCGATCGTGTAATCGGCTCCCGGGAACCTGTCCCACTGGGGCCGACGCGCGACGATGTATGGAATGCCGAGGCGGTCGTAGAATTCTTTGTACAAAGAAACCGCAGCATCGGTCTGTAACTTGGCATCTTCCCAGGTGGTGTGAGCTGTGTGTGCCTCCTTGAAGCTAGTAATCTCCCGGAGGCGAATTAGAGGTCTCGTGTGTTTCGTTTCGTACCTGAACGTATTAACAAGCTGATATATCTTCAAAGGCAAATCAGCGTGCGAGCGAATCCAAATACTAAACATAGGGTATATAGCGGTCTCCGACGTCGGCCGCAACGCGAGTGGCACTTCAAGCTCTCCAAAGCCGCCTCGCGTCACCCAAAACACCTCTTCTTCAAATCCTTTTATATGTTCTGATTCTTTGAGCAGTTCATTTTCAGGTATGAGCAGGGGAAAATACGCCTCCTCGTGATCTCTGTCAAGCAGCGCCCTCAACATATCGTAAGTCAGCTTCCGCAGCTTGAAACCAAATGGAAACCACACGTAGAGTCCTTTGATCGGGTATCGTACGTCCATGATTTGTGCGTCGACTAACAGCTCATTGAACCATTCGCTGAAATTCGTCTTCTTCACCCTACCACTCCGGAATATCGGGCACTCACCTAACCTGCGTTCCCCGCTCAAACGCTTCACACACCCAGGGTCATCCGCAACGTGTCTCTGATGGCAGGGGCGAGGCCAACCGTGAGAATAGCAAGCTTTACGAGCCCGGTAAGATTCTTTGACTCGGTCTTTAGATATTGATCTATAATAAAGAGCACGGGAATGGTCACGACGAGCTTGAGTGGATACATCACGAATGCCGTGCCTGTGGCTTCGATGAGGAAGTTAGGAAGCACGTGTTTTTCAGCGTAGGGTAAGAAAGTGAGGCCGAACGAAGTCGCAGTCGCGTCGAACATTTGTCCGCCTAGCACGTAGGCATTCACACGGTCTTTTAGAAGAGCGAAGTTGACAAAGCGCGCGATTGCATAGATAAGCAAGCATATCGCTGCGCTTACGCCCAATATAAGTGCTAAAATGGCTCCGTTAAAAGAAGTCGCGTTTGCATAGAGAAGCCAGACGTTAAGGATGCTCCACGCGACGCCGACCATAGCAAAGGGCCAGTAGTAGTCGATGCGGGCGACGCGCTGCAATCCTACTGCTAACGCAAGCGTTCCGATGCACACAAAGAATATGAAAAAGTAGATTAGCGGCGTGATAAGGAGATACTTGAACGGCGCAGCAACGATGCCGGCGTCTTCGACGACTCGTAACGAACCCCCCACAAAGATATAAGGAGATACTGCGAATATGAACACCTCGTCAACGGTTACGTTTAGCTTGTTGAGAAGCTTAACGACCCCAAATAGGCTGAGCCCGAGAATAATTGCCCAAGTGACAGTATTTACGGGGTTGTAGCCGGTGTCGTAGATAATGGGATTTATATAGTACTCGTTGAGAAAATTCCCTAAATCGACCGCCAAGTGATCACCGATGAAAGGATGGATGTTGCTTCCCAGAATAGTAGTGATGGAACAAGATGCTATACGCGATATTGCGAATGTTCTCAGGGAACTTAAGCTTGGTGGGGATGGGTTGGTCGTTTGCGGAACGTATACTTGCGAGTTCGGGCGACAGATTGAAAAAATTCTAGAGGATGATTGTCCCGCTGAGGTGCTCGTCGTTGGTTCACCGACGATGCAAGAAGTCGAAAGAGTCGCTAGTCGCGCCGTAGACAAGAAATTCATTATCGCCGTTGGTGGCGGCAAAACGATTGACATCGCTAAGATTGCCTCTGTCACGGCGAACCTACCTTTTATAAGTGTGCCTACAGCAGCCAGTCACGACGGGATCGCGTCGATGCGCGCGTCTATACGCTTCAGCGAGGGCACGCAGTCGATAGAAGCTAAAACGCCCCTGGCAATTATCGCTGACACTCGGATAATAGCTCAAGCGCCGCATCGGCTGCTCGCTGCCGGTTGTGGCGACATAATATCTAACTATACTGCGGTCAAGGACTGGGAACTGGCGCGGAAGCTAAGAGGCGAGGAATTCAGCGAATATGCTGCAGCGCTGTCACTTATGTCAACTGAGATAATACTCAATTCGGCAACGCAAATCAAGCCTAATCTGGAGGACTCAGTCAGGCTCGTGGTAAAAGCCTTGGTTTCGAGCAGCGTGGCTATGAGTATTGCTGGATCTTCTCGCCCTGCTTCAGGAAGCGAACATAAGTTCAGCCACGCGCTGGATGTCATAGCTCCTAGGCCGGCTTTGCACGGCGAACAGTGTGGTGTCGGAACGATTATGATGGCATATCTGCACGGCGGTGACTGGCAGCGAATACGGCGTGCCCTACAGAGCATCGGCGCACCGGTCAGCGCACGCGATCTAGACATTGCGGATAATTACATCATTGAAGCTCTGCTTCGCGCAAAGGATATCCGACCAGAGCGATATACAATTCTTGGAGAAGGTTTGACGAGAAGGGCCGCCGAAGAGTTGGCGAGAGTCACGATGGTGGTTGAGTAATCGCGTTAATATCTATGACGCAGCAAATTAGCCAGTGCGATAACATGGCAGTTTTTGTGATTGCGCGGGATCGATAGCATGCCAAAAGGAAACGTTAGTATAACTTTAATTGGCCTAAGCCTAGCCAAAATAGGCACAGAGTTTGTATTCAATGGACCCGCCCACGAGTGCGAGACGTGCAAGATAAAAAACACTTGTCTAAACTTGGAAGCCGGCCGTCGTTACAAGATAATCAGCGTGCGAGGAAATAGGAAGCACGATTGTGCCTTGCACGATGTTGGAGTTAAAGCTGTAGATGTAGTCGAAAGCCCTAGCGTTGTTGCAATCGACACAAAAAACGCCTTTGTTGGCTCCAAAATATTGTACAAACAGAATACTTGTGGCGTGTCTGATTGCAAGATATACGAACTCTGTCATCCTAGTGAGCTTGTGCGAGAGGAGAAGTTTACGATTTCTGAAGTTCTTGGGGACGCCCCGTGCGTGTGTCCTGATGGCAGATCTTTAAAAATAGTCGAGCTGAAGAGGTAACAACCTCTAGCTTTTGGGCGCCGTGCCATAGCGCCACGCCTTGAACGTCTTTTAGACGTCGGATCGCGAAGTGGGACTCGAAAACAAGTTAAGCGAGTCTTCAAAATATGGCCGATATTTTTAGAACGGCTTCACTGAGCTAGTTTTATGCTCGCTTTTTTGAAGCCGCCGTCTCCTTCTTAGCCGTCTCCTTCTTAGCCGTCTCCTTCTTAGCCGTCTCCTTCTTAGCCGTCTCCTTCTTAGCCGTCTCCTTCTTAGCCGTCTCCTTCTTAGCCGTCTCCTTCTTAGCCGTCTCCTTCTTAG
>CAZHSW010000035.1:0-4835 GCA_964534635.1 uncultured Methanomicrobia archaeon
ACTTCTAGCCACGTAATGACTAACGGTCTCCTCCTTATAATAGAGGCGATTTTGCCGGAAAAACAGGGAAAATAGGGGAATTGATTGCAGTCGATCACGTCATAATCTGCCTTCAGCAATGGCGGCAATACCTTCAATGCGTACACGAGGGCCTCCCTGATCGAGCGAACCCCGTTCCTGTTGTAAAGCTCACGCACCTTGCAGACGCCGTGCAGGTGGACATTGTCGGTCATAATCGAATCAGGCCCGTGCCACCACTTCATACCGTAAATGTGGACATCGTGTTCGCTGTTTTCGGCAAGCTTGCGTGCGAGCTCCCACAGGCGTTTGTCGGCTCCTCCCATATTGTACGGATAGATTGCGTCCATGACGTAAGCGATTCTTATGTCTCTCACCTCCAATCAGCAGCAATCCACCGCTTGAGTAAAAAAAGCCCTATTTTAAGTCCGTCGCTGATCGAACTTAGCTTCGGTTGAGCGACTCGTTTGCTGTAGTTAACGGGGACTTCTCCTACGCGAAAATCGAGACGCGCGCATTCGACGAACATGTCTGCTTCGATCTCAAAGCCGCGTGCCACGAGGTGCATGCGGTTGACAACATAGTCTCGAAACCCCCAAAACCCAGTGCACACGTCAGAGGTCTCTCGTTTGAAAAGCGAGCGCGCCAAAGCGGTGAGGATCCGGTTCCCGAATAAATTCGTTCGCGTCATGGCTCCGTCTTCGATTCGTCCCTTAAGACGTGAGCCGATCACGACTTCGTACTCTCCCAGAAGACGCGTAAATTCTGCTATTCGCTCTGCAGGATAGGTGTCATCTCCGTCGATCATGATGAAGTAATTAGCCATAATCGACGAAAACGCGTGTTGCACAGCTGACCCCTTTCCTGGCTGAGTAACAACCACCACGGTCGCGCCTTTTTCGAGCGCTTTTTGTTGAGTTGTGTCCGACGAACCCCCATCGATGATGTATACAGTCGTGTCGTACCCGCCTTCTGATAGGGCATTGATCGGAATCTTATCGATAACGTGACCGATAGTAGCCTCTTCGTTGAGCGTCGGAATTAGCACTGCTACCTTCGGCCTCATAGGAATCGATGGACTTCGTTCGAGGAGTATAGCCGTCACGAATGAACCTTTGTCTCTTGCCTTAAGTTTTGTGTTATGGACGCCAATTCTGAAAAAACACGGAGCTCCGTCGCACGTTTATCTTCGATCTGAATCGGTCGAGGTGCAATCACCCCCCAACGGAGTACTCTCAGCATTATGCTCAGCGCAAATTTTGCTGCATTGAAGAACCAGACCGCATACTAAATAACAAGGAGTAAGTCTGACAGATGTTGTCTCTCTTACTTTCTCGCAGCGAACTGACCGAACAAAAACCTTAATCATTTGAAAGCATCAAAGAGAGCGAGTCGCTCCCTCACCAGTTCGGGTATCCTATCGTCTCCGCCAACGGCGTTAATCTCTTGCTCGGTGATGCTAAACATCGTCATCAATTGTTCGCGTTTTTCTCTTCTAAAATCAAGCACGTGAGGATCTGCTGTCAGCAAACCGGCTAGCTTGCGCCTGCTTGCCTGTATTGACTTCGCCGTGCCAAGGACTATCAACAGCACCTCCATCGCCCCCTCACGCACTCCCATACTGAGCGCTTTCTGGATTTGCCGTGATGCGCTGAGGTGAAGGAGAATTTCGACGCCGAGGTCATTGGCAACGTTGCGATGCTCAGCAAAGGACCGAACCGCCCGACGCACGGCAGTTTCGACGTGCTGCCGGTCGGCAACTTTTTTTGCGTCGACGGCTTGTATAATTACGTTGTTAGACCCCGCTATAGCGTTAATTTCCTGCAGAAACGCGTCAACGGATTTGATAGTGATACGACCAGCCAAAATTTCGTGGAGCATCTTAATCGTCGGTGAAAGCCGCTCCCGGCCGAATATCGCCTTCGACTAGCCGCTGACGGGATCCCAACTGCTTAAAGACGTCGGCAGCTATTGCGGGACCGATGAGAGCGGCAATCGCCTCAAAAGAAGCACTCTTTACGTCGGTTCGATTTATGAACCCCGCGTCGTAGAGCTTCCGTCCGCGGACGCGACCGATGTTTTTCAACTGAACGAGATCGAGGAGCTCACGGTTGATCCCGAATTCGATCCGTTCACTAAGCTCCCGAGCCTGTTTCCTTAAGCCGACTTTAAGGTGGGCTGCGAGCTGTGCAAGCGCGTGACTCACCCACTGTACGGTATCGACGAGACTTCTGATGTCTCCCGGGCCGACGTTATAGCTTTCTGTAATCTCTTTTTCGCTTACCTCATTGATCCAGTCACGAACGAGCATGGCAGTCTTTACCGCAGAGAGGAACCAATCATAATCGACGTCTCGGTACTTATCGGGAACCTCCTCTAAGAATTCGTCAAGGTGCTTATCGACAAATTCAGCCACCACGGGATAGTCTTTGTTTCGCACGTATAGGCGCTTGACGTCCGGAGTCGAACAGATTAGTTGGAGAAGCGCTTCGTCGGTCGCACGCTTCGTGTTTTGAAGCCCGCGTCTAATCTTGACTGCAGTCAGGGGATCAATATATAACTTGGAAACAAGATGCCCGAATGACGTGGCCTCGAGGCCTCCTCCAAAGTCGACGATCATCCTCTCGTTGTCTAAAAACGCAAGGACGCTGTCGATCACGTAAGACGTCATGTCGATCGTCCGCTGCTGCTGAAATCCGAAGAACGTTGCTTCAAAGAACCGCTCGAGCTCAGAGATCGTGCGTGCGAAGCCGTTCGAAATAGTCGAGAGAACGTGCACGCGCAACGCTGTCTCTGTTCCGAGCTTTGAAATGACGTCCTCGGCATCGTTTAGAATATAATGCTCTGCCAGTGCTTCGCATTCAGGAAGCGATTTAGCAATGAGAATCGCCTCGCCGTATGTGTCGAAACCCGGCCTTCCCGCTCTGCCGGCCATTTGCTTGTATTCGAGCACGGGAATGTCCGTCATCCCGTAGTTCGCGTCATAACGCTTGTAGTCCCTGATTACTACCCGCCGGGCAGGGAGGTTGAGTCCGGACGCGAGCGTAGGGGTGGAAACGATAACTTTGACACGATTATCTCGGAACCAGCCTTCAACGAGTTTGCGGTGGTCGCCTGACAGCCCTGCGTGATGGAATGCGACCGCGTGCTTGACGCAATATGCAAGCTTCTCGGCCATCCCTGTATCCCCGTGGATCTTTGCGGCTAGCTCGCTGCTATCATAGTCGCCCATCGTTTTAATCGCGGCGGCGATCTTCTTGGCAAGGCCTTCAGCGTTTCTCCGCGTGTTGACGAAGATCAGGCATTGTCCGCCTTCTTTGACGGTGTCGATCGCTAGTGTGGTTGACGGATCGCCAGCGCCATCAGAAATGACTCTCTTCACCGTCCTTCTTTCCAGGGTGTCTTGCACAAAGGTAATGCTACCGCTCGCAGGCAGATATAGGCCTTCACGCAGTTCGACTGGTCGCCAGTCGCTTATTATGAGTCGCGCGTCCAGCCAAGATGCGATCTCACTTGCGTTCGAAACGGTTGCGCTTAGCGCGAGGATCTGAGCATTTGGATTTAGCTTTTTGAGCTTAGTGAGCGTGACTTCAAGCGTCGGACCTCGATCCACGGAGTCTAACAGGTGAATCTCATCTGCTACAATGACGCTCAAGGCGCTCATCCACGCAACGCCGTTGCGGAGCAGCGAATCGGCCTTTTCTGACGTTGTCACGATAATATCGTTATGCCCGAGCTTGTCGTCACGGACATCGTAATCTCCCGTCGAAATACCTACTCGGACGCCGAGCACGTTGAACTGCGAAAACCGATCGAACTTTTCTGATGCGAGCGCCTTAAGAGGCACGATGTAGAGACATTTGCCACCTTGTGAGGTTGAATTCAACATCGCAAACTCTGCTAATAGCGTCTTGCCGGACGCCGTCGGCGTTGCGAGTACCAGACTAGAACCGTCGAGCAGCCCGCCGGCTAGAGCCTCAGCCTGAGGCGGATAGAGTGTCGAAACGCCGTCATGAGCGTAAAAACGAGCAATCCTCGCAGGCAAGTCATTCAAGTCCATGCGCTACAACGTATTGCGTTCAGCCGATATTAAATCGTTGTCCGTAGCGGTGCTCACAAGATGGCGTACGTCAAGGTTCGAAAAGTGCTTCGACCGCTGAAGTGTTGTCTTGTTTGACTATTGGTCACATTTAATAATGAAAAAATTCAAATAGAATTGCGTCTGACAACTTATTGCTAAATCTTGTGAGGTGATCGGCCAAATTAAAGAGCACAGTAAGACCAAAACTGTTTTATTGCGTAGATATTGGTCATTACGACCAAGTAAGTTAGCTGGCCGTAAGATCTCGCGGCCAGCGCTCTTACAATTAATTATAATTTTTTTGCTGAATTTTAAAGTCCGACGGCAGATTATTTACGATTCAAAGTAGCCCTAGTAGCACCAAGTTTACAACTCGCTAGCAGCCTGCTTGAGGACCCTCCTTGAATCGACCTATTTTAGCACAAATGAGTTCATTATCCGCTGTGTTAGGGAGAGGTCGTATTATACTCGTTTGGACTAACCTTATAAGTAATAACGTATCCCGTATCGTTGTTTATCACAAAAGTCTTATTCACGTCAACTGTGAGGTTTTTAGTTGTAGTCCTGTTCAGCTGAACGGGAACGGTTGCTTGCGAGATCATATTATATGCTGGCTTGCCTGCAAATGTCACGGACTGATTCGAAATTACTGTATAGTTCTCGCAACCTTGCGTGACTATTTGGCCTTTGTTGTAGTTTACGAAAGCGTTTAGCGTCGTGTTTGACGCCAAAGGGT
>CAZHSW010000036.1:0-5606 GCA_964534635.1 uncultured Methanomicrobia archaeon
TCGCGTAGTTTTAGACTATCTGCGATACCGACCGGATTTTGCCATAATACTCGGGTCTGAAACCAGCATCTCGCTTACGATGACAGCGTTATCGAGCATTATCGGAACGAGCAAAGTGCTAATCGTTGAGGAAAATCGAGAGCGGGCGTTTGCGGGAATATTGTTGCGTTGTCTCTCACGCGTTAAGCGGCAGTTCGTCGTCGCGATCCATAAGGGCGCCGATGTTCTCGTTGCGGAGTCCGAGCCTGCGAAGGAATACTTGCTCAGGATGGGCTGCACGTCAAAACGCATACACGTCGTCCCCCACGGGACGAATATAAGCGAGTTTAAGCCTCACGTCAAGAGCCAGCCATTAGCTACACGACTTGGTTTTTCAGAAAACGACGCGCGTCGTTGTACGGTCCTCTTTGTGGGGGAATTTAATGAGTATAAGGGAGCGGAGTTCATGGCGCAGGCGATTCTGGATTCTCCAGGTTTGGATGGGATCATTTTTTTGATCCCACGCAATGGAGCTGTTTTCTCCAAATACGCACAGAAGTTCGAGGCAATGGATAACGTTTATTGCTATACGTCTCTAGAGGACGCCTGCATGCCGTTCCTGTATGGGCTCGCGGATATCGTAGTCGTGCCGTCCAAACTGTGCGAAGCCGGCAGTAGCGATCGATCTCCAAATTCACTTATAGAGGCAATGGCGTGTGGAAAAGCGGTGATAGGGACAATGGTGGGCGGAATCCCTACAATTATGGATAAGGCCGGAATCCTTATACAACCAAACGATCCCGCTGCCATTATCGACGCAATCTCGGCCCTTGTTATCGATCCGCAGCGACGTGAACTGCTCGGAATGCAAGCAAGAGAGAGAGCAGTCGAAGCTTTGAACAACCAGCGGTACGCGCTGCATATCGTTGAGCTTTGGAAGCGAGCACATGGACAACCGCCCTAAGAAATCATCATCATCGCAGGCTCGTTGGTCAGTGCTTCATTTGATTAACGTGTTTGACGCGCGATACGATCGCGATCAACGTCGAATCGTCGACCTCCAACGGCAAAGAGGGTACGACGTGAGCGTCATCACCTCTCGCTATGATGATGAGCTAAAACACCGCAATCCGCTTTTTTTTCAGCAAGCGGAAGCGCCTCTCACCGGCGTCAAGATCTCTCATAATTACAGCTGCAAGTTTTCGCTGGGCAATGGGCAGCCCTCGGTTTTTTATATTCCAGACGCGACGTCGTTAAGGGCCTATGACGTTACGCACGTCCACGGCTTAACCTCGTACTCGAACCTCCTTGGCTGTCTGCTCAAGCGCCTTAACCAATCGAAATTAGTAACCAGATCAGACCTCTCACAACCCGGTTACCAATTGTTGAAGAATAGCGTCGCATATAGATCGTTCTTTTTCAAGTTACTCAAGTCGATGGACGCAATATACACTTATACGGCCTCTGAAAAAGCTGTATTGCTCGACCTCGGAATTCCAGAAGACCTCGTTTGGGTCGTCCCCCTAGGAGTTCAGCTGGAGCGTTTCTGTGAGAGCGCAGCAGCTGATAAAAGTCGGTCGACGATTACTATAGGGTTCATCGGGCGTTTCGACCGGGTAAAAGGCGTGCATCGACTGGTAAAACCACTTGGCCAGATACTCAGAGAGCACGAAAACGTCAGAGTTAAGTTTGCGGGTCCAAAGCAGGACGCCAAGTACGCAACTTCTATCTTGCGCGAAATGAGTCTCCTTCCGTCGTTCTCATATGTGGGGAGCCTCGCCTCTAGCGAAACGCCTTGGTTTTATCAAGAATGCGATATCGTCCTCGTTCCATCTCTTTCGGATACGGGAGGGATCGTCGCGCTAGAAGCGATGGCATCAGGTAACGCCATTGTTGCCTCGAATATCCCTCCTTTCACCGAATATTTTAGAGACGGCGTATCTGGCCTCCTAGTAGATAGTGAAGACGAGATCTACAGTTCGTGCAAGCTGCTGATCGAAGACGATGACCTTCGGGTGAGACTCGGTTGTGCTGCGCGCAAAAACGCGGGCAGTTACAGTGACGTGGCCATGGTTGAAAAGCTTGAGGAGATTTATATCTACATCGCCGGACGCTTAGAGCCGCCAGTGACCGATTCCGAAACAACGAGATGAGAGAGATGCGTGGCCTACGATCGATCTGCGTAGATCTTGTGCATGCCTTGGCATCGCTGTCGAGTACTAACTTAGCCGCAATAGGGTTAGTTGCATCAGCAGCAATATGCGTAATGGATTTGCTGACGATAAATTCGTATTACGTCTTTGTTATCTTTCTCGTGATCTCCATCGCGTGCGCCCTTTATAGTGGCTTGCGCGGCAACATTGCCAGAGCCGACGTCCTGTCCCTTGCGCACTTGGAGCCACAGACGGAAAGCCGGGTTCACAAAATCGTGAACATCGCTTTCGTTTGTTTACTAAGCGGGTCCATTTTTTTGCTAAGCCAGGTGGTTTATTCACGGCCCGCGCTTTTTCTGATCCTGATGTGTACCTTAGCTGGGCTCGTGGCGGTCGAGATCGTCGTCACCTCGGACGAGCGTCAGATCCCCAGCTCGCTGCTAAAGATCATTATCTTGGGGATAATTATCCGCGCAAGCGCTTATTTTGAGTTTCCCAGTACAATCGCGGTCGACCCGTATTACCACGTTGGCTTCATCCAATACATACTAGACTATGCTCATATTCCGGCAACCGTAGCGCCGTATGCGAACCTTGAATACGTGAACATGCCTATGTTCCACTTTCTAGTTGCTGCGCTGTCGTTAGGCAGCGGAATGTCGGTGCGGAACAGCTACTTCTTCGTTGGCGTTATCGAGTGTGTTGGCACGGTGTTTATCTTCCTTATTGGCAGAGCGGTTCTAAATACTAAAAGTGGTCTGTTCGCGGCTCTTTTGCTCGTGGTGGCAAGCCAATCCTTGATGTGGGGCATCCACATCACACCGCTCACTCTCGGCGTTGTCACGACCCTTGTCCTTCTCGTCGTCTTTTTCCTCGTTCCGCGGAACGACATGGGTAGTTTTATTGCGCTCCTCGTCGTTTTGCTGGCAAGCGCGCTCCTTACACACGAAGGAACGGCCGCGTACACTGCTATAGTCCTTGTCATAGTCGTTGCTGCTTTTGCGCTAGTCAGTAAGGCGTTCGCCGGGGTGACGGATCAAGACGAAGCCCAAAACGTGAGAGCTCTCTCTCTGCATTTACGGTCTCTGGCGCTCTTGGTGACACTATTTGTCGGCAGCCTCATCAGTTATTGGCTTTTTATTGGTGGTTCGGCTTTAAGCCGCGCGCTTGCAATCATCAGCGGAGGCGTTACACCTACGAGCGCCCTTGTGCAAGGCGGGCAGACAGCCGGAGGGTTACTACCGTCATCGCTTCCGGTTTGGTCCGATCTGCCGGTGTTGATCCTCATTTTCTTTGCCACGTTCGGTTTTCTCTATTTGCTTAGCGGGGAAAGAAAACGCGCGTTGTCTTTCTCGTGGCTTGTGGCGTCAGCTGGTCTATTAGCGATTACTGCGGCAATCTATTTCTTGGGCGGGACCGTAGCACAACCCGAGAGATGGATCATCTATTTGCAGGTGTTTATGGTTATACCGGCAGCGGCTGCGATCTTGACGCTTGGCTCTCTCCCGAAAGCGCGCACCGGGTTTGTAATAGTTATTTCAGCGGTGCTTATCCTGAGCTTTGTAGGTATTACGCACCCAAATGCGAAGGTAGCGAGCGAATTACCGTGGGATCAACGACCTCGGATCGCTCTTCTTGAATCAGAAACGGCCGCAGCGAGCACCATAGCAAGTAAAACGAACGGAGGACTCATAACGACAGATCTAGCTTATGCCCCCATCTTCAGGTATCAATATAATATTCCGAATGTAACCGTGTTTCAATCGTTGTCAAAAGCTAACGGAACCTCCTACAAAAACAGCAGCTTGTTGTTGCGCCTTGAGATTGCAAACGATCCGTATATAGCGAGCGATGGCGTCTCACCTAGACTTGGAGCCGACTGGTACCAGTCTTTTGAAGCTGCTCAAAATGTGGTTTATGATTCCGGCACCGTACAGGTCGTGACGGCTAGATGAGCTCTTTCGAGCAGCAAGTTTGTGCTGTAACTGTCGCTTATAACAGTCCGGAGGAGCTTACATGCTTGTTGAGCTCCTTGCAAACGCAGCAGGCGCTGAAAGGCCTAGTTGTGATTGACAATTCGTACGAACAATATCTCCAAAATAATCAGGCGACATTCCGTAAGCACGCGGACCAGTACCAATTCTCGGAGTATATACATCCGGAAGATAACAAAGGCTCAGCGGCAGGTTTCTGCCAGGGAATGAAAATCGCGCACGAAAAGGGGTTTGACTGGGTATGGCTACTCGATCAAGATGGGATAGTTGAGAATGGCTGTTTAGCCTCGCTCCTGCGGGATGCGGGACAGGCAAATATCCTGTGTCCTCAGATCGTAGATATCGACCATCCGGCAGTCGTTCTGCCTCAATCTGGTGCCGTGGTGAATTTCTGGGGTCGGATGATGTGGGTTGCGGTCACAGTCAGCCGAGAGATCTCATTTTATGCAACGCACGGGGCCCTCATCTCAAAACAAGTGCTCGATCAGGTGGGATATTATGACCCGCACCACTTCTTCGTGGGCTCAGAGGATACCGATTATGCATTCCGCTCGGCCGCTAGACACAAGGTGATTCGACTAGTGGCGGGGGCAAAAGCGCGTCATCCGGACCCTCGTTACAGGAGTTTTGAAAAAAGGGTCAGTTTAACCGATGCGGGGGTTATCGACAGCATTGTAGCAGAACGCGGCTCCACGGTTGCTAACCGCCTGCATCCAGGCCTGCTCGTGCGGTTTGAGGGGACATTAGTCGAGAGCGTCTCACGTTTGCTTCCCCAACACTTGGGTTACGTGAGCGACAAGGTGGCAGACACTAACGGCTGCCGTGGAAGTGCAGGCTTGGCAAGCTTGTCGTTCGCCTACGTGGCGACGAAACGATTGACAACGTGGCAGCTGGGGGCGGCCTGTGTGTGGAGTCTCTTGCTTGCCTTTTTTCGCAAACTGGTTGGCGGTAGGGGTATTAGCGTGAGGAAAACGATTGACATGTACTCGGTTTGCTTCCTAAGCAAGCTAACTAAACGGTGGCCTTTTGAATCGGTTCAACAGTTCTGCAAATACCTTGTTAAATGACGCGCCGGACTCATCTTCCGAAGCTACGTCGACTGAAGCTCGAAACAGAACGCAGTTATGACTTTATAGTTTGGAAAGCGCAATCAGCGATCCGGTGATGTGGCCAAAATGAGCAAAAAAGACATATGAAACACTTGCGGCCCTACGATGATCTGCTTATAATATCGTCGCTTGCCCTTGTTGCACCTCTGGTCGCTACGATTCCGACACTAAGCGCCAGCGTTGTTCGTTCCGTGATCGGCATCGTCTTCGTCCTTTTTGCGCCGGGATACGCCTTCGTTGCCGCACTGTTTCCTCGTAAGACGACGCTCAACAGCGGAGTCCGGTTGGGGCTATCTTTCGGGCTTAGCATAGCGATTGTGCCACTACTCGAAATGGCTCTCAACTACAGTAGATGGGGAGTTCGCGAGGGT
>CAZHSW010000037.1:0-3202 GCA_964534635.1 uncultured Methanomicrobia archaeon
GAAGCACGGCAGTGGCCATGCCGTTGCCACAGCATATCTCGAGCGTTTCTCCACTGTCAAGATTATAGTAGGGTTCAATTTTGGTCCTAAAAAGCAATTTCAAACGTTGCTGGCGCTCACGAGAATAGGCCACGACATCCGACCGCCTTCCGCCTAGACACTCGCAGGAACCGCCGCTGAGCAGCAAGTCGCACAGGAGCTTGACGACCGCTCCGTGGAAGTCAGCCGCTTCAACAGACAACGATTGCCTTCTCTCACAGTCAGCGCTATCGAACAGTGCTGCAGCGTGGCTTTCGAATTCAGGATCGTGCTTTACGATATCAGTAACGAGCGTCCAAAAATCCTGCTTAAAAGCGATTCCGCGAATTTGCCCGTTGCAAATGAACGACGAAACCGCGTCGACGGGCGAACCGATCATCTCTGCAAGTAAATAGTTTGAAAATGCAGTATCTTTCAAACCGGCATACGTGTTGTCAACTAGCAACACGCTCGGCGCGTCGAGTACCTGCTTCAAATCCATGTCGTTACTCTCGGTGCGCGATTCCCACTACTTCTTCAAGCACGTCGTTTTTAGCTGCGAGGTAAGAGTCAATGCCTTGGGCCACCTGCCTGAATACCGACTGATTCCTAGCAACCGCGGACCCGATCTGAACGGCTCTAGCACCGGCGAAAATAAATTCCAGCGCGTCTTCACAGCTGCTTATTCCTCCCACTCCGATAATCGGGATGTCAAGGGCGCCGTACAGATCGTAAACGTTTTTTATAGCAATCGGTTTGATCGCGCTGCCCGACAACCCGCCAAACTTATTACTCAAGATCGGACGTCTACTCGCTATGTCGATTGCCATTCCCCTAACTGTGTTTATTGCTACTACGGCATCAGCTCCGCCTTTTTCAGCCGCTTGGCCGATTGTTACGATGTCGGTTACGTTAGGCGTGAGCTTAACCCATATCGGGACGTCGACGCAGCGACGCACTGAGTTCACAATAGCTTCCACTGCTGCCGGCTCTGAACCAACTTCGATTCCGTAACCCTCTGCGTGAGGACAGCTCAAATTGAGTTCCAGTGCATCTGCGTACTTACACAGCTTCTGAGCAAGCTTCACAAAATCTTCGGCGCAGTCTGCGAACACGCTGACAATCACCGGCGTCCGGTTGTCGCTGTTGCGGAGCTGCTCAAGTTCATCCATAAACGCAAGACCCATATTAGACAGCCCTAAAGCGTTGAGGTAACCTGAGGGAGTTTCGACGAGAACTGGCCCAGGGTAACCCTCGCGAGGTTCAAGTCCTACTGACTTAGTCACTACTGCCCCTGCACCGCACGCCATAATCCGCCTTAAAGAAGATGCCACGGACCCCATTATCCCCGCGGCGAGCATAGTTGGATTGCTGAGCGTTATTGTGCCGATGCTGATTTTCAATTCCATCACTTCTAGCGACAAGTTATTATTATGGCCTAAGCTATATAGAATCGCGTATCTGCAACCCAAAAAAGCGTTATTGCGTCATAAAAATCAAAATAAAGCATGCCAGTACTTAAAACCTGGTTTGGCGAGATAGAGCTTCACGATGATCACATCGTTCGTTCGATAGTCTTGAAACCAGATGTTCCCGTAATCGTCGAACGGCTGCAGCAAGAGAGGTTTCCAGTTTTTGACAAGAGCTGTCGAGGCCGTTTTAGAGCGCTTTCGATCAATCTAGGCTTGGTAAACTCTGAGCGTGAGTACCTTGCGTTACTCCGCACTGTCGCAATTCAACTCGGCAAGGCTCAATTAGCGACCGCTTTTGCCCGACCCGATGCGCGCATTATACAGCTAATCGACGGAGTCGATGACATCGACGAGGCGATAAATTTGCTGTCTGAGCGCCTTTTGGCGTGGGAAATAGTTGAGACCGAGATCAATGAAAACTCAATGCAAGAGCTAGCTTCTGAGCCTGCTACACGCCCACTACTCAAACAAGAGCTTGAGGTGTCCATAGAACGACTCGGCAACTTAAGAGAAAGACTTGCCGGCGTCATCCAACTTGAGATGCGCGAAATCGCCCCTAATCTGTCTATGCTCGCCGGCGAACTTCTTGGGGCGCGATTGATAGCACGGGCGGGAGGCCTTGAATCACTTGCAAGAATGCCAGCGAGCAAAATCCAAGTGATAGGTGCATCCAAAGCGCTGTTTAAGCACCTCAAATTCGGCGCGAAGCCACCAAAACACGGAATAATATTTCAACACCCGCTCGTTCGCGGGAGTGCTGCCGACAACAGGGGGAAGATTGCTCGAACAATAGCTGCGAAACTAGCCATCGCCGCTCGGTTAGATTATTACTCGAAGAAAGCCTACCCGGAGCTCTTTGCTCAGCTGCAAAAACGCACTGAAAAGCTCGGAAAACCCGGAACGAAGGACTTGCTGTAACATGTCCATAAAACGCCACAAAGTTGCTGGAGTGTTTTTGGTAGACGGCCAGCTCGCGACGAAAGGCGAAGCGCTCTACGGCGAGCGGGTACTCGGAGCATATCGACTATGGAATCCGAAAAAAAGCAAGCTGGCAGCGTTACTAAAGAAAGAGGAACGCGTGCCGATAACACAAGACCAAATTGCACTTTACCTCGGCGCTGCGTCTGGGACGACGGCTTCATACCTAGCAAACATCGTCTCCCTTGTTTATGCCGTAGAGTTTTCACCAAGCGTCGCAAAGGACCTTGTGCGCTTGTCAGAACGTTTGAAAAACGTTATACCCCTAGTTTCGGACGCGCTTCGACCAGACTACGGGCACATTGTCGAGCTCGTTGATTTCGTATACCAGGATATTGCGCAGCCGAACCAAGCTCAAATCGCAATTACGAATGCCGAAATGTTCTTGAAAAGCGGCGGTTATGCATGCATAATGATTAAAGCAAGAAGCATCGATGTCACCGCGAAGCCGAAGGTGATTTATAAGCGCGAAGTGCGAAAGCTCGAGGAGCTGCTTAACGTCTTGTGTGTGCGCGAACTCGAGCCGTTTTACAAAGCACACGCAGCAGTCATCGCCAGTTTGCCTGGGTAAAATCAACCCGATGTTCCATAGCAGCTTTTCTCACTGACCTGCCCAATTTTGTGCCTTCTCTTTCAGCAAACCTTTTTAACGAATTACGTTTATGCTAAATATCGCGACGCACTGAGGGCAAAATGACACGCAAGCCTGCGAAAATGTACAGAAAGATTGTTGG
>CAZHSW010000038.1:0-7971 GCA_964534635.1 uncultured Methanomicrobia archaeon
CGCGCGCGTTCGAATCGCCTCGAGCCCACTCGTTTTCGCTTTTAGTTAAATTTTCGCTGCGCGCCATTTTTGGGCAGAAAACCTATTTATACGGTTAGTTATGCATATTTGTCGTCAAGGACAGGAGGGCCTAGAATTTTCGTCTCGCGTGCTCGAGTGGTGTTTTTTGTTATCTTTGGCATCGTGGCATTGTCCGCAGCGTTTTATGTGCAAGCACAAGATGTTGTGAGCGTAGCCGCGCAGACGCCTTTACAGGCAAGCGCAACGGTATCGCCGACCGTGTCGCCGACTGTGTCGCCGACTGTGTCGCCAACCGTGTCGCCGACCGTGTCGCCGACCGTGTCGCCAACGGCCTCGCCAAAGGTGTCGCCAACGGCGTCCCCAACGGTATCGCCGACGGTGTTTCCGACGGTGTTTCCGACGGTGTTGCCGACGGCCACGGCAACTCAACCGGGAGCCGAGCTCACAACCCCCACGCTTATAGGCGCCGCAATCGTTGGTATAATTGCTGTCGCGCTTATGATAGGCTTCTATTACACAACGAGGAGGATGTAATTACGCAAGGCTCACGAAATAGATATGTCGAAGTCGATAAGAGCGACGCTTATAGTCGAATTCTCGAGCTCGATCTTCGGAAGATGGAGAAACGCCACGAACGCCACATCTGGCATATCAAGTCTATGTGGGGCGGCGTCGCTGGTATTCTGCTTGCCATCTACGTGCTGATGACCGCGCAGTACCTAAACGGCAACGCTGCGCTTCTGCGCAATAACAACTATATTTTGGTCGCTGGGGCGCTTCTACTGTCAATTGCCGTGTGCTACGGGTTGATGTGGGTAGGCGTTATACAGGAATACAAGAAATATGAGCGCGTGATTAACGACAGAATCAGATATTACGAGGACATCGCAAACGCGTAGCAACCCCGAGCACCCACGCGTCAATACCGCTTGCCGAAATCTGGCCAGTCTGGGTCTTCGTCGGTATAGTCTCTGTAATCAAATTCCGTGCTGTCTCTTCTTTCGCGACTGGAGTCGTAGCTGATTAACGATGCTCCCCGAATCAAAACAACCCCGACAACTATCAGAACCAGCGCAACGAGCGCAACGCCGGAAATGTTAAAGGTATTGAGCACGGTTTCAAGAACCCCTAGCTGTAAAAGAAGAACCAACACTCCGGCTATTACCAGCACGGCCCCGAACAAGTATACTAAAAAAGCGCCTAGCCTCGTCTCACGTCCTCCTAACTTCCAGCTGCGATTTTTCCGAACAATTCGACGGCCTCTCTAAAGTTTCTGACCTTTATGGGCCCGTAGACCTTGTCTAATACGACCGAGTGAGCGTTTCGCCCGATCGCGACGGCAGGATTACCTTGATTACGTATTTCAATCGTTAATCCCTCGTCGTCAAGGGCGTGTGCGATCGCACCGACGGTCTTTAACGCTGAGAGCGCATTGTTGATCATTTTTTGCTCTCTCACCTCATTAAGTCTTGAAACAGCTGCACCAGCTGGCCAAGCCTGTCGGGCTCTATAACATCTATGGAAACGGTGGTTCCTTCGTCCTCCACTTTGACTTCTAGCGCCGGATCATTGCGTACCTTTAGCACAAGTTTCGTGTCGTTCTGATAAATGATCTGAAGGTATTCTTTGCTTGAGCGCACGATCTCTCGTATTCGTTCCGAATCCAAAAATCCGTCTGACATATGACGTTCACCATTTTTTTATAGCAATTCAAGTAAATATAAACTACACTTTTTGCCTCAAGAAGCTTGCGCGCAAATCTTACAAACGGCACAATGCCACTAAAGTCGTTCCAGTTTTATCGCACGTTCGTCCCGGCGCTGCGCAGTTTGCGTGACCCCGTCGTCTTGTCGTTCGACAACACGACCTTCGCAAAGTTATACGCCAGGGATACAGCGGCTGCACCGCGCCATTTCATTCACAGCGGGAACTTCTTCTCACCGCCGTATTCTCAAAAGCCCAGTTTGCGGACAAGGGAAAGGGTTCTCAGGTTACAGGAGCAGCGCATCACCGAAAGAACTGACGGATTTATGACGCTTAATGTGCCCGTCGACGCGGATTTCCGGACGCCCTACTGGAAACACAATCAAGCAGACCGGTTGAAGGCGATCGAAACGAGCTTCGAAGCTGCGTTATGGGCTCGGGACAATGCTCAACGGCCAGATTTGTTGTACGCGAGCTTTGAGGTCGGTACCTGCAAGGATGCTCAATATATTTTCGAGAAAGCACTGAACGCGGGTCTGACCAAGCTTTCTGCGGGATTTGGATTGTTTTCCCGTCTCCCGCATTTCCGTTCTGAAGATCGACTGAAACAGTTTGAAGTCCTCAGCGCTTACGGTCGACTCGCGAACGAATTCGCAGATACGCGATTCCACGCCTCGGGGGGGAGCGCACCGAACGTTCTTGAGCTCCTCGCGTACGCCAATGTGTCTTCGGCGGACGGCTCAAGCGCCGTGCTCGGCGGACTCGCTTATGGCTCACTCTTAACGGCGTCAGGAAGGTTGATTCGCGCTGACAGACTGACTGACTGGACATGCAGCTGCGAGTTTTGTGCGGGCAAGAGTTCGCTAGCGGCGCTTGATGAACTCAAGCGATCGCCAGCAGCACGTGTTCGGCATAACATTCACATAGTACGCCTTTCAGAAGCACGAATAAACGACGCTCTCGCGAATAACACAATCTCAGAACTGGTCGAAGGACGACTTGCCGAGTATGATAATAAAATGCTGTGGAAATGCTTTGCTATTCTAAACGCTGCGCAACGGTGAAGTGATCGCGTGCTGAAGGCGGTGATGTTCGATTGGGACGGCACGCTCTACGATTCGGTACTTCCTACCTACGAAAGCTACTTAGCGGTTATGGCAACCTTCGGTTTGCCTCAGGTAACGCTCGAGCAGTTCCGGGAACAGAGCAGACCGAACTATCACGACTATTACTTGTACTTGGGGATCGGCCGAGCGGACTGGAGCGCAGCAGACGCGATCTGGTTGGACTGTTATGAACGCCTAAAAAAAAGCTGCGTGCTGTATACGGGCGCTGCTCGCGCTTTGCACGAACTCAAAGAGATGAACCTAAAGCTTGGCCTCGTCTCGAGCGGGTCGCGAGAACGGGTGCAAAAAGAGCTCAGCGAACAAGGCATTGAGTTGCGTTTCGATACAATGTTGTTTGGTGACGACGTCGGCTTCGAACACGGGAAGCCAGCTCCTGAGACTCTGCTAATGGCTATAGAACGAGCGGAAGTCGCCGCCTCCGAGGTGCTCTACGTTGGCGATATGGTCGAAGATGTGCTCATGGGAAAGAAAGCGGGAACGAAAACAGCCGCGGTACTCTGCGGCTTTGCCACACGTAAATTACTGACCTCTGCTGAGCCTGATTTGATTCTGCGCGACGTCAGCGTCTTACCTAAAGCGATCAAAGATGAGATGTGAAGAGGGAGAGCCTCTTCATTCGACGTTTATGTGGGATCTCTCTTCTTGCGGCTGTACGCGCGTCAGTTTCACTTCAAGAACGCCGTTTCGATACGTGGCCTTTGCGCTGTGCGGGTCAACTTTGACCGGAAGCTCCACGCTTTCAGAGTACTTTCGAGACTCGTTTTTCGCTTTGATGTCGAGCCTGCTTTCGGTAGCCTCAAGCTGGACGTCCTTGCGGTCCACCCCCGGCATCTCCGCGATAACGTGAACTTCGTCCTTTGTCTCCATTACGTCAATCAAAGGCTTTCTTTCCTCTTCCATCTTGACCTTGCGTCCAAAAGGCTGGATATTGCCAAACTCGCGCACTTCAGGTGCTTCGCCGGGATGCTGGGTCATTGAAAAGCCGTAAATGAACGGTTTAGGCTGCCTTCCTTCCTGCAGGTCGCGCAGCATCGTATCCATCAGATCCTCGAATCCTTCGCCGAAAAAGTCATCAAAAAATGTTCTTCGCCTTTTCGCCATCTTATAGCCTCCTTTGCTTAGTAAACGCTCTAAGTCTCAAGTTACGCATAGCCTTCGTATCCCGGCTTTACCGGTTTCTCCGTCGGTTCCTCTTCCGTTACAGAAAACTTCGCAAACTCAGTTGCAATCTTCTCATACTGATGTATTAGATCGCGCGACGCCGTTGGCTTAACGCGGTTAATTGCAGCGTACAGGTGTGCTTTTGTAATCCTTATCGTCGGTGCCCCCTCTTTGATCTGCTCAGGCGTCATGCCGGGACGAATAAAGTCTCGAAGAGCGAGCATTGCTGCTTCCCGGCAAATTGCTTCAATGTCAGCGCCGACATACCCATCGGTTTCTTTGGCCAGCTGCTCAACTTCGACGTCGTCTGCCACGGGTTTTCCTCGAAGATGGATCTCAAATATTTGTCTTCGACTTGATGCATTCGGTGGCGGTATGTAGACAAGTCTGTCGAGTCTTCCGGGCCGTAGCAGAGCGATATCCACCATGTCCGGCCGATTCGTCGCCCCGATTACGACGACGTCCTTCAACTCCTCTAAGCCGTCAAGCTCCGTCAGCAGTTGGCTTACCACGCGCTCGGTAACGTGCGAGTCGGAACTCATGCCTCTGGTCGGCGCGATAGCATCGAGTTCGTCGAACAGGATAATTGTCGGAGAGACCTGCTTTGCACGCCGAAACGTCTCGCGTACTCCTTTTTCCGATTCGCCGACCCATTTGCTCAACAGCTCGGGTCCTTTAATGCTAATAAAATTGGCCTCACTTTCCGTGGCGACCGCCTTGGCGAGAAGCGTCTTCCCTGTGCCAGGAGGACCAAAGAGCAACACGCCTTTGGGTGGCCTTGTGTTGATGCTGCTAAACGCTTCTGCGAATTTTATCGGCCACTCGACGGCCTCCCGGAGCTCCTGTTTGGGCCCTTCAAGGCCGCCAACGTCTTCCCATTTCACATTTGGCGCTTCGACGAATACTTCACGCATTGCAGAAGGCTCGATGTTCTTCTGCACGTTTTCGAAATCCTTCTCGGTAACTTGGAGCTTATCGAGAACCTCTTGCGGGACCTCTTGTTCGAGATCAATCTCAGGGAGTATTCTGCGCAGCGCGTGCATGGCAGCCTCCTTTGACAGGGCGGCTAGGTCAGCGCCAACAAAGCCGTGCGTTGTGCGGGCAAGATCTTCGAGCTTCACGTCATCCGCAATCGGCATAGCACGAGTGTGCACTTGCAGTATCTGAAGGCGACCAGCCACGTCTGGTACGCCGATTTCAATCTCCCTGTCAAATCGACCAGGTCTCCGCAGTGCAGGGTCGATGCCCTCGGGACGGTTGGTTGCAGCTATCACGACCACTTGCCCGCGTGCTTCAAGGCCGTCCATTAACGCCAGCAGCTGTGCGACAACCCTGCGCTCGACTTCGCCAGTCACTTCGCTTCGTTTGGGGGCTATCGCATCGATTTCGTCAATGAAGATGATTGCGGGAGTGTTGTCAGAAGCCTCCTTAAAGAGCTCGCGGAGGTGCTGCTCGCTCTCACCGTAGAATTTGCTCATGATCTCTGGACCGCTTATGTTGATGAAATATGCGTCCGTTTCGTTCGCCACCGCTTTCGCTATCAGCGTTTTTCCGGTTCCAGGCGGACCGTAAAGCAGGACGCCCTTTGGCGGGTCGATGCCGAGCTTTTGGAAGAGCTCAGGATGCCTCAGCGGGAGCTCAATCATTTCTCGAACTAGCCCAAGCTCCCGTTTTAGCCCGCCGATATCCTCATAGGTCACCTGAGAAACAGCGCGTTCTGCTGCTATCGTCGGCTTTTCTTTGAGCGTTAACTGCGTGTTCTTTCCAGCGATTACGATGCCCGCCGGTTGAGTAGCGCTTATGACAAAGGTTATCGGATTCCCCAGCATTTCGACCCTAAGAGTCTCTCCTTTCTGCACGGGGCGACCTTCAAGAAAGCGCATAAGATAATCTTCGCCGCCTACGATGCGCACGGGCTGCGTTGGTGCGAGCGTAATCCTCACCGCTGGATTCGATTTTGCCTTTCGAATAACCACCTTGTCGTCGATACCGACGCGGGCGTTGCCGCGTATGTTGCCGTCGATTCTGATGATGCCAAGGCCGCGGTCTTCTGGATATGCGGGCCACACCACGGCAGCCGCCCTATTGCGGCCGGTAATCTCGATGATATCACCGCTTACAAGTCCGAGCTGGCGCATCGTGTCCATGTCGATGCGGGCGATGCCTCTTCCGGCGTCGCGATGATACGCCTCGACGACCTTAAGGGTAATTTCTTCTGTCATTTGTCAATTTTCTCCTAACGTGCTCAGATGATCTTTTCGAGCTTCTAACTATTTGCCTCACAACAAGTAGGTCCTGGCGTTTGTCCGCCTAATTTTCCGCAGTTCCTCAAGGTTACGCAGCCGGTCTGCGAGTACTTGGCCAGGTATCGCGAGCCCTGCTGACAGTTGTTCAACCGTCTTGGGCCCTGTCAGCAACAGTGAAAGGATGTCATAGTCAAGGAAGTCTCGAGATATTCCGTCGATCTTCCTTGCGCCGCGTTCCATCACCTCGGTGAGCAGCTCTTGAACCCTCCGCTGTGCCCCCATCAGCTCCCTATTAGCTCTTCTCAAACTGTCGAGCGTCTCGGCGATGTCGGCCAGACTGCCCGTTTTGAGCTGGATTTCGCCTATCGGCGTTGACAGGTCGGGATGAGTCCGTTCCTGTTGCGGGCTGTCGGCTGACTCAACGTCATACCTAAATGGAGAGATCTGAACCTCGAGCAATAGATTATCCGCTATGTGAAAGTACTTTCGTCGCCGCTCGTCAACATAGAACTGGATAATCCCCGCCCGCTCAAGCATGCCCAGATGGCTGATGACCGCTTTAGGTGCGACGTGCAGTCTTTCAGAGATCTCGGTCACGTAAAATGGCCGCAGCGACAGTAGCTTTAGGATATTGCGGCGATTTGCATTGCCTAAGATGTCAAGTAGCCTTGCTTCGTCCATTGTTGCTTAACTAGGATCCCAATGAATCTCACACTAACTTATAGTTAGTGTTGATTCTACTTAAAAATTTGGCAGCCAGGCACTGGTGAAACTTAGGTTGGCGTCACTGTTGAATCTGCGGTTGGTGAATCGGTTGGTATCAAATTTAGAACCAAAGGGGGGCCGTGACCCTAAAAAAGGGAGATGGTACCTCAAAAAGTTATGAGTCACTGCCCCGCTGAGTTATTGAGCGCGATTATGCTTAACCGTTTCTGACGGCTCAAGTAGTCCTCCAAGGAGAACATCAAATGAATTATAGTTTAACCACTATGAGCAGGAAGGCAATTACGTTTGCTTTTCAAACTTTTACACCTGTCGCAGAGGCGACCTTTGGGTGGTGTAATAGTCGTATGTGCTATCTCGGCTGGATAGTCAGAGCAATTGCTGCACCAATGGTATCGAGTGCCACCTACTGCCATAACGTAAGTGGTCATGTATCCCCACCTCCAAATGACGTAACTACGTTTTTTTGATATAAGTTGCTGTCACAAGAAGTTGTGACAGTGCGGTTGCTGAATCGGCGAAACATCGGTCAAATAAATTAAAATCGAGAGTGTTCAACACCCTACCATCGTTGCACACCTCGATATGGCCGAAATCAAAATCTTAATCGACTCTCTATTTGCTGTTCGAGTGGGAACTTGCCATCGTGTTATGCCAGAAACGTTAGTATCGCCACGATTAATATTCCTACAATCCCGAGTAATGAGAGTATACCGATAATGAGTGAAGCATCCATTGCTTGTCACCTCCTTCACGCTTCCGGTTTTTCAGATGTAGCGATTCACAGCATGTACGTTTGCCAAGGGCCGCAGAAGAACGGTCAGATGGCAAAAACCACAGCTGCTACGATGAACGTTGATCGTGCGATTGCGGCTATCGAAAAAAGCTTCTGACGTGGTGCCCTCGTAAGGCTTCGCGAGCAGGCGCTGCCTAGACACTTGTTAATGGCTGGGGCAGCAGATAGCGGTAGTCGGTTCTCGAGTATGTAG
>CAZHSW010000039.1:0-6673 GCA_964534635.1 uncultured Methanomicrobia archaeon
CGCGGTCGTTGGATCGGGGGCCGGCGTGGTAAATCAGGTCGCGCGCACTTCAGAAATGGCGGCACGTTATCTCGCTGTACTTGATCTGGAAGCAGCTCTGCGCACCATTAAGACTATAAACCTAGAGCTTATACCTGAGGTTGGCAGCAACTTAGCAGTGGCAATTTCAGGCGCGAAGAAGCTCACAGACGTGGCCGCCGTAAAGGGACGAATTGTTCGAGATGGGCAGGTCATAAAACCAGTCGGCTGCGTAGCATTTGGTGCTAGCCGTAACATGGCAAGGGCGATCCTCGCAGCGTTGCCTTATGACGCGAGCATTAAAAGCGCGATGAGCGTGCGGTACTCTGACAAAGTCTTCTCCGCTTGTCAGGAGCTGAACCTACGCGCCGAAAGCTTCGAAAGAACGGAAGACTTTGAAGGAGTGAATATTGTGGAGTCGGGAATGGCGCACGCAATAGAGCGAGCTGTAGCCCGTAGCAGCGCGGTTCCCGACATGATGTACAGCCGGACTGGCGGAAAGGGGCCAAAGGCGCTCGTTTTCGGCCGGTCGGCACAACAGGTCGCCAAAACGATGGTCAAGATTTCCTCAATGCTGTGATCGCTGCCGGACGCGTCTGCCTTAAAAAAAGCGAAAAAGACAAGAGAAAGGGGAGGTGGTTTTACTGGGAAGTATCAGGCCAACATACATCAAAAGCGTATCTGAAGAGCTGCTCCGCGAACATCGGGAGAACTTCAGCTCTGATTATGATAAGAATAAGCTGCTCGTGTCCGAGTACACGAACATCGAAAGCAAGAACATTCGAAACAGAGTTGCCGGATATATTACTCATAAAGTAGATATCAGTAACAGGAGAAAACGATGAAATTCCAAGGCGTATACTGTGCTATGGTTACGCCTTTCACGACACAGGATGAGATCAACGTCGACGGAATGCGCTCCAACATCGAATATCTTCAGAAGGCAGGCGTCGCTGGATTAGTGCCGTGCGGCAGCACGGGCGAATCTGCCACGTTGACGTTCGATGAACATAAGAAACTCATCGGTATCACCGTTGACGCAGCACGCGTTCCGGTCGTCGCTGGGACGGGTTCCAACAGCACGTCAGAGGCGGTCGAGTTGACGCGCTACGCTCAGGACGTTGGCGCCGACGCCGCTCTTCTAATCGTGCCCTACTACAACAAACCGATGAAAAGCGGTTTAGTGAAACATTTTGGCGCTATCGCAGATGCGTGCGAGATTCCGCTCGTTTTGTATAACATCCCGGGGCGCACCGGCATTAACATGGATGCTGAAACGATCAGCGCGATTGCACACGAGTATAGCAACGTAGCCGGGGTAAAAGAGGCAAGTGCGAACTTCAACCAGATTTCAGAAATAATAGAACTCACCCAAGATCTCGATTTTTGCGTCATTTCAGGGGATGATGGGCTCACGCTTCCCATGATGGCTCTAGGGGCTACTGGCGTCATCTCGGTTGCTGCAGATCTCTTTCCAGAAAAGATGGGACAGCTCACTCAGTTCTGCCTCGACGGTAACTACGCAAAAGCACGCGAAGTGCATTATCACCTCGCCCCACTTTTCAAAGCGCTATTCTTAGAGACGAATCCCATTCCCATCAAGAAAGCTTGTGACTTGCTCGGGCTTGCCGGAGGGCCCCTTCGATTACCCCTCACGTCAATGGCAGAGCCAAACGTGGCGAAACTTAAATCAACGCTAGCGACCTACACAGAATGAGACGTTTCATTCCTACGCAGTCCTAGTATGACACGAACCGATCAGATTACTGTCGCAGTTACGGGCGCTTGTGGTCGAATGGGTCAGATGATCGTCGACAACGTCAAGCGAGAGCCAGATATGACTCTCGTGGCTGCCTTTGACAAGCGAGTCTGCAACGCTGGTGTCACAGTGGCGTCGAAACTTGTCGAGACGCTTGAAAAAACAAAACCTGATGTGTTGATCGATTTTACCGAAGCTGCTTCTTCAGTCGAAATCATCAAAGCGGCTGCTGGTTCAGGAGTGCGACTCGTCGTCGGAACAACGGGATTCACTCCCGAACAGCGGGCCGAAGCGGAGAGCGCGATAGAAGGGAAAGTAGCGGCGATAATCTCTCCGAATTTTTCGATCGGTGTGAACGTTTTCTTCCAGTTGATCAAGAAAGCATCAGAGAGTCTTCCGAGCGGACAGTACGCCGCTGAGGTGATTGAGGCACATCACAAACACAAAGTCGACGCCCCGAGCGGAACTGCGATGAAAGCGATCGATATCATCAAAGCAATCGACCATTCGCGTAAAGTCGGCTCGTATTCCATACGTGCGGGCGATATAGTCGGCGACCATTCCGCGTTGTTTATCGGGGAGGGAGAGCGGCTTGAGATACGCCACCAAGCGCACAGCAGGCAAGCGTTCGCTAGTGGAGCGATTTTGGCAGCGCGATTTATCGTCAAACAATCACCTGGACTTCACTCGATGGATGATTTAATGGCTTCACTTGAGGCCTTCGATTCGCTGTAGTTTTTCACAAAGCCAAACGGTCCACTGCTTGTCTGCTCGCGGTATTACTGAGCAAAGTGGGCGAAAACGCCGCTGACGGAAATCGGCCTCTATGCGCACGTCTATGAAGAAGCGCGGCCGTTCGATTTCAAGAAATCAATAAATGTGGTCTCCATCGACGCGAGATTACACACAGGCATAATCCCAGGCCTTGGATTAATATTCAGTGACTTTTGGTACTTCGTTTGGTCCTGCCACGTACCTGAGTTGACAACGGTGACGCCCCTGTAGCGGGATGCACCCACGGTGTGAACGTGCCCGCTATGAAGGATGTCTGGTATCGTATCAATAACGAAGTGATCCGTGCTTTCGGGCGCGATAGACACTCTATTGCCATATATCGGCGAGAGATGCCGCCTTTTTAGCATCTCCCTCATCGCAAGGTCGGGGTGGCTATAAGAGAGGCCAGGAACTGCCGCAATAATGTCGTCCAAAGCCCTACCGTGATAGATCAACAATTTTACACCGCAAAGCTCTATTAACGTGGGATTGCCTACGCACGTGACATTGCCATTTAAGGTTTTTGCATAGTCGCTCGAGAGCGCCGGCTGCGGCTCGGCTTGCCTAACTGCGTCGTGATTTCCTGGAGAGAAAATTATCGAAACCTCTGACGGTAGCATTTCAAAGAGAGAGGCGGCGGCGGCGTACTGATCGTCGATGTCGTCGATGGCCAACTCGTCCTCTTGATTGGGAAAAACGCCAATGCCGTCTACGAGATCTCCGGCCACTACGACGTACGCCGTTTCTCGCGCTCGTATATCCTCGCTCGACGTGATCCACTCAGCGAAATCCTTCCACGCGTTTGCTAAAAACGTCTTGCTGCCGACGTGAATATCGGAAGTGAGTACCACATACGTGTCGTTCTGGGAGCGCGCAGGCTGATTTTGCGGAGGGATGTCCGGCCACGTAATACTATCAATAAATAGCACCCTGCCGTCGGCAGAGACTGACCCGGTAACGCCAATCACCTCGTCGTGCACCACCTCGAGTGCTGCTTGGTACGCGCTTTTACCTTTCAATGCAATTGCGTTGAAGTATCCGGTAGGATCCTCTAGCTCGAGTATACGATGTCCGTTCGGCGTGTCGCGCGTTTCGTTTACCATACCGACAACAGAGACTTTTGCGCCAGAGACAAAGTCGTCGTCAAATAAACCTTCACGCCGTCTGCTGTAATATGTCAAGCTCTCGATCGGTCGCGACGGGAGCCGCCTTTTTATCATTTCGCCTAGCCTGTCGTACCGATTTCTGAAGTAGCGGACAAATTCCTCATATGTGCCAACACAATTGGAGCCTTCCGTGATGTCGGCAAGCACATTTATTGGCCGTGGGTCACGCAGATGCGACTGCCCGCTGGAGCTCGGCTGGTAGTCGCGGCTCTCAACTAAGATGGCTGAATGGCTTTCTGCGCGTTTGTCTAGCAGGAATGTGGGCTTGAATTTTTTTTTCTGCGTTTCCAGCAGTTCTTGGGCAGCTGTGACGTGCTGGGGTGCGATCACGAGCATAGAGTTGTCAACGTTTCTTAATACCTCGTCCACGAGTTCCAAGGGCAGGTCGCTCTCCTGAATCATCATTAGCGCTTCTGGCGTGATAAGAAAGCCCCTTCCGCTGAGCCTCTGAATTATGTCAGTTCGGATCATAGTCGCACGCTGCTAGCAGGCTCGCTCGACCCCTCTGCAAAAAGGAGCGCCGTGGCAAGATCTCACCCTGATCCCTCATCTTGTCATCCGCATTCGTAATAGCGGAAAAATTGCTATTGCCGGGTGAGATAGCTGCGCCGGATGAGATAGCTGCGCGAAGCGTAGAAGCGTGTTTCGATAGAATATATAATGCGTCAATTATAACTATGGTCATTGCGTCTTCAGCTTCGCACAGCATCTTACACTTTTTAGGCGGCGATTCATGCAGGATCAAACGAGGGAACGCGTCAAGAAATTCTGGAAAACTGACAATTATTGGTTAGCACTTCTACGTGATATATTAGTTGCACTGCTCGTTGTCGCGTTGGTAGTCTCAGTAGTTTATGCGTGGTCAGGATCCGTTACCCCCTTGGTGGCTGTCGAATCAGGAAGTATGGAACACAACAAGACAACGAGTTTTTTTGATCAAAACGACGGAATATTCATCGGCGACGTAGTTCTTATAAAAAAGACCTCTGAAGTGGTTACGTACGACCAGGGCAAACGTGAAAATTACATGAAATTCGGCGATTACGGCGACGTTATAGTATACAGACCGAATGGCGATGAGCACCTCACTCCGATAATCCACAGGGCTATGTACTGGGTCAATGCGGGTGACCGCCTACCGAACAATCAGACGGCGACTCACGCAGGATACATCACGAAGGGTGATAATAACGGCGATGGAAACTATGATCAACCGCTGCTGTTCGGTGGCGCGCCACGTCTGGAGCCCGTTAAGCCCGAATGGATAATAGGCGTTGCTCAGTATCGCGTGCCTTGGATAGGGAACTTGCGACTTGCCGTTCCAAACAGAGGTGATCAATCCCTCCTGATTTTCGGCATTTCGCGGTCAGCTTCTTTCACGCCGCTACGGTCGGCACTTTTTTTAGCCTCCCATCTCCGGCCAGAGGCGAGCTAGAGGGTTCAGAAATGGACTTGAATTGAAGCTAAATCAACGCAGATACGTTTATATCTTACATTTCGACATAAGCTCTGACCATGCCGCCATTTCTCACTATGGATGATTTGGATACGCACGGACGAGTCGTCCTTGTTCGCGTCGACTTGAATTCACCTATCGGACCTGACGGAGAGATTCTTGATGATGTCCGTTTTCGCGGCCACATCCCTACCATTGAAGCTTTGGATGACGCAAAGACTGTGCTACTCGCCCACCAATCTAGACCAGGAAAGCGCGACTTCACTACTATGGAGCAGCACGGTAAGAAGCTTGCCTCCCTTCTCGGAAAAGACGTCATCTATGTTGACAGCATTTATGGGCAAACCGTGCGAAATTCGATTCAAGATCTGAGAGCCGGGCAGGTTCTGCTCCTCGAAAATGTGAGATTTAGTTCTGAAGAGATGCTCAAGGCGCCAGTTGAAGATCTCGCGAAAACACATCTTGTCACTCAGTTTTCTTTGCTGTGTGACCTCTATCTTAACGACGCGTTTGGCACGGCCCATCGGGCACAAACGTCGATTGTTGCTTTTCCGCGTGTGTTGACGTCAGGAGCAGGCAAGCTGATGGAACAAGAGGTCAAAATGCTGACCAAGGCACTCACCACGTCGCAAAGGCCACGAGTATTTATGCTCGGTGGGACCAAAGCTGATGATAGCATCAAGGTGATTGAACACGTTCTGTCAAACGGGAAGGCAGATGAGGTGCTCGTTGCAGGCCTCGTCGCAAACATCTTTTTGGCGGCATCTGGAATCGACATCGGGCGGCCTAACCTCGATTACATAAAGTCATCCGGGTACGAAGACTATGTCGAGTTGTGCAGGAGAGTGCTGGATAACTACGGAGAGAAAATCACCACGCCACTTGATGTCGCCTTAAGTGACGGTGGAAAACGCCTGGAGACGCCAATCTCGGCACTGCCGAAGGCTTATCCGATTTACGATATTGGTGTAGAGACAATTGTAGCCTATTCAACTGAGCTCAAGGCCGCTGGGACTGTCGTTATCAATGGACCGGCAGGAGTGTTCGAACAAAAAGCGTTCGCACTGGGAACGAATGAAACGTTGAAAGCAGCAGCTCGCGCAAAGTTCTCTATATTAGGTGGCGGCCACATCGCAGCTGCAGCGCGAAACATTGGTATTGATAAGTATATCAGTCATATATCGACCGGGGGAAAAGCCTGCATAGACTTCTTAGCTGGAGAGAGCTTGCCTGGTATTCAAGCGCTTGTTGAAGCTAGCGATTCTGAGTGAGTGCACCGGCCCGTCGCTCGTTGATATGGCGACTTGTCCGGCTATTAACAATGTATAAGTAAAGAGCGGGATTACATAAAAAAGCCTCAATATGCCTCGGTGGCTCAGCTTGGAAGAGCGATTGACTTGTAACTTTGTTCACTTAAAAGATAGTTCTACAAATAACTGCGAAGCAAGTAATCAATAGGTCGGGGGTTCAAATCCCTCCCGGGGCTCTTTCTTTGCACAC
>CAZHSW010000040.1:0-11965 GCA_964534635.1 uncultured Methanomicrobia archaeon
CAAATCCCACCCCCAGCGCATTTAAGAGCTTGTTTCGGGCACGTTGCTGCGTTTTTTAGCGCCTTCGCTTTTGAGCCTCTGATACGTGCCTACTTATAAATACAATGATAGGTTAAAAAAGCCACACGCGTGAGGTATTACGTGCCCAAGAGTAACGTGGAAGCGACCGATCACGATATCAAGTATATCGTGAGAATCGGGCAAACAGACCTAGACGGCAAGAAGTCAGTCCAGTACGCGCTCACAGGGCTAAAAGGAGTCGGGATACGGACTGCGCGGATATTAGCTCAGAGTGCTAACATAAACCCCTATGACGACTTGGGGTATCTTGATGATCAGCAGATCGAACGACTGAGAGAGTCTGTGGCTGATTTCGCTCAGCGTGTTCCGGCGTGGATGTTCAACTACCGAAAAAGCCCGGTCAGTGGCGAAGATCAGCACCTACTTGGATCCCAATTGGACCTCGTTCTTCGAGAAGACCTCAATCGCATGAAAAAGACACGAAGCTACAAAGGCATTCGCCACGAACGAGGACACAAGGTCCGGGGGCAACGGACGAAATCAACAGGACGGCGAGGCGCGACTGTGGGTGTCCAACGTAAGAAGCGTTGACGCAAAAGGTAGATTCATGGGATATCCCGGCAAAAGCAGAAAAATGTTTGACAAACCGAGTCACCCGTGGCAAGGGGTAAGAATCAACGAAGAAGCAGAGCTTGTTAAGACTTATGGGTTGAAGAACAAAAGAGAGGTATGGAAAGCTGCCACAACATTGCGGAAGTATAGACGTGAAGCACGCAAGCTGCTCTTCGACATTCAGGAGGTTGGCGAACGGGGTGAGCACGCTAAGTTCGAGACTGAGAAATTCCTCGGTAGATTAAAACGCTTGGGCCTTATGAAATCTGATTCGTCGCTCGATAGCGTCCTCACGCTCGGAATTGAGGATTTGATGGACAGGAGGCTGCAAACGCAAGTGCAAAAGCAAGGTTTGGCAAATTCTGTTAGGCATGCCAGGCAGCTTATCGTTCACGGACACATAGCAGTCGATGGGCGAAGGGTCACTGTGCCTAGTTATATTCTACTAAGCGCCGAACAGGATTTGATCGAACACTACGAGGGATCACCACTTCGGCGCACCGGCGAGGACACACAAGCTAACACCGGAGCTGAATAGACCATGGCTGAAAGAAGATGGGGAGTGGCGCATATTTTTGCTTCATTCAATAATACGATCATAACCATCACGGATTTGAGCGGAGCCGAGACCATCGCAAAATCATCAGGCGGGATGGTTGTTAAGCAGGACCGTAACGAGAGTTCGCCGTACGCTGCTATGCAGCTCGCTACGAGTGCCGCTGAACAGGCTCTCGAAAAAGGTATTCTGGGCGTTCACGTTAGAGTCAGAGCGCCAGGCGGAAACGGACAGCGAAGCCCGGGGCCCGGAGCTCAAGCTGCGATTCGAGCACTTTCCAGAGCCGGGTTAAAAATAGGGCGAATTGAAGACGTGACTCCCATTCCGCACGATGGCACGCGATCGCCCGGCGGCCGCCGCGGACGCAGGATTTGAGGCTTTGCTATAGATGGATTTGCAGTTCCTTGAACTCACGAACCGGCGTGCGCGTTTCATAATTTCGGGAACCACCCCGGCTTTTGTGAATAGCCTTAGACGAAGCGTAGCAGCGGACGCTCAGTCTATGGCGATAGACGAAGTGAATTTTTACAACAATACGTCTGTCCTCTTCGACGAGATGTTGGCTCTCCGGTTAGGGCTTATACCACTCACAGGCGGAGATCAATATGTTCGTCAATCAGAATGTTCTTGCCACGGGGAAGGATGCTTTCAGTGCCAAGTGTCACTAACGCTAAACGTGCAGGGGCCCGCTACCGTGTACTCAAAGGACTTAACATCGGCTGATCCCGACGTTGTTGCAGCCGACGGCGATATACCCGTCATTAAGCTTTTCAAAGGCCAAGAATTACTGTTAGAAGCTATCGCGCGAAAAGGGTACGCGAGGGATCACGCGAAATTCCAGTCTGCAATCGCCACAAGTTACAAGTATCTGCCGAAATTCACCATACAAGAGTGTAGCGGATGCAGGGAGTGCGTCGAAGCCTGTCCAAAGCGCATTATCGAGTACGAACAAGGCTCAATACGCGTAAAAGATGAGCTCGAATGCACGCTTTGCAACTCGTGTGTTAAGGCGTGCGAAACGGGAGCGATCACAGTCACCGGCGATCCACGTTCTTTGGTGTTTTACACCGAATCCGACGGTTCAATGAGCTGCAAAGATCTGCTGGTTACTTCAGTAAAGTCCCTAATCAAGAAGGCTACCGAATTAGCCGAGGTTCTCGGAACATTTGGATAGGCGGGGGTTGCCAAGCTAGGTCAAAGGCGCTAGGTTGAGGGCCTAGTCTCATAGGAGTTCGTGCGTTCAAATCGCACCCCCCGCATTCTTCGTCAAAATGCAAGATCGGAGAAGTATGGCAAAGCAGAAGACGATCAAGACTAACTTTGAGCTAATCAGGCTTACAGATGCTCTCAGAGCAAGTGCAAATCAACATCAAGCGCGGATTTGGAAAAAGCTCATTCGCGTGTTGGATGCTCCTGCAAGTAGCTCTGTTCAAGTGAATTTGAGTCGCTTGAACCGCTGCACGGACGCCGGCGACGTAGTTGTGGTACCGGGCAAAGTTCTAGGCGCAGGAGCAATTGAGCACCCCATATGCGTAGGCGCGCTCGGGTTTTCCGAAAATGCCCGGCTGAAAATTATTGCAGCATCGGGCACCGTCACGACGATCGGCGAAATCGTCCAAGCGCTGCCCAAGGGGAGCAATATAAAGATTATAAAGTGATTCTAAAGGGTGGATTTTTTTGACGGTGATTGATGCTAACGGCTTAATACTAGGGCGGCTCGCCAGCATAGTGGCCCAAAAACTGCTAGCTGGAGAGGAGATAAACATCATTAACGCAGAGGGTGCGATTGTCTCAGGAACACCCGAAGCCACTTTGCTTAAATACAAGACGATGCGGGCAAAAGGTTCCAAAGAGGGGGGGCCTCACTATCCCAAACGGGCAGATATGATTTTGCGGCGAACCATTAGGGGAATGTTGCCTTACAAGAAAGCTGCCGGAAGAGAAGCGCTTCGTCGGCTTAGAGTCTACGCCGGGACGCCAGCTGAGCTGACGAGCGTCACGGCAGTAACTCTCGGCGACGCGCGCAAATCGCGGCTGAGCACCATCAAGGCAATTGAATTGGAAAAGATTTCCAAGCAGTTAGGGGCCAAGAGGTAGGTAGGACAGATGGGAAAAAAAACGGTTAATTCAAGTGGCAAACGCAAAACTTCAATCGCAAGGGCGTCATTCAAAGAGGGGCAAGCAGTTGTAAGAATAAACAAAAAACTTCTCAGCGCCGTCGAGCCTGAGCTCATCAGGGAGAAGATCCGAGAGCCGCTGAACCTCGTCGGGGATCTAGCAAAAAATCTTGATATAGCGGTAACCGTTCGTGGGGGTGGAATAATGGGTCAAGCCGATGCAGCGCGAACAGCAATCGCTCGAGGATTGATAGATTGGACTAACGATTTGAGTCTGAAGGATCTCTTCCTGAAACACGATCGCACCTTTCTGGTCAACGATTATCGACAGAAAGAGCCAAAGAAGTATGGCGGCAGAGGCGCGCGAGCGCGACGGCAAAAATCCTATCGCTGAGCGGGCGGAACGATGATACCCGTACGATGCTTCACGTGTGGCGCAGTAATATCTAAGCATTGGGATCAGTACAAAGAACGTATAAATGCTGGACAGGACCCAAAGAAGGCACTGGATGACCTCGGCTTAAAGAGATACTGTTGTCGCAGAATGCTTCTCACGCACAAGGAGCTAGTGGATATTTTTGCTCCGTATCAATGACAAGGGGTTGTGGGGTAGCCTGGATATCCTACGGCGTTCGGGACGCCGTAACCTGAGTTCGAATCTCAGCAACCCCATACAGCGGCCCTTTCACAGGGGGGGAGTCATTGAAAGAAGTTACTGAAGAACTTACTCGTTATGAAAGAGCAAGAATCGTTGGGGCGCGAGCTTTACAGATTTCTATGGGTGCACCCACCCTAATCGATTCCAACTCAACAGATCCAATCGATATTGCGCTCGAGGAGCTTAGGAGAGGAGTTATTCCGATAACGATCAAACGCCGAGGAGTTACTTGATGAACTCCATTGAAGCAGTCTCTGTCAGTAAAGTCCTTGACGTGAACGCGACAGAAGCTGTCGAAGTTGAGATGGTCACAACGAGCGGCTATGGTCGTTGTTCTTTCCCTGCTCCGGGAGACGCGATTAAGAGGGCAAAACAAAAAGCAACAGACCTTATCGGCACCGACGTATGTCAGCAGGCCGAAATCGACGAATTGTTGCAAGAAGCTTTCCCGTTGCCCAACATGAGCATGGCGTTTTCGGTTGCGGCTGCGAATGCTGCGGCTGCCTCGCTCGGAATGTCCCTTTACCGTTACCTGGGCGGCCTTTTTGCCAACTCTATGCCCTATCCGTTGCTGAAAGTCGCCAGCGACGACATTGATTATTTCGTTATTCCTATCGGGGCGAGTTCATTTGCGGGCGCTCTCGCTTGTTCGATCAGCGTCTTTCGTGAGCTGAACGCCTCAATGTCACCGCATCCAAATATCGTCGACGCTTTGAATCAACTCTACGTGATAACCAAGAGAGCTAGCAGCCTCTTTGGCTTCGATGTTAAAATCGGCGTTGACTTCAAAGCCTCAAGACAGTCGCACAACGGGCTTCGTTTCCACGGAAAAGGCTCTATGGCCGCAAATGAGCGGCTCGAATACATATTAAGCCTCGCCAGTGATTACAGCCTTTACTTCATCGAAGATGCTTTTGACGAACCTGAGCGCGAATTTCAGCATCGCCTGAACGATGAGCTGGGCGCGACGTGTCTGATCGCCGCCGCATCAAGACTCAGTTGTGACGTTATCGATTCAGACGAGACCAAGAACGGGAAAAGAACCAATTTAGCGTTAATTACTCCAACGCGTACGATCTCCAGCGTTTTCGATAATTATGCCTGTGCAAGAGCCCATAACCAGGCCTGCGCTGTCCTCACCGACAATTCGACGACCTGCGAGGCATCGCCTGCGCACCTAGCGGTTGCTCTGTCAGCTTCATTCATCAAACTCAATGTCAGCGGCAGGCAGAGTGCCGCCAAAACTAACCAACTTCTGCGTATAGAGCAGGAGCTATTTGACGGAAAAAGCTATAGAATGACAAACAAACCAATCTAACCAGAGGTGGAGCGATGGAAGAGACCACAGAATACGAATCACTCATCCCCGTGGACGAGTACCTAGCTGCAGGCGTCCACATCGGGACTCAGCAAAAAACGGAAGATATGAAGCGCTTCGTCTATCGCGTTCGCGCGGATGGCCTTTACGTGCTCGACGTCAAGGCTACAGACGAGCGCGTAAAAACTGCCGCCAAATTTCTCAGCAAATTTGACCCCGCGCGAATACTCGTAGTTTCGGCACGGCAATACGGTCAGTTCCCGGCCACGATGTTTGCCAAAGTAATCGGAGCGAAATCGCTCGTAGGACGATTCATACCGGGAACGCTCACAAATCCTGAGTATAGAGACTTTGTAGAACCAGATGTAGTAGTTGTTACGGATCCGATCGGAGATTCACAGGCAGTAAAAGAAGCCGTTGACGTCGGAATCCCTGTAATCGCGATGTGCGACACAAACAACATGACTATGCATATCGACATCGTTATTCCAACGAACAACAAAGGACGCAAAGCCCTGGCGCTTATTTATTGGCTCTTAGCGAGGGAGATCACGAAGCTTCGAGGCCAACAAATGGACTACGCGGTTAACGATTTCGAAATAGAGATTTAAGAGAGCATATGAGAAGACCTGCAAAGGCAGGATCATGGTACCCGGACGACCCTCGAGAGTTGGAAAGGGCCTTAAATGGCTTTATCAAAAAGCAAGACGTCCGTGCGATCTACAGCGCCGTGGTTCCACACGCAGGATACGCTTGTTCGGGTTTGACTGCTGGTAGGGTTTTCTCCGTAGTTCCCAAGGCGGGTACTTACGTCATTGTCGGCCCTAACCATCACTACCCCATTGTCTCCGTGTCGAACGAACCGTGGCTTACCCCCCTCGGCAGAGTGAACGTCAACGCCAGCGTCATCGAAACGCTCGATATCGACGTAAACAATGAGGCAAACAAAGAAGATAATTCGATAGAACTTCAGCTGCCTTTCCTGCAGTGCCTATTCGATGACTTTCAGATCGTTCCCATCACTATGGGGGTGCAAGGATCCGAATCGATACGACGAGTTGCCGAAGCCATCTTAAGATCCGCTGATGAAGATACCGTGCTTATCGCCTCGAGTGATTTTACGCACTACGAACCTGAAAGAACAGCTAGAACAGTTGACAAGTGGGTCATAGAGCCAATTCTTGAACTGAACGTCCAAGAATTTTTGTCACGATCGCGTTCAACTTCAGTGTGTGGCTTCGGACCAATCGCAGTGGCTATCGAATATGCTAAACGACGGGGTGCCGAAAAAGCAGAACTGATAGATTATTCAACCAGCGCAGACACGTGCGGCGATTCGACCGCGGTGGTCGGCTACGCTGGCATAATCATGGCGTGAGGCCGATAACGAGATGTGCGAGTTTCGTTGCACCGCAAATCTGTAGATGATAACCTGTTCGGCGCCTGGCAAGGTTTATTTGTTCGGCGAACACGCCGTGGTGTACGGAGAGCCAGCGATAGCTTGTGCGATAAACTTGCGCGTCAGCACTTCGGTAGAGCTTGAATCCTCAGCAAGAATACGAATAGATGCCCTGAATAGGCACGGCGATTGTCCGAATGAAGAGGTCAAGTACGCCTGTTGTGCCGCGCAAGTTATGAAACGCCTTTTTGGTACAGACTTCGGCGCCAGGATATCGATAAAGTCGCAGTTGCCACCACGCCAAGGATTAGGTTCTTCAGCAGCGGTGACCGTTTCTGCAATAAAAGCGTTGGCTGAATGCCTAGACATAGAGCTAAACGACGAAGAAGTAGCTGCGTTAGGTCACCAAGTGGAATCAGCAGTTCAGGGGCGAGCGAGCCCGGCCGATACTTATGTTTCGTCAACTGGTGGTGTAGTGTTAATTGAGCAGACGCAAGCGTCCCATTTGTCACCGCTTAATATACCCCTTATAATCGGTGCAACTGGCACAGAGCGACTAACCAGCGACGTTGTTATGTCAGTAGCAAAAATGAAAGAGAGATATCCTGCTCTAGTTGAAGACGTCTTGTCTGCAATTGGGAACGTTACGCGCTTAGGAAAGCAAAAGCTCGCCGAAGAAGACTTTGTAGGATTAGGAGAGCTTATGAACATCAATCAAGGACTGCTCGAATCAATCGGTGTAAGTGACAAAGCGCTTAGCCGGCTAGTGTACGCAGCGAGGGCTGCAGGAGCGCTCGGCGCCAAAATAACTGGCGCCGGCCGCGGAGGATGCATCATAGCGATTGCGAACGGTGGAAACATTGCAGAGGTTTCCCGAGCGGTGAAGAGAGACGGAGCTCAAGTGTTGAATGCGGCGTTCTCTGTTTCAGGCCTGCGCCTCGATGAGGTGAGGTATGACTAGTGTCGTATTGCTCAAAATCGGCGGTTCAGTCTTGACAAACAAAGCTCAAGCGCGCACGGTGCGAAAAGAGAACTTGCATGCTGTCGCACGACAGATAGCCGACGCCAAGAGGACAGACCTCGTGCTTGTCCACGGCGCAGGCTCGTTCGGGCACCCCCAAGCCGCGAAATACCTGTCAAATCACTTCAGTTTGAGCGGCTTATGGAAAACGCACCGTTCAGTTGCGGCGTTAAACGCCAGAGTCGTAAATGAACTACAATCTCAAAACGTGCCAGCGCTGCCGATACACCCACTTAGCTGCATCACACTTGACGCTGGCAGAATCTCCCACTTCGAAATGAAATCGCTTCGCCTAATGCTCCGGAACGGTATCGTTCCAGTCATTCACGGCGATGTCGCCCTAGACAGTTCAGAGAGTTATAATATCCTGTCTGGAGATCAAATCCTTGCATTTCTAGCGCAAAAGATGCAGCCAGAAAAAATAGGCGTAGGTACCGACGTTGATGGAATAATATGCAGAGGCAAAACGATAGCATATCTCAATGCCGATGAGTTTGCGAAATATCGCCAAGAAATCGCCGGTTCAAGTGCGATAGATGTAACAGGCGGCATGTTGCGCAAAGTCGCTGAACTTGTCGAAATCGCCAAATTGGGCATTCAATCTCAGATATTTAACGCTGCACGCGATAGAAACGTCGCCAAGTTTTTGACATCTGATGAAAAAATCGGCACCAGCATATGCGCAAAAGAATGACTATAGATAGGAAGTTCGAGCACCTGATGCTCTGCGCGGCTGAAGAGGTTGAATCAGGAAAGACGGGCCTCGAAGATGTCAGCTTCGTTCACAACGCGATTCCAGAGATAGCCAAGTCTGATATCGATTTAGGTGCGACGTTCCTGCAAAGAGGGTTCGCAAGCCCCCTCTTTATTGCAGGCATGACCGGCGGACACAAAGAGGCTACAGCCGTAAACGCAGCACTATCAGAGGCAGCAGAAACGTGCGGAATTGGGATCGGCGTCGGAAGTCAGCGCGCAGCGGTTGAACATCCCGAGCTAATCGAATCATACAGCATCGTCCGTGAGCGAGCCCCGAGCGCCTTTGTGGTGGCCAATATTGGCGCGATTCAAGCGAAGGAGTATAATCTCGAAACTATCGAGCGCTTAATAGACATGGTAGACGCAGACGCATTAGCTATTCATCTCAACTTCTTGCAGGAGGCGGTACAGCGTGAAGGAGATACTAACGCAGAGAGATGCCTCGACGCCATTAAATCGCTGAGCAAGTCTCTTCGGATCCCGATAATCGCCAAAGAAACAGGTGCCGGCATTTCGCAAGAGGCGGCAGTTAGACTGCAAAATGCGGGAGCGTCAGCCATCGATGTGGGCGGCGCCGGTGGCACAAGTTGGGCTAGAGTTGAAACTTATCGTGCGCGAACAGATCGCCTGCTTAAGAGACTAGGAGGACTCTACAGCAACTGGGGTATCCCCACCGCGATGTCTATAGTAGAGTCCCGCGTATTGCCTGTTATCGGAACCGGGGGGATCAGGAACGGCCTTCACATAGCCAAGTGTGTGGCTCTCGGAGCATCTCTGTGCGGCGTAGGTTTACCCCTACTCAGGTTAGCCTTTGAAGGGCCAGAATCTGTGATTAACGAGATCGCCGCGATAAATGAAGAACTAAGGGTCGCGATGTTCTTAACTGGATGCAGGACACTAGCAGAACTGAAAACACGCCCGCTGATTATTACAGGCAAAACCAAAGAAATGCTACAGCAACGCGGATTTAACGTCGCTGAGCTTCAGGTAAGGAGGTGACGAATTGGAAGTAGAAGTGAACGCGCTTGGCGGCTACGAAGAAGTCGGGCGTAATATGACGGCCGTTCGGGTGAATGGAGACGTCGTTATAATAGACATGGGAATCAGGCTCGACAGGATAGCAATTCATGAGGACGCAGAAATAGAAAAGATGCATCCTATCGACTTGATTAAGATGGAGGCGATACCAAATGATGCGGCGCTCAGCCAATCGCGAAGCTCCGTAAAAGCGATAATTTGTACGCACGGGCATTTGGATCATATAGGCGCGGTTCCAAAGCTCGCACATAGATATGAAGCGCCCATAATATCTACGCCGTTTACCGCAGAGCTGATTGCCCAACAGATTCGCGTCGAAAAGAAATTTGGCGTCGAGAATCCTCTTTACACGCTTGAAGCAGGACAAATATACCAAATAACTCCTGACATAGCAGTTGAATTTGTCCGAGCAACGCACAGCATACCTGATCCGATAATTGCGGTGTTGCATACGCCAGTTGGCGCTCTTGTTTACGCGAACGACTTCAAGCTCGATCGCACCCCGGTGATTGGCAAGCCTCCGGACTTTACTCGCATGAAAAGTCTAGGAAAAGAAGGGGTGCTTGCCCTGATTGTTGAAAGTACTCGCGTCAGGGAGGAGGGCAAAACACCATCAGAACGGATTGCGAAAGACCTCGTTCGCGACGTGCTACTGGGCACTGAGGAGAATGATAAAGGGGTACTTGTCACCACGTTTTCCTCACATATCGCCCGCGTAAAAACGATTTTCGAAGCGGCTGAGGAGATGGACCGCCGCCCTCTAATCCTCGGCCGTTCTATGGAGCGATATTTGGGCACGGCTGAACGAATGGGATATGTCGAGCTCCCAAATGACATAGGAATCTATGGGAACAAGAGATCAGTAGACAAAATGCTAAGACGAGTAATCGAAGAAGGAAAAGAAAAATATCTCCCCATAATCACCGGGCATCAAGGAGAGAACGAATCTACGCTAACTAGGATCGCTGGCGAGCAGACCCCCTATCAGATCACCCCTGGGGACAAAATTGTGTTCTCTGCTGAGGTAATACCGACCCCTATAAATGCAGCAAATCGATATGCCCTAGAGACGAAGCTGAAGATGCGCGGCGCGCGACTCTATACAAACGTGCACGTTTCAGGCCACGCTGCTCGCGAAGATCATTGGGAGCTAATCAAAATACTCAAACCTAGCCACATATTTCCGACACACGGCGATCTCACGATGACGAGCTCCTACGTCGAACTCGCAGAAGAGGCGGGCTATAGTCTCAGGGACAACATTCACTTGCTGCGAAACGGCCAGAACATTTCAGTCGGGCCTTAAAAAGCCAGCGGGAACCTGCACAAGGGCGCGTCGCCGACGACTTAGTAGCGCACGGACGAAGTTATGAGCAGTTTAAACCCAAATTTAGCCAGCAAAAAAAAATTAATCGACAAGGCGCTAGATGAATATCTTCCGGTCGTTTTCCCAGAAGAGTTGTATAGGGCCGCTCGCCATCTTATCAAAGCAGGCGGAAAAAGGCTTCGTCCAACTGTATTGTTGCTAGGCGCGCAAACTGTGCAACCAGACATCGCTGTCGACGCGATCCTTCCCGCAGCAGTCGCCGTGGAACTCGTTCACAATTTCACGCTAATCCACGATGACATAATGGACGCTGACGCTACTAGACGCTCTATCGAAACCGTTCACACAAAGTGGGGGACGTCGGAAGGCATCTTAGCAGGCGACGCGCTTTACGCCAAAGCCTTCGAAGTACTTTCATACACAAAAACACAACCCGATGCTGCGATGAAATGCCTTCGACTTCTCTCCAAAGCGTGCCTGCACATATGCGAAGGCCAGTGGCTGGACATCACGTTCGAGCATAACAAGAATGTTTCAGAGGCCGATTACCTAGATATGGTGCAAAAAAAGACGGCGGTGCTGTACGCCGCTGGCCTAGCGATGGGGGGCATACTCGGAGGCGCCTCTGACAACGAAGTAAACGCCTTATGGGAATTTGGGATAGCGCTGGGCATAAGTTTTCAGATACGCGACGACGTGCTCGACCTGATCACACCGTCCGAAGTGCTCGGGAAAGACCGGGCAAGCGATCTCATCGAAGGCAAGATGACGCTCATTATGATTCATGGGTTGAGACACCGAGTAATAATTGAACCCTCGCGACTAGCGGATGAAAATGGAATCAATAACGCAGTTGAAGCTTTGCAGAGATCAGGATCGATCAACTACGCCATGGAAAAGGCAAGAGAGCTTCTAGAGGTCGGCAAGTCACGCCTGTCGATCTTCGCTAATTCAGAGGCGAAAAAAGAGCTGATGAAACTCGCAGACTTTGCGGTTTCTAGAGAATACTGAACGGCATTTTGCGAAAGCGATCGAATGGATTCTGAAGCCATAAACAACGAGATCAAGAAATGGGCCCTCCAAAATGCGCTTCGACACGCAGGTAAGGCAGAACAGCGTGCCGTCGTTTCGAAGCTGCTAGG
>CAZHSW010000041.1:0-7615 GCA_964534635.1 uncultured Methanomicrobia archaeon
CAAAGTTTCAAGCCTAGATACGTCTTTTTATCAAGTTTCGGCGCGATTCAAGAACGGCAGATTGACGGACGTTTTCGTGTCGATTCAGGTTACATCGTTGGATCTAACAATGGCCTTGATTGGAAAATTGGGACTTTTGGAGGCGTAAAATCAACCTTGCTTGGTGGAGGTGCTAGTCACGGAATTCAATGATCAAGGAACGGTTTTCATCCAGAGTCGGAGTGAAAAGATATTTGTTGACTGACTAGTTCCCTTACTTCCGGAATCACAGAAGAAATAAACTCATTTGCGTATAAGTAGAAATGCTCCAGCCCGGATTTGAACCGGGGACAACCAGATCTTCAGTCTGGCGCTCTCCCAGGCTGAGCTACTGGAGCATATTGACGCGTGAGTCCCGCCTCCCCGATTTGAACGGGGGACATGTCGGTCTACAGCCGACCACTCTGCCAGACTGAGTTAAGGCGGGTTAGCACAGTATGTCCGCCGTTATTACTTAGTTTTTACTGTGTGTATTCAAAGTTCAAAAAGGTGCTGGATATCGTTTTTCGTGTTAATTTAGTGCTTGTTTAGTTTGTGGGTTTAACAGATGTCGTTTTTTTAGTCTAATAGAAAATCATAACGGAAGTTTAATAACTTAGTAAAGTATTATGTCAGACATGCAACTGACGCAAGTCAGACAAAAAGCAGCTTTCTGTACTTTAAGAAACAGACAAGCGTCAGCTGCTCGTCTGACGTCAATAAAAATGGAACGAATCACCTTAAGATTGCCAAAACAACAACTCGAACTAATCGATAAACTAGTAACTGCAGGAGAATTCCCGTCAAAAAGTGAAGCAATCCGCGCCGCTGTTCGCGACTTAGTTGACACGCATTATGAGAAGCTTCTAAGCAGAAAAGAACGCAGTGCAATTCTAACCTAAAAAAGGCGGTTATATGCAAAGCATAGTTGAAGAAGCGTTGCGAAGGTGTGAACTAGAAAAACAGAAACCGCAGATGCTTCAAAATGATGATGAAGAGGAATTTGGAGCTCCCCGCATACTAATTGTAGGCTGCGGAGGAGCTGGCAACAACACAATAAATCGACTCTACAACATAGGCGTAGAAGGAGCAGAAACGATTGCGCTAAACACGGACAAACAACATCTAGACGTTATCAAGGCGGACATTAAGGTCCTAGTCGGTAAGTCGATTACAAAGGGTCTTGGCGCTGGTGGTGATCCAGAAGTTGGACGCTGTGCGACCGAGCTGGGTCGCAGGACGCTTGAAGATATTTTGAAAGATACTGATCTTGTGTTCGTAACGGCCGGAATGGGAGGCGGGACCGGTACTGGCGCCGCTCCTATCGTCGCACAAATTGCAAAAGCTCACGGTGCGATCGTCGTGGCGATGGTATCGACTCCTTTCAACGTCGAACGTGCGCGCTTGATTAAAGCTGAAGAAGGGCTTGAAGATTTGCGCAAAGATGCAGACACGGTTATTGTTTTAGATAATAATCGTCTTCTCGATTATGTGCCTAACTTGCCTATTGACCAAGCATTTTCTGTCATGGACCAAATTATTGCAGAGACCGTGAAGGGTATCTCTGAAACAATCACACAGCCTTCGCTCATAAACCTTGACTACGCGGATGTACGTACCATAATGAACAGCGGTGGCGTAGCAGCCATGCTAGTAGGAGAGTCGCACGGCCAGGATAAAGCGCGAGACGTAATTCGCGAGGCATTTAACCACCCGTTGCTAGAGGTCGATTTTCGTGGCGCAAAGAGTGCGTTAATACATATCACAGGTGGGGCCGATTTAACGCTAAAAGAGGCTGAAGAAATTTCTGAGGCCCTCACTTCGCAACTTGATCCCAACGCTAACGTCATCTGGGGTGCCCGAGTTCAGAGCGGTTATGAGGGACGCGTTCGAGTAATGTCCATCGTAACTGGTGTGCAATCTGCTCAAGTTTTAGGGCCAAGCCGAAGCTCACTCTTCAAGTTTGAAGTTTCAAAACAGGCTTCGAGTCGCGCGCAAAGCCGTAATACTGCAAACTATGCGAACGACTTTGAATACAGTGAGATAGACAGTATTTTATAGAGCTTCTTCGTAACAAAGGCGAGGGAATACCTACCTCACGGAGCAGCATCTCGATTTTTAGGCTGAATTTTGTCGAGGACTTCGCAGGTCTGGCAAAGAGAAGCGACTGCGGGCTCTCCGCATCTAGCGCACTGACCAAGCTCAAACGGCTCTCTGTGTGTCAACTGCAAGATTCTTTCAACGCCTCTGATAAGCGCGTACTTCGTTCCCGGATGTCGCGATTCCACTTCGTTAAGCACGTCACGTACCTCCGCTCGAAAAACGCCCGCAGAGAATTTGCACTCGTCCAGATTGATCGGTATGCCTTTGAGAATGGCGTACAAAGCCACTTCTTTTTCCGGGATGTATTTCAGCGGTTTAACTCGCCTTACGAGGCCTTTCTTAGCGGGACTGCCGAGCCTCAGCAGCCGCCCAGTATCCCCGCGTAAGTAATTCATCAGAACCGTTTGGGCTTCATCGTCTAAATTGTGCCCTGTAGCAAGCGCTGAAGCGCCAACGGTTTTTGCTAGGCGATTTAGGAGCGATCGCCTGAGGATTCCGCACAGCGAGCACGGGCGCTCTTGCACAGCGTCGATTCTGACGGCAAAATACTCTTCAAAGGATGCCATCTCCCATCGCACGCCGAGTTTTGTGACAAGCTCTGCCGCAGATTCGATTGCTTTGTCGCGATACCCTGAAATTCCTTCATCAATGGTCACTGCTATGATTTCAATGCCTCGGCGAGGCAGAAGGTCGCTCAGCACACTTAGCGTGACTGCGCTGTCTTTACCGCCGCTCAATGCTACTGCGAGCGTCCCTTCGATCTGTTCTTTCCGCAGTTCCTTTTTTATTTTCTTTTCGACGTCTGCAGCGAAGTGTTTTTTGCAGAGGTGGAGCCCTGAGTACTTCTGAAATAAAACGGCAGGTGCGCTACATTTATCGCACTTCATTTTATATCGTTTTATACGCATAATAATAATAATAAAATATTCCTTGCGCGCGGCGCGAGGGTAGATTAGCCAACAAAAAGATGTTGCAGGATATAGCGCGCGAATTCAGGAATCTGCAACGCTACGATTTTCGGGTTCTCCGCGGGATTGAAACCGCCATGCGTTTCTTCGACTGGACTCCTCTCGATGAGCTTCCAAACTACGCACGGCTTCCGCAAGAAGAGGTAAATTATCGAATTGGGCGGCTTTCCAGACATAAGCTCGTGCAGCGAAAGACCGCTCACTACGTCGGCTATAAGCTCACTTTTGCGGGTTATGACGCCCTTGGTATAGACGCGTTAGTTCGAAGTAACGTGATACAATTGCTTGGATCGAAAGTAGGAGTCGGAAAGGAGTCTGATATTTACGATGCAAAACGCGAAGATGGCGAGATTGTGATCGTCAAGTTTCATCGAGAGGGTACGACGTTTCGACACGTAAAACGCTCACGGGGCTACTTCGGCCAGGCCGAGCGTTGTTCGTGGATGCTCGCTTCAAAACTCGCAGCTGAAAGAGAATATGAGGCCTTAATGAAACTTCAAGAGCGCGTGACCGTCCCGAAGCCAATAGCGCAAAATCGACACATCGTCGTAATGGGATTTCTTGAAGGACGGGAACTAAACAATACGGCGCTCGAGGCTCCACTCGCCGTGCTTAATGAAATCATGCTGCAAATCAAGTTGGCATATCAGAGCGGCGTAGTACACGCTGATCTAAGCGAATATAACGTTATTGTGTGCGCTGGCGGATTAGTCGCGCTTATTGATTGGCCTCAATGGATCACTGTGTCGCATCCGAACGCTGACGAGTTGCTCGGTAGAGATCTGGACAATTTGTTAGCATACTTTGTCAGAAAGTATCAAGTAACAAAACGAATAGAAGATTGCGTAGCATACATAAAACAGCGACAGTGACCCTCAAAAGCTTTCATCGGTCAATTGATCGATCGATGTGCGTCGGAGGTGCGACGCAATTTTGAGTATCCGAACCACAAACCAGGCGATAACGAGAAGAACTTATACCATAGTGGGCGTCGACCCTGGCACCACCACTGCTTATGCTGTCTTGGATCTGAACGGCCACGTGTTGGATGTGGCGAGTTCACGTTCTTGGGGTTTTTCTGAGCTAGTAGGATTGCTCATAGAGTCAGGACATCCTCTCATGATAGCGACAGACAAAAATCCAACGCCGGCAACGGTTGAAAGAATAAAGCGAGCTTTTAGCGCTATTCTATACACGCCTCCTTCATCCCTATCAGTCGAACAGAAGCTGCGGGACACGAAGCTCTATGGTTACGCTAACGAACACGAACGCGATGCGCTCGCAGCGGCAATCGATGCAGCTAGGAGTATCAAGAATAAGCTCGAAAACATAGAGAGGAAAACCCCGCCGGACTTAGAAGTCGATGAGCTCCAGATGCTAGTCCTACGGGGACATACATTTGATTCTGCCGTCAGTCTGCTCAAAAAGCCATTAGCAGCGGTCGATAGTCGCCAAGAGGAAGAAATAGCTACGCGCCAGACAGATCTGCTTGGTCCAGACATATTATACTTTAAGGCGCTTGTCAAGCGTCAAGACGATCAAATCAGCCGGCTTTCAAGCTACGTTGCTGACTTGCACCGAAGCCTGCAGGCCAGTGAAGCACATGTGCTGAAACTGCAAGATAAGATCGGCATCATCCGTTCGGAAGAAGCCAAGAACGTCAAGTTACACAAAGAAATAACGTTTAGGCAAAAAGAAATCGACCGGCTGGCAGCCGAGCTAGTGGAACACGAAAGAGCTAACAAGCGCTTGCAGAAACGTTTGCTCAAGCTAAAGCAAATCGGTGCAGCTGAACACGACAATTCTGTCAAGGCCGTAACCATCGTCAAGTCTTTTAACCGAGAAGCGATCGAAAGAGCACATGAACAGTTTGGACTTGCCAGCAGCATTGTCCTGTTTGAGGACGCAAGCGGTGGGGGCACAGCGGCTGCAGAACTGTTGGTTGGCAAACGGATACGCGCCGTCGTTGTGAAAAACGAGATGAGCGACGTAGCTCGGGAAACGTTGTTTGAAGCTGATATTCCTGTGTTTTTGATGAAGGAGCTGCCACTAAAGCGGTCTGGGAGCTTAATCACTATCGATAACAACGCGCTCGAGCTTATTATCGAAAAAAGTAAAACAGAAATCACGAATGCTAAGCAGCAGCGGCAATTTGACCATCTCCAGTCTGTCCTTGAATCTTACAAGCGTGAAAGAATGACAAGTGGCAACAGAAATGATTGATGGCACGTCGGTCGCGTGGTTGCGTCTATTACTCGAAGTAATCCATCTCGGATCGCTTCAGTTCCTGTCTCTTTCGCTCTAGAAAACTATAAACAGCCGCGTGTTTGGCTCCTTCTGCCAGCATCTCGACCGCTTTTCTCACCGTTTGAATTTGATCAACGTAACCGATCGTGCTAACTGTTTTGCCATAGATCGACACTTTCGCTCCTGTCAAGTTTTCGAGAGCTTCGCGCGTTCTGCCTTCCTTACCAATCACACGTCCTACAATCCTGCGCAGCTCCTTCGGCGTATTGGCCACTTTCGACAAGTCGACGACGTCAAGGGCAATTTGTTCGTCTTCAAAAATTCGCAATGCCTTTTCTGGGCTGAAACCGCGAGCGATGGCGGTGATCACTTCCGTCGCTTTTAAAATACTTAGCGAATCGCTTTCGACTGCGATCGACCCGTCGGAACTATCGACCTCAAGCCTCACTTCGCCTTTTCCTTCGATTTCGGCTTTGGTGCTTCCATGGGTGCCAATGATTACCCCGATGCGATCTTTGGGAACCTTTAAGTATTCTTTCATCCAGTGATCTCTCTTAAAAGAGTGGCTTCCGACGCTGCCAGTCCTGATTCATTGAAAAATTTGACTATGTTGCTCACGTCCCGCTGCAAGAACTCGGATGCGCGCGGGTGATCTGTAAGCACAGACTGGCCCATGTCGATGAATACCGGGTTACGCAACTCGTCTACAAGGATATTGTATTCGCTTAGATCAGCGTGCACCAGATGAGCGTCCTGATAAAGTCTCTTCATAAATTCGATTGTCGTCTCGTACACGTGTTCGAGGTTATCTAGACTTACGATAGCCTGCTTCAAGAGTGGTAAAGCTACGCCGTCTTTGCCCATAAATTCCATTATGAGGATGTTCTTGCTGTATTTGAGCGGTTCTGGAACTCGGACGTGTGCCGCAAGAGCGCGCTTTAAGTTCCGGAACTCTTTCTTTGTCCACGCGAACACAACGTCTTTTTTGGTTCTTCTAACGTGCGTAAATCTATGATCGCCTGCAATGTAGTCGTTCATCGCCTTGAAGTCGCTCGTTTTTATCCGATATATCTTGATTGCCAACTCTCGTTGATCTGGACCAAACGCGTGAAAAATGTTCGCCTCTTTTCCCGTGGAGACGACCCCGCCAAGCGCCTGAAGTAGGCCGCTGCTTGCGAGGTAATAAAGAGCCTTTAGCGTAGGTTCGTCAAATACTTCTTCTCGGACCTTAAAATCATCTGCCTCTTTGTTTCGGATCCGAAATCTATCAACGTTTCGTTCAATGCGTTCTATTTTCTTGTCCGTTAAGTCGAACACGTCGTTCACCGATAATGGAGCGCCTAGCTGATTTCCTAGGCTATAAACATCCGTTTTTCTTCAGCCACGCAACTTGCGTGCCTTGGTAACGCCAAACGATGTCCGCCTTATCGTTTTGAAAACTCCAAAGCACTAAAAGAGCCACATCTCCGACTCTTAACCACACCCGTTTTTTCATCTTGCCGGGAATCCTAGCGATGCGCGTTTTCCTATCAATAGACCGCACTATAACTCTATTTGCGCCAGCATACTCTCCACTCTCCCAAATATTTCACCGCGCTCCTTTTGAGGTAACCGCACCTTTACTTGTCGTTCTTCGCCCAGAAAAAACCCCCCTTTCAATGCGGGCTATGATTTTTTTACGCAGCTGGCTAATCGTCGTGCAGAGCGCGGCGAATCGGCCCAACTATTAACTCAACATACTTTGATGCTCCGTTTTTAATATCCAGCGGGTGTAACTTGCCAGAGGCATAATCCAGTTCGAGTTTAGAGAATTCGTCATAACTGATCGGACCACCGTATTGTTTAGGCCTTTCGAGCTCTACCAGCTCAAAGCGAGGGAAGATAAAATATTGATATAACTGCACAATAGGGTTGTTTTCGACAGTTCGCGCAGGGCAGTAAGCTGATCCTATCTTCTTCTTGATTGCTTGGCGAGTATCTTCGATGGCGATGTAATTGTCCTTAGACGAGGACATCTTGTTAGCATCAAGGCCAAGAAGAATCGGCATGTGTATACAAACAGGCGGTTGAAACCCTGCTGAACGCAGTGCCTCGCGAGCTAACATATGGATTTTCCGTTGATCGATCCCGCCGACTGCGATATCAATGCCCAGATAGCCAATATCTGCTGTTTGCATGAGTGGATAGATCATTTGCGACACAACTGGATCTTCGGCGTTTCTCGAAACTTCGTCCATGCTGCGGCGGGCTCGGTTTAGCGTCGTATTTCGCGCTAGTTT
>CAZHSW010000042.1:0-11595 GCA_964534635.1 uncultured Methanomicrobia archaeon
TGCTGGCTTGCCTGCAAATGTCACGGACTGATTCGAAATTACTGTATAGTTCTCGCAACCTTGCGTGACTATTTGGCCTTTGTTGTAGTTTACGAAAGCGTTTAGCGTCGTGTTTGACGCCAAAGGGTAGGTCGCTACAAGTACGTCGCTCACATTGCTATTTGGTTGCAGATAGACGTATGCCCATACCGATTTAGACGCATTCGTTGAGGTATCGATGTTTAATGATGTAGAGTTATATTAAATCCCGCCGACCGATAATGTTGTATTGTTACCTTTGATTGTTTGCCACTGAGTCTCGGAGTCGGACTTGGCGTGGCACTTGTTGCGCAGCCTGTCGCCGCCACTACCATTGCTAAAAGTGCTTCAATCGCTAGTGCACTAATCAGCTTGTGGCTACCCAGGAAATGCGCAGAACAATAAAGATTTGCATCGTGGCCCGACGCCGATTAATCCGGCGCGGCTGCCGAGAGCTCCGGACAAAGGTCGGATCGTGGCGACGCAGGCGAAAGCAGCGAATCTCGAACTTTTCTGATATCTCCATGAAGCTAATTGTTCCTTTCAACAGACAATGCAGGAGGTCTTCAGCGGCGCGGGGGTCAGATTAGTAAGATTTAGTGAACAAGAGCGTGGTAATGATTGATGGGAGCTTGGTCACTAAGCCCCCCAATAAGTCTTTATTCAAAAAGAAACCTCATTGTGATTAGCGAATCGCTGCAGTTTCGTGCGACATTTCATCATTCTAAGAAGCTGCGCTTGAGCTGCCTCTGACGGTAGTAGACTTACGGATATATGGTTAAAGTAATCGCGAAATATTCACCCAGGTTAGACGTGCTTCCTCCCTACCTTTTCGCTCGTATCGACGCGCTGAAGGCAGAGAAGGAGGTACAAGGACTCAACGTTATTGATCTCGGCGTGGGAGATCCCGATCAGCCGACTCCCCCTCACATCGTAAATTCCCTCCTTAGCGCAGCGCATAAAGGTGTGAACCATAGGTACCCCGCTTCTGAAGGGATGCTCTCATATCGAGAGGCCGTGAGCGAGTGGTACGCGAAGAAACATATAGCTCTGGATCCAACGAGTGAAGTGTTGGCGTTGATTGGATCAAAGGAGGGCTTAGCGCATTTGCCCTTAGCTTTCATTGGTCGAGGGGATAAAGTGCTCGTCCCGGATCCTGCGTATCCCGTTTACAAGATCGCTGCCATCCTCGCTGACGGCAAGCCTATAAGCATGCCGTTGACCGCTGATAGCGGGTTTTTGCCTGACATCGACAAAGCCGCCGCCGATGCCAAGCTGCTCTTTATAAATTACCCGAATAATCCCACGGCCGCCGTCGCCAACGACGCCTTTTTTCGGAATGTCGTCGATTTCGCAAGCGACAACGACGTAATCGTGTGTCACGACGGGGCTTATTTAGAACTGACATATGACGGTTACAGAGCCCCTTCGTTTCTGTCCGTTCGCGGGGCGATGGACGTCGGAATCGAAGTCAATAGTCTCTCTAAAACGTACAACATGACTGGCTGGCGTATGGGATTTGCGGTCGGCAACGCCGATGTGATTGCCGGTCTCCGAAAGGTGAAGTCGAACCTAGATTCAGGCGCGTTTCAAGCGGTCCAGGAAGCCGGAATTACTGCTATGGTGGGACCGCAGGATTCGGTTGATACGCTCAGACGGTTGTACGCGGAGCGACGGGACGTTTTAGTTGACGGTCTTAACGACATCGGCTGGTCCGTAGACAAGCCAAAAGCGACTTTTTACGTGTGGGCGCCGATTCCTGATGGAAGCCCCTCACTTGAATTCTCCATGAAACTGCTCGACGCAGGAGTGGTAGCCACGCCTGGCATTGGCTTTGGCGATTACGGGGAGGGCTACATCAGGTTTGCGCTAACTGTACCCGTTGGCATGATCGAAGAAGCAGTCAGGCGGCTTGCAGAGGTAGTTTGAAATGGATTTCGGCACGCGCGCACACCTTAGCGAGGATAATGAGCACCTCACGATTGGCGGCGCCGACGTCGTTGATCTCGCGCAGGAGCACGGAACGCCGCTCTACGTCATCGACGAACAGCGCATTCGGAGCAACTATCGGCGCTTTGCCACCGCGTTTCCCGATGCGGACGTTTATTACGCCACAAAAGCTAACGGGAACATCGCTGTTCTGCGGGTGCTCGCACAAGAGGGAGCAGGCGCCGACGTATTCTCGGACGGTGAACTTTACGCGGCACTCCTTGCGGGAATGGCTCCTGAACGCATCCTCTTCAATGGGAATTCAAAAACCGATGCCGAGCTGCGCATGGCGTGCGACACAGGAGTTCGTGTCTCAGTTGATTCGCTCGATGAACTTCGAACGCTCGCTAGAATTGCCACAGAGGCTGGAAAAGAGGTCGAAATCGCTTTTAGGGTTAATCCTGACGTCTCGCCAGCGACACACCCGAAAATCGCGACGGGGCTGGCGCAATCGAAGTTCGGAATCCCCCACAAGCAGGTGCTCACGTGCTACGGTGAAGCTCTCTCACTTGAGGGGGTTCGTCCTGTCGGCATTCACTGCCACATAGGCTCGCAGATACTTGATCTGAGCCCATTCGCGGAGATGATGACGCGAATGATGGATCTCGTCGCGCAGCTAAAAGACGAGCTTAAGCTCGAACTTGATTTCATCGACATCGGGAGTGGGCTTGGCATCCCGTACACAGGAACTGCGCCAACTCCGGTCGACCTTGCAAACACAGTGCTCCCGATCTTTGCCGCGCGCTCGCGCCTCCTTCACGGTCGTTCGAAGCTCGTCCTCGAACCTGGTAGATACCTCGTGGGAGACGCTGCAGTTTTGGTCTGCACGGTGAACACCGTTAAAGAAGCGCACAGCACATTCGTGGGCGTCGACGCAGGATTTAACCTATTGCTACGCCCGACGTTGTATGATTCGTATCACGAGATTATAGTCGCCAACAAGCTTAGGAACGCGTCCGATCACGTTTACACGATTGCTGGCCCCATATGCGAAAGTGGAGACATACTGGCGAGAGACCGACGCCTCCCTCGGATCGAAAAAGGCGATCTCATAGCGATTCTCGATGTCGGCGCGTACGGGTTTGCCATGAGTTCTCAGTACAACGGCCGCGAGCGAGCGAGCGAATTACTCGTGAACGAAGGCGAGATCGACATCGTCAGACGCCGAGAGTCATACACTGATCTTCTGATGGGGCAGAGCATCCCGTCGCGCTTGCTATGAAGCATTGCCATGAAAACGATACCTTTTGTGAAAATGCACGGTAACGGCAACGATTTCATCATCGTAGATGAGAGCAAGGATGCAGTCAAGGCTAAGTCGGGCTTTGCCGCAAAGGCGTGTGATCGTCGGTTTGGCATAGGCGCCGACGGTGTCCTTTTTCTGTCCCGCCCTAAGAATTCCGATCTAGGCATGCGGTTGTTTCAACCCGACGGCTCTGAAGCTGAAATGTGTGGAAATGGCATCAGGTGCCTCGCCTTATATGCCGTTGATGCGGGATATGTTAAACGCGGCAGCGTTACGGTGAAGACGAAAGCAGGAATCCGGCAAGTCACGGCGAAAAAAAGCTCAGTCATCGTTGACATGGGCAAGCCTCAATTTGTACGCGCGGCGATACCTGCTCTAGGAGAAGGCGATGTGTTTGTTGAACACATGCACGGCGTTGTGGTCTCCGCCGTCAACACAGGGGTGCCGCATGCGGTCATATTTGATGAACTAGTTGGCGACGACATAGTTGAATTGGCGGCGAAAATTCGATATGACCCGATGTTTCCGCACGGCGCTAACGTCGATTTTGTGAAGGCAGACGGTAATACGCTTTTCGTTCGGACGTATGAGCGTGGTGTCGAACGCGAGACGCTCAGCTGCGGAACGGGCGCGGTCGCGGCTGCAGCCGTCGCGAATCAGATGGGACTAATCGGCAACAGAGCGATTGTCAAGGCGATGGGTGGCTCTTTGAAAGTTACGTTGCGAGAAGGTCGCGCGTTCATGGAAGGACCGGCGGAAACGGTCTACACTGGCAACTATCTTCTCAAGCGAGGCTAGACATTCGTAAGGCCGTGGCCAGTGATCTTGAAATTCGCGCTCACGTCGCTAGGCGGCGTAGGATGCTTCTTTAATGTCGCACATCCCCGCCCGCGCTCGCTCTTGGCAAAGTGGAGAACTATACTCGAGAGATTGTCGATGAGATACCCGGCGACGGGCATGATCTCCGCGGTCGCACCGTTGACATAAATTTGATTGGTTACGAGCACTGCCAAATCGTATTTCCGAGCTAATCCGAGCAACAAAAGCAGTTGACTCGCCAGTTCATGGCGCAATGTGCCTTCTGTGTCTTTCGACTGTTCGAGCCGATAATGCGTCGTTGCCGTGTCGAGGCAGATCAGCCCGACGTTTTCGCGTGCCACTCTCTTAACGCGGCCGAGCGTCACGCGCTGTTGAGCAAAGCTACTCACCTCGAAAACGAGCAACTTGTGACTGAGGCTTATTGCGTCTGCCCCAGCGATTTGTGCAAATCGGTCCGCCGAGAATTGGTCAGCAGCGATGAACAACACTCGCTTGTCAAATCTGATGACGTTTATCGCAAGTTGTATCGCTGCAGTCGTTTTTCCGCTTCCGGGCTCTCCAAAGACGTGGGAAATGGCCCCGGTCGGAAATCCTCCGCCCAGAAGGGCGTCTATGTTGTGGCAGGCACACGGATACAGCATCGCTAGTTCAGAGCTCAAGGCGCCCGAGTCTTTACGAGGCGCGTTTGACGGTTCTCGTGCCCTATTAGGGAGGCAGCATTATAAACGTTGGTCTCCCATGATAACCAGGAGGGCCGAGAATTTACATTGCCCTAGCAACGACTGACTTCGCGCTTTATCAAGACCTGATCAATGAGCTTCGCGAGAGGCGGCTTAAGTTCGTAACGGTGGCGCCTGGAGAATCAATAGGACAAGAGGTTGGCGTCGTCATAACCTCCGAAAATGAAAGGGGCAAAATCACCTTTCCTAATGTCGTTGTCGCTTCTGACCCTGAAATGACGGTGAATGAAGCGGTCAGACGGCTTCAAAATGGCGCTCGACTTGGGCACGCCGTCATCGGCATAGACCCCGGCCAGGAACCTGGAATTGCTGTCGTCTGCAACAACGTCGTCGAAGCTGTTTATCGCGTCCCCTTGGGACAAGCGCTCGGCGTGATAGACAACATCTCGCAGAGATACGCGAACATACTCGTGCGAGTTGGACACGGCGCGCGCATCGTCAGCACACTGCTTATCAACGCGTTGGTTGCTAAGGGCATCCCGGTTGAGCTTGTTGATGAAAGCGGGACCTCGCCATATCTTGGACGGGGCACGGGTGGAACAGCAATTTCAGATATCGTCGCGGCAATCAACATTGCGCATACGGGGGGCAAACGAATGGGCCGTCAGGCATTACGCCCTTCGAAAGGTGAGATTCGATCAATCCAAGAGAAGAGTCGAGAACTCTCTGAGGGGCGAACAACGATCTCTAGGCTGCTTGCCGCGAAGGTGGCGAGAGGGGAGATAACAATTCGCCAAGCACTCGCTGAACATAATGGCACAGAAACGAGTGGGAATTACTAACCGAGTCTCGTCCACGCCTCTTGTTCAACCAACCTTAGGATGTGTTTGACTGGGATGCCGAGCTTCGCAGCGAGTTCGGCTGCTTCACTGAACTCAGCCGCGATGTTAAGCACGTTCCCGTGTCGATCTGTGCCGACTTTTGCGCTTAAAATGTGGGATTGATTAGCGATACGAACCTCCACACGCTCGCTTCGCCGCTGTGCAATAAGCCGATGAAGCGGCGCTATGACCCTGACTCCTAAGCTGCCGGTCTCTTCGATGATATCTCTTGCGAGTCGATGCGAGTCCGAAGGCCGAACAATCACCTGTATAATGTGTCCTGTTCGACTTTTCTTCCCGCTAATAGGTATCAAGGCAACGTCGAGGGCGCCTTTGTCAAGAAGTGTCTCGACCAGATTTCCGAGCACTTCTCCAGTTACGTCGTCCACATTCGTTTCGAGCACCTGAACCTCGTCTCGTAACAGACTCTCGTCGCTCTGGCCAAGAGTGGCACGAAGAACGTTCGGATGTGAATAATCCCGAGACCCTGCCCCGTAGCCGACACGTTCGATGATCATCTGCGGCAAAAAAAAATCTGAAATAGTCGTAAAAAAGGCCAGAATCGCCGCACCAGTGGGAGTCAAAAGCTCACCGTCGACCGGCCCACCCCTTGCAATCAATCGATATTTGACAAGTATCTCTGCAGTGACCGGCGCCGGGACGGGGAGGCACCCGTGACTCGTATTCACCGACCCGCCGCCGATATAGATGGGGGCAGTGAATATCGAGTCAGCTTGGAGAAATGAAACCGCCGTGCAGGCACCGACAACGTCTGCGACAGCATCTTGGGCACCGACTTCGTGGAACACGATACCCTTTTTCGGAATGCCGTGCACGGTCGCTTCGGCGTCGGCTATGACGTCAAATATCGCCTTTGCGTCTGCGAGTACCGTTTTGTTTATTCCTGAAGACCGAAGCGTAGCCTCTAGCTCTCGGTAAGCGAGTGGCTTATGCTCTGCGATGACGTTGACTCGTGTTGCCCGTATGCCAGCCTTCTTCACTTCCGAGATCTCCACCTCGACGTCAGCCGCGGCCTCCATGTTCTCCTGGACGGCAGAGGCGTCAGCGCCAAGATCGATGAGGCTTGCAGTGAGCATATCTCCAGAAGCCCCTGAAAACGGCTGGAATGCAAGTATAGTCATATCTGAACGGAGCTCTTTTAGCCAGCCTTATATATCACAGTGTCGCCATATAACCTTAGGTTCAGTTCGTATGGCAGAGGACGTGCAGCTAAAGGTTGCCAAAGCGTATCCGAATGACTCGGGGAGGGGGATCGCTCGGCTCGACCCAGATACCCTCCTCAAGCTCCATCTCTCTCCCGGAGAAATAATCGAGATCATAGGTAAGACTAATACAGCTGCCAAAGTCTGGCGCGCCGACCGTCAGGATTGGCACGAAGGAATCATACGCATAGATGGGTTCATCCGCCAAAACGCTGGCGTCGGCATGGGCGAGCGCGTGCTCGTGCGTAAGCCGAAGGTGAACGAAGCCCAGAAGGTGATGCTTGCCCCGCCGGAAGGTACGGTGACGCAGCCGATAGCCGAGATGACAGAAAGCGTGCACCGCCAGCTGCTCAAGCGTCCTGTGGTTCAAGGGGACATTGTGCCTGTGATGAGTGTGGCGTCGCATCCTCTTTTGCGGGTACCAGGTCAAGCCATACCCCTCGTCGTCGTGAGCACGAGCCCACTCGGCGTGGTATTCATCGGTGAGCGAACGCAGCTCGACCTTCGAGAAAAGCCTGTAAAGGGGTTTGAATCCGTTGGCACTACAGGCATCTCTTACGAGGAAATTGGCGGTCTAAGAGATGAAATACAGCGCATACGAGAGATGATCGAACTTCCGATGAAACATCCGGAGGTCTTCCAAACCCTTGGCATCACGCCGCCGAGCGGCGTTTTACTTCACGGCCCTCCTGGAACTGGTAAGACCCTTATTGCCAAGGCAGTGGCAAACGAATCCGGCGCGTCGTTCTACTCTATAGCCGGACCAGAGATTATGAGCAAGTATTACGGGGAAAGCGAACAGCGACTGCGTGAAATCTTTGACGAAGCCCGTGCTCGAACGCCTTCGATAGTATTTATCGATGAACTCGACTCAATCGCCCCGCGACGCGAAGACGTGACCGGCGAGGTCGAGCGGCGTGTCGTTGCCCAATTGCTCACAATAATGGATGGGCTGGAAGAAAGGGGGGAAATAATAATCGTGGGCGCGACGAACAGGGTCGAGGCCATCGATCCCGCTTTAAGACGTCCGGGGAGATTCGATCGAGAGATTGAGATATCCGTGCCTGACTACAGCGGCAGAAAGGAGATCCTACAAATTCATACGCGCGACATGCCGCTCGCCAACGACGTAGATCTTGAAGAGCTGGCCAGTATCACCCATGGCTTTGTCGGAGCTGATCTTCTCTCGGTTACAAAAGAAGCAGCGATGCGTGCGTTGAGAAGGTACATGCCTGATATTGACTTAGATAAGGAGATTCCTGCTGAAACGCTCACCAAAATGAAGATCACGAAGGAAGATTTCAGCGAAGCGTTTCGAGAGATCCAACCGAGTGCGCTCCGAGAAATCATGGTCGAGATACCCGACACAACGTGGAATGACGTTGGCGGGCTCGAGGAAGCGAGGCAGGAACTGACTGAAGCCATAGAGTGGCCTCTCAAGCAACCGCAATCGTTCCGAAGAATGGGGATCGACTCCCCTCGTGGCATCTTGCTCTTCGGACCCCCAGGGACCGGCAAGACGCTGATCGTGAGAGCAGTCGCAAACGAAACGGAAGCCAATTTCATAAGCGTGCGAGGTCCGGAACTAATTAGCAAGTGGGTAGGCGAGTCCGAGCGTGCCGTGAGAAGCATTTTTAAGAAAGCTCGACAAGTCGCTCCTGTTGTTGTTTTTCTCGATGAGCTCGATGCGCTCGCTCCAGTCCGAGGTGTAGACGATACCTCTCGTGTCTCTGAACGAGTTGTAAACATGCTGCTAACCGAGCTTGACGGTTTACAAGACCTTAAGGAGATCGTCGTGATAGCCGCAACGAATCGCCCTGACATTGTGGATCCGGCGCTTCTGCGATCCGGTCGATTTGATAGGCTGATATTACTAGGCGCACCTCAGAAGAGCGCGAGAGTGTCGATATTTAATATTCACACGCGGGACATGCCTCTGTCGGACGACGTGGATATCGAAGAACTTGCGGATCTTACGGAATGGTACGTTGGCAGCGATCTTGAAACGCTTTGCAAAGAGGCAGCAATGCTCGCATTGCGAGAGTCAATGGACATACCCTCCGTCGAGATGCGTCATTTCAGAGAGGCGCTGAAGAAAGTTCGACCTGCGATCGACGAAAGTACAATGCAATACTACGAGCAGATTAAACAACGATTCGCGGGTGGTCGACCTCCTGAGCCGACGACGCACGTGAGCTACCAATAGAAACAGGACATAAGAAACCCTTTATATTATAACCACGTAGCACGCAAAGATGAAAAAGGAGATATTCGCTAAGAATCTGTCTAACAAGCAAGTGATGGGGAGCGATGGTACAGATATCGGCACGCTCTATGATCTGATTGTTGATAGCAGCACAGGCGATATCCTTGATCTCAAAGTGAAACCCGATCCCGACATTAACATCCAGGAGTTTCGCACAGAAAACGACTTCATATTTGTGCCATTTGATGCTGTAAGGGCGATTAAGGATTACATTGTGGTTGATCGAAAGCTGAGTAAACAACCTCAATGAAAGCCGCCAATGCAGGCTGCTTGATCGGACCAGCGATAGCGTGTTAGAAGGACTGTGTTTTGCTGATAGTCTCGACGCTCTGGAGCCATGATGCAGTGGAATTATTGTCACGAGCTTCCCTGAGAGTGATGGCGGCAGCGCTTACAAAAGGCTAAAGCAAGCGTAATTCGGGGAAATATATCGTTTGGTAATTCGGGCTTTTCAGCTCGGGAGGATGATCAGAACACGGTCGTTTATCATTTGTGATAACGATTTTGTCCGAGTTCAGGCTGGAGCGGTTTGTTAAAGAACGATGGGTAATCGACTTGTTGCAGGGGAGAGTCATGCAAGTTGACGATCTGATGAGTGCGCCTGTGTACGTCGTCGCGCCTGACGACACAGTTGGCCATGTCAAAAATGTGATGCTTAAGCATAAAGTAGGTCGAGTAGTAGTCGCATATGCGGGGGCTCTAGTTGGCATTATTGCAAAATATGACCTCGCAAAGATGCTTGAATCATCGGAAGCCGGTTGGAGAAGACGTCGGCAGGATCGCACGCTCGCAAAGACGATAATGTCTGAGAACGTAATCAAAACCGCGCCAAGCACGCCTTTGAAAGCCGCAGCTCAAACGATGATCGCGAATGGTATCGGCTGTCTTCCCGTAATCGGAGACGGCGAGCTGCTCGGAATTCTCACTGAGACGGATCTGATAACCCATTTTGCCACGACTAATTCGAAGGCTAAGGTCAAAACGCTCATGTCTGACGCTTTTTTGACTTGTCATCGCCACCATTCAATCAACCATGTGCTCCGTGATATGGAGCGCACGCACACTTTTCGAACAATCGTTCAAGAGGGAAACGGCGTTCCAGTGGGAATAATCACACACACTAATTTAACTTTCGCGCAAGAGCCGTTCGCTGACTCAAAGGACATCGTAATGGTAAGAAAAGCTGACCGAGCAGGAGTACAAAAGAATAGGTATGTGCGTAAGGTCGCACAAGTCGCCGAAGACGTCATGTCTGAGCCTCTTATCACCGTAAGCGATGAGTCAGCAGCGATCCGTGCTGCACGAATGATGGTTATCAACAGAATAGATGCAGTTCCTGTGGTTCGCGATGAGACTCTGGTGGGCATCGTGTCCAAAACTGACATAGTCAGATATATGGCCAAATAGGAATCAGCCGCTCACCTTGACAGTGGGGAACGAATGCGATTCGACAACAGCTCATTTGCGACGGCGTCCGATCTAGCGTCCGCTGCCTTTACTGTGGACAAATCCGACAGGCTGTCTCATGCATTATCTCTCATGGAAAAACACCGCGTGAATCAGCTGCTCGTCGTCAGCGATGGCGAACTTATCGGGATTTTGACGAAGCGCGGCATTGCGCGAACGCTAGGCGCTAGTGAAGATCTCATTAAGCCTGCTTCATCCCTCCACGTGGCAAAGGCGATGGAGGATATATTCGAAGCTGTAAGCGGCGCACTACCGGTTGGTGCGGTCGCCCGTCTGTTCAAGTCGTCTGACATCGTTGTCGTAGTCAACGGACCCCCGCCTAAATGGATAACTTTTGATGAGATCGTGAAGGCTGTTAGGCCGACAGGGGTTGCGAGTGACATCATGGACCCTCCTGCGACGTGCTCACCTCACGACCGAGTGACCCACGTGAGGCGAAGGATGATCGACGAAAACAAGTGGTGGATGACGGTCACAGAAGATGACAAGCTTGTTGGGATTATCACGGAAAACGATATCGCGAAGGCTATGAGCCAGTTCAGAGACATCGTCAAGTCCTACTACCAGGATTCGCGGGTGAGGAAGTTGCTTGTCGACGATATCATGGTAGCTGACGTCGTGTTTGCGAGAACCAACACCTTATGTGAAGCGGTCATAGATCTTATGCTTCAACACGACGTAGAGGGGGTGCCTATTCTCGATCTCGAAGATGCAATGGTTGGTGTCATTACACAAAGCACAGTGCTACGGAACCTCGACTGACGTTAAAATAGCAAAAGCTGCATACTTTGTGGGGCCACGAAGCGCTGACCATTATCTAAGGATGTTTCCTTGGCACTCTACTATTGCCGGAGCGCCGATCTCGCCACGAGTTTTGAATTTGCAACCAGTCAAAGCCTCAGTGACAAGCATCGCAGTTACTGCGTGGAGCGTCAGCGTTGACGTCTTAATTTTTGAACAGCCATTCGCTAACGCCAGCCAGATAATTAGCTGATCAGTTAAGTGA
>CAZHSW010000043.1:0-11568 GCA_964534635.1 uncultured Methanomicrobia archaeon
GGCTTCGATTGTGACAACTGTGGTATTGTTTTGTCGATCAAAGAGCAGTCGCCCGACATCGCACAGGGCATCAACAAGTCGCTTGAGTGCCGGGTTGCGTCTGCGACAAACGAAGCACAGGACGTCGAAGGCACGTCGGCGCCTGCAGACCTCAATGAAGACGCAGCGCTTGGCGCCGGCGATCAGGGGATGATGTTTGGCTATGCTACCAACGAGACGCCTGAGCTCATGCCGATGCCTGCGCTGCTTGCGAGTAAGCTTGCGTTGAGGCTCGCTGAAGTCAGGAAGTGCGGGGAGATAGACTACCTCGGACCCGATGGCAAGACGCAGGTCACTGTTGAATACGTTAACAACTCTCCTAGACGAGTCGACACGGCCATCGTCTCTTCACAACACGATGCTGAAGTTGAGCTTGAAACTATTAGGGAGGACATTCAAGCAAAGGTGATAGATGCCGTGATCTCACCTAGCATGATTGACGAACAGACGAAGGTCTATGTTAACCCGACTGGCCGGTTTGTCATCGGTGGACCGAAAGGTGACGCTGGTATGTCGGGGCGCAAGATTATCGTTGACACTTACGGTGGCATGGCGAGACACGGAGGCGGTTCATTTTCCGGTAAGGATCCGACAAAAGTCGACCGCTCGGGGGCTTATGCTGCTAGATACATCGCAAAAAACGTCGTCGCGGCGGAACTTGCTGATAAGTGTGAAATTCAAGTCGCCTACGCGATTGGTGTCGCGCAACCTATCGCAGTTTACGTCAACACGTTCGGCACAGCTCACATACCTGAAGCGTCTATCTCCGAGATTATCAAGCGACGATTCGCGCTAACGCCTGGCTGGATAATCAACAGATTTCGCCTCAGGCGGCCGATCTACCGAAAAGTCGCGGCATATGGGCATTTCGGTCGCGCTGATCTTGATCTTCCCTGGGAGCGCACGGACAGCGTTGACGCACTCCTAAGCGACGCAACCGCGGCTAAGGTCGTGCCGGCGAAATCGCGCACATAGTCTCTGCATCGCTTGGCAGGAAAGTTGTTATTGACGGCTTCTAGAGGAAGATCAATTGAAGATAGGAATGTTGGGGCCAATCTCATGGAGAACTCCGCCGCGCCATTACGGTCCTTGGGAGACCGTCGTTTCAAATCTCACTGAGGGGTTGGTCGAGCGAGGCTACGACGTAACTCTCTTCGCGACCGGCGATTCCGTTACTAGTGCGAAGCTCGAGTGGGTATGCCCGCACGGCTTCTACGAAGATGAATCGCTTGACGCTGGGGTCTGTCAATGGCTGCACATATCAAACGCTTTTGAAAAAGCCCGCGAGTTCGACATCATTCACAGTCATTATGACTTCTATCCGCTGACTTTTTCGCGGCTAACGGACACTCCACTCTTGACCACCATACACGGATTCTCGTCCGCAAGGATTCTTCCCGTGTACAGAAAGTACAGTGACAACTACTACGTGTCGATCAGTGATGCGGACCGTGTGGAGGGGATAAATTACGTGGCCACTGTATACAACGGGATCGACGTTCGTTCCTTTGAGTACAACGACACGCCAGACGACTACCTTCTTTTCTTCGGACGAATCTCTCGTGACAAAGGCACTCATCGAGCTATTGCGCTAGCAAAAGAAACCGATATGACGCTCAAAATTGCGGGGCTTGTTGCGAGCGAACATCGCGCATACTTTGAGAAGTGCGTCAAGCCTGAGATTGACGGTGAGCACATCCAATATCTGGGTATGGTTAGCGCAGAACAGCGAAACGCCCTTCTCAAAAAGGCGTATTGCAGCTTACACCTCATATCTTTTGCAGAACCATTTGGCCTGACGCTTGTCGAGTCGCTCGCGTGCGGCACTCCTATCATTGCCACAAACAAAGGGAGCGTCTCAGAGATACTCATTGACGGCGTGACCGGATTCATCGTCGAGAGCGTGTCAGAAGCGATCGAGAAAGTTGAGCAAGTTCGTGATATTCCGCGGCCAAACTGCAGAAAGCGCGCGCTACACTTCGACCAAGCTCGCATGGTCGACGCGTACGTCAAAGTCTATGACGCGATTATGGAGCAGGAAGCCACACAATCTTGAACGTCTGAGTAATGATCTTTACAAAGCTCCTGAGCTTCTACAGACGCATCTTACCCAATGAGACGGCTGCGCTCCTCTTTTATGCGTCGCTCGCTGCCTACATCGCGATTTGGAACGTTAATATCTTCATTAACGACGAGGTCACACTCGCGGCGCAGCTTTTCAACCTCGGAAAAGGCACGCTGTGGATTGAGACCGCACCTGCGAAGCTTTACGAGGGTCTAAGCTTTGGAGCCTCGCCTCCGATCCTTGGGTTCACTCTTCACGGTCACTTGTATGCCTTTTACACGCACGCAGTCCCCGTCTTCGCGACGCCGTTCTACGCGTTTTTGTACCTAATAAGCGTCACCGTCGGCATTCGGCTTTTTTTCGCTGCACTTTGGTCACTGAGTCTGTTCATGGTCATCTGGCTTTTGGGGAGACAGTGGGGTAGGCCGCGACTCGGCCGTGATCTCGGCATCCTCATCGCGCTTGCAATGCTTGTCATTAACGGCTATCTCGCCATGCGGTTGCCGCCTCTCGTTTTTGACGAATGGGGCGCCCTGATGGCCATTCAGCTGTTTAACATTCTAGCAACGTTGGCGATCCTAATCATTTCGTTGCGTATCTTCACACGTTACTTCGCTGACAGTCGTGTCGCAGAGTTCGGTGCTGTGTACATACTAATCGCAACGCCGCTTACTTTCTGGGCTGTTTCGGGCAAAGATCATACCGCATCCGTGTTGCTCATAGTAGCGAGCATTTGGAGCCTCTATGTGTATCTCCTTGATGGAAAAAAGCGGTATCGATATCTCTCGTACGCACTCGTCGGAGTTAGTTTTTGGGTGCGGGTATTCGATGCTGTTCCGCTCTTCATCGCTATTATTTTGACGGATTCGCTGACGTCAAAAGAACGTACCAAGGCAGCTCTCAGCGCCGTCGCGACAGTCTTGCTAGCGATGGCTCCGTATTTCGTCAACAACTGCTTGCTGTTTGGGAATCCCTTCTTGTCTCCTGTTTACGTAAGTGCGCGCCCCGAAATTGCACAGCAGGCGTCTGGCGCAGCTGCAAATACCGGTTCATCTCTCCTGGAAGCAATCCAAAGGCTCCCGATGCTCTTTTTCGGAACGTGGAATCTACAAAGCAGTCCTAGCTGGCCGGAGAATCTTTATCACGTTCTATTCTACGTCAAGATGCCGCTCACCTTGTCGCTCTTTCAGATATGTCCCCTCCTCATAGTTCCGCTCTGGGCGGCCATTCCTTATGTCGCGCAAAAACTCGTGAGACTGAGCCAGGGCCAAATGCACCTGCGGATAGACAGAAAGCGCGCGATTGCAGGCACGTTTTTCATCTATATCACAGCGCACCTCGTTATCTATGCTCCGATACAAGATCAGGGATTTGGCCTCGATATGCGCTACTACTTGCCCCTTTACATCCCCCTTCTCTTCTTCACGCTCGCAAGCATCCAGGGAGTCCTTGCTTATCCTTCACGCATCGCACGGGCCTTCTCTGTCGCCTGGGGTATCTTCCTGGGCGTCGTGCTCGTGTACGTAGTGCTTCTCAGGCCACCGATCAGCGATCTCTTGAGCATCCTGAGTTTCCCGTTCATTGGAACGCTGGGGGTCGTCACTGCTGTGTTGATGGCCTTGTTTGTCCCGTACGTAACTGGCCGTAAGAAGCTAGCGAAAGAGTTGGCGATCTTGGTCGGGTTTGCTACCTTCGTCTCTTCATATTGGCTAGCTGTTGCGTGCTTGATATGGCAGAAGACGCCCATAGGAATTCCGCGTCCCGGCTTGGTGCTCCCTATTATGGAGATCGTGCATCGGGCGATTATTTCAGCGCTCAGTTCGTAAGAAGCAAACGTGCTTCCGGTTAACGTCCGCTTCGCCGCTGATTCCTTCGATACGCAGCACTGCGACGCGAGCTCTTTGGCACCGCCTCTCCGTCCACGTAGTCGTATCGGTCGAGAAATCGGTCCAACCTCGCGAGAAACCCGTCAGGCGCTCCGTATTGAGATCGCGCGTCACGTCTGAATTCGTAAGTGCGACCAGATAACGCGCGTTGTGGCACCCTTCGAACATAAGCACGCTCATCGCTCGCTCTCTTTTGCGGAGTCATTGGTGCGGCAGCTCGCGTTGCTACACTTGGAAGAGCCATGCGCCGTACGTGCGTGCTGCGCCGCCGGCTCCTCTTTTCAGCAGCCGAACGACTCAAACCGAGCAAAAAATAGAAGATGAAGAGGAAAAAGCTGCACAGAGCTGACATTAACGGTAAATCGGCTATGCTGAGGGCGGATACGCCGCCGAGTGCGACTAGGGGATATATTAACACGATGAAGGTGTGTCCGATGCTCTTTGTGAGGTCAAGAGCGAAATAGATCAACAGCGTCGGAACAAAGAAGATGCTGAAAAATGCAACCACTTGAAAGAAGACGGAAAGCTTGTAAAATGCGAAAGCCTGTGGGTCGAGGGGATTAGCGCTGTAAACGACTAGCACGAATAGGAAGAACAAGAGGTAAAAGAAAGCCGGCCAGCTCGCTAGGTTAGACAGGCCGAACACCAAATCATCTTTTTCAAGCCCCCCATAAAGGTCAGAGGTGCTGTAAGGCTCTCGCATCGGACAACTTAGTTTAGGTGTTTGGGCGTATTTAAATGATTTCTTTGTTCGTCGTCCGGACGTGTTTGCCTTTAGACTCCCTTAACGAGAAGCGCGCATCCGGCGCTTATGGGTAGAAAATGGATCACCTGACGGGACATTGGGCTTGCCGCTCCGTGGGCAAACGGATAGGGTGATCTTCTGGTTAAGGATAGGAGAGAAGATGCGCGACTGCCATTATAACGCCCGCTTTATGAGGGTGAATCGCGTTTAAATGCGTAAATCTTTAGCTATTAGAAAGCAACGTGTGGCGGAGGAAGAGCCAAACACTTTCGCGAATAGCTCACGGAAGCTATACACTAAGGCAAGAAGACTTGGAATTAGTGTTACTGCTCCCCTAACAATAGCCGACTCTCCTGCATTCGATGGCGCTTATTGAACGGTCAACGACTGAGGATCTGGAAACATGACGAGTGAAAACTATGAACTCCCGTTTCAAAAGTCGTTTCGGAAAGTAACCCGTCATCCCCCGTGTCTTTGCTATCTCTTGCGCCACGGAGTGCCTTCTGATATGGAGCAGGATAAGGTTATTTCAGTCTTTTCCCGATACGTGGCGACGAAAGGGCTGACCGAAGCGCAAGGAAAAAAAATGGCATTAGCGGCAATTAATCACGATCGCTCTTCAGTTAACCTCAAAGAGAGCGTGTTGGAGAAGTTTGGAGAATCTCTTTCGGGTGTCCGACATAATCCCCAAGCGAACTATTGGAGCTGCGAGGATATTTGGTCTAGCAAGAAACTCCGAGAAGCGGGAGCGTGCGCTGGCTGGAACTGTGAACACTATCAATTGGGGGCAGGCGACGAGTCAAATCCGCCAAATCTTGGGGCGCACGCCAAGATAGAGGAAAAGATCATCAGTTATTTGCTCAACAATCCAGAAAGTGCGGACGAGACGCTAAAGCCAGGATCCCGCACTGAGGGATTCATCTGTGAATATGAATGTAGAGATGGGACCAGTCTCCCATTCAATCGTGTGCTCTGGCACATATGCCGACATCTCGCCGATCACGACCGACCGATTCGCTGCACTGTGATTTTGGTGGCTCTCTCTCGAACCGCTGAAATGCGACCTTATGCGGAGGAGATTGAACGACACGTTGAGCAGATGCGAAAAAGACCCCCGTGCGGGCACAGTCAATTTCTCGAGTACCTGAACGTAATAGAGGAGCATGGCGCACGATTGCGGGGGGAAGACTTCATTCGCCGCGCGGAAATCGCATTAGCTTCTCACGCCCTTCCATTCGAAATCGTCATGAAAACCCTTGCTTTTCAGTCAAGCGCCTTATTGAGCGCAGCGCATCGAAAGAGGCATCTTTCGGAGTACAATCTCGATGATTTTGTTACTAATTTCTATTCAAGGAAATGGAACGTCATACCTACGCCTTCAGAGTGGTTAAGCGCTTGTTTAAGCGGGGGATGGGGGCTTAACAGATTATACGCGGTTACTGCCTCGAGCGCTGCAGAGGCAACAGACTTTAGCGGGTGGTGTGCTGAATTCGCTTCACAAAGGCGATTCATTACTTTGTGGGTTACCTATGCAATGAACAGTGAAGAATTAACAGAGCGAGCCATAGCACGGCATTGTGGGTTAGACGCAAAAGAACTATTAAGACATCGCCAAAAAACCCTCGATTCGGAGGCGGAATTGAGGATATTAGAGCGGATAGCTGAAGCGGGAGAAGAATTGAGCAAGCGTATTACTCCCCACTTAGTACTCGTTGAGGCGAATCTTGGACTGAACATAGCCGACTTAAAACGGGCAGCGCGCGCGGCCATACAAGGTGCTGGCGCGAGCGACGACCGACCTTTACTTATAATCCTTGATCAGCTGTCGGTTCTGTCCTCTAGAATTCGCACTTGTCGTGAAGAGAAGATGTTTACGAATTTGAAAGAGGAGATGCGTGATCTACCAGTGGCAACACTCGCAGTATTTTCGAAGCACGAGGTAGCAAGCGAATCAGCGCTCCAAGAAAATGTACCTCTCGAAGAGCTATTGTGCAATCATTTAGGCAAGTTCGCCTTTGCTGATCGCGTCTTGATGCTTCAGTCAAAACACGTTAAAGTGCGGAGTTTAGGCTCCGAGAAAGACGTCGATCAATTCACTCTCTCACGGGAGTGGTATAGAAGGCACTCTCTAAAATCTCGAGAGAACGTCGATCGACTTTTTGACGAGGCGATAGGCGCCTGTTCTTTGGACAAGACAACTTCCAAATACACGAGGATCTCTATCTTTGATAAGGAGGGGAGAGCGTTTGCCAACCCCGTCGTCGTGTACGAACTGCCGTTTCACCGGTTTAGAACCCTGAATGTTGAACCATCGGCTTTGGAAAAACAGGATTCCTGATACAAAACATATCGTTTGTTGTTCGCGAAGGCGTTCTCAGTTTGTGTTCAAATACATCGATTATCCGCACAGAAACTACTACTTGGAAACCGCGCATTAGTTCCCGAGATTTGGTTGGCTCAGAAATGGCACACATTCACCTTCCAGACGGCGTCTTTCTGTTTCAATAGGTCACGTTTTGGTGGCTGCTAGCTCCAGTTTTGTTGCCGTCGCACTCCTCTCGACCCGTCGGCATGCAATTCCGATTCAGCGATTAGCAATTGCGGGAATGCTTACAGGTAATCTCCTTTCAGTCTTTCAAACCAACATCCCGTTTTCTGGCGGCGTTCATATGAACCTTACTCCACTCACAGGGATCCTAGCAGGACGAGTTATGGGATCCCTCATAATCTTCATCGTTCACCTCTTAAGCGCCGCCGTCGGTCACGGCGGATGGTGTCTGGCAGGTGCCAACACTATTATCAACTTGTGAGAGGTCACGGTTGCGTTTTATGTCCTCAGCATGACTAAAAATCGGTTTCAAGTTTTCACGAGACCCGCCTTGGCGGCGATTTCTGGACTGCTCGTTGGCAACGTTTTTTTCTTGCGGTCGTCGCTTTATTTGGAATCCAAAGGAGTAAACTGCACGGCTTTGCGCTAATCCCGTATTTGATCCAAGTTGTCATATTGAATCTCACTGTAGCGGTCGACGAGGCGGTCGTTACGGATTTTGTCATGGATTATCTCAGCACAGTCCGGCCCGATCTTCTCGGTGAATGACGGGTTATCACTGCTGCCACGTTTCTCTTCTTTTTTTGCGAGTCGGGGCTATAGGCGCGCTTGTCACGTTCAACTCTTTTAAGCTCTCGCGTGTATTGTTATGGACCGTTGTCAGGCTACTCTAACGCCGCTCACTTTCAAGGTATTTGAAAATTAGCCTACCTGATTCCAGAATCTTTTTGTGGCGAAGAAAGCAACGGTCTACATTATTTTTTGCTTATCACCACTGCTGTTCCATACGCTAAGATTTCCTGCATATAGTCAGATATCTCGGAAGAATCGAAATATGCGCTAATAACGCCATTTGCGCCGACTGATTTCGCATGCTCGACCATTCGGCACAACGCCTCGTCCCTCGCGTGTTGCATCATCTCGACGTACTCCCGGATCTCTCCCCCTGCCAGAGAACGCAGCCCAGCTGCAATATTCCTTCCCAGCCCTCTGCTTCTCACGGTAAGGCCGTAAATGAACCCTCGGGTCTCTAACAAGTTGTAACCCGGGATCCAGTTTGCACTCACTACCAAGACCCCATCTATCGCGGTCGGGGCCGGCGAGGCAAGCGCCACAGCGCCACCGTTAGCTTTAACTCCGGCTCCGGCCACTGCTGCTCCGCATTGTGTGCAAAACTGCGCGTTTAGAGGCAGTGGAGCGCCACACGCCTTACAAGATTCATCTTCATCCATAGAAAAAGCTCCTTTTTGGCGACCACACAGTCACCCGAACGCTTATTGAGGGAGACCAAGGAGCTTCGTGAATTAAAGCTTTGCCGCGCAACGACTAGAAGGCCGATGACGCAGGCAACTCGCACGTCTGCCACCTTACGCTCCTGCGTCTATTACTTCCACTCAGCAGCCGCTACAAGTTAAGTTGGATCTCTCTCGAAGAATTAAAATAGAAGGCTATTATCACAATGCATTTATCAGCTGGAAGCGTTTGCACACTAAGTTAAGCAATCTCATCTCGCAAGATTTGATGCTCGAGTAGGAATTTCCGTAAATTTAGATCCATAATTAACTTTATGACATTCTGCTAGAACAAGTCAAAGATGACATCAGAATCGAATAAGCTTCTCCTCATTACCTGCGGGTTGCCTTATGCAAATGGGCCGTGTCACATCGGCCATCTAAGGACGTATATCCCAGCCGACATTTACGTTCGATGCCATAGGAAGCTCGGGAACACTCCGCTTTTTGTCTGTGGTTCAGACACTCACGGAACTCCGATAGTCATTAACGCCGAACGGCTGGGGACCACGCCAGAGAAGTTCGCTGCGTATTATCATCGCTATTGGGAGGATACGTTCAAGACGTTGTCAATTGACTTCAGCTACTACGGCAACACCGATGCGCCTACAAATCACTTCAGGACGCAGCAAATCGTAAAAAAGCTTCAACAGGACGGTTGTATATATCCGTTAGTCATTAAGCTGGCTTATTGTCCAGAATGCGGTCGCTTTCTGCCTGATCGCTACGTAGAAGGGATCTGCTTCTTTTGCGGCACACCGGCGCGCGGAGACGAGTGCGATCAGGGCTGTGGGCGTCATCTCGAACCAGGCGAAATCGTCAACCCCAGATGCAAGACGTGCGGGGCTACTGCCGAGTATCGTGAGGAGAGGCATTACTTCTTCAAGCTCTCTGCCTTCAAGCACTTTTTGGAAACGTTTTTAGAGACTCTTGGAGGCACGGCAAACGCTCGCAATTATGCACGCGAATGGGTTGCCAACGAGTTGAAAGACTGGTGTATCACGCGGAATCTGTCGTGGGGGGTCCCGTTCCCTGGCACCGATCTTGTCGTTTACGTATGGGTTGATGCACCGATCGGGTACATCTCATTTACCGAAGAGGCAACGAGTGCGTGGGAAGACTATTGGACGAAAGACTCGAATATCGTTCACTTCATAGGCGGCGACATCATCTACCACCACGCGATCTTCTGGCCGGCGCTGCTGAAAGCGGCAGGCTACACGCGGCCTACAGCAATCGTTGCCTCGGGAATGGTCAAAGTTGAGGGTGAAACATTTTCAAAAAGTCGTGGTTATGTAGTTTGGGTTGATGACGACTACTTGGACCACGGATTCCATCCCGATCTGCTTCGTTACTATCTGGCGTCTTATACCTCACACACGAAAGAGTTGAACTTTTCTTGGAAAACGTTCGGCGAGAAGATCAATCGTGAGCTCGTTGGATCGCTTGGCAATTTCATCTATAGGACGTTATTCTTCGCGTACAAGAATTTTGGGCGCGTTCCGGAGGGTCCGGTCAGCCCGACGATAATCGAGCAAATAGCGGCGACACGTGAGAAAATGCTACGCACGATTGACGAATATGAGTTTAAGAAGCTCGTTGACGCAGCGATGTCTTTGTCAGATTATGGCAACTCATATCTCCAATCCAAAGAGCTTTGGCATCTCGTCAAATCAGATCGGACGGCGTGCGAGCGAGAGGTCAAAAACTGTATTCAGCTCGTAAAGGCACTGGCAGTGCTTTTAGAGCCCGTTATGCCGGTGACCATGAGAAGGGTACAAGCGCAGCTCGGGTTGGCAACGACGCACTTCTCCGATGCCACTGTCGAAGTCGAACCGCTGCTGCTCAGCAAGCCGGCGCTTCCGTTTAAAAAGATCGATGAAAAGAAGATCGTAGAGTTGGAGGCCTTACTCAGCAGGAGAATGACCGGCGCGACTAAAGAAGCTCAGGCGAAAGAAACTCACGCCTCTGGAGCAACGATCGCTCTCGAGGATTTTAGGAAGATCGATTTGCGGATCGCTCGTGTCTTGGACGCTGAACCGATCAAAAAGTCCGACAAGCTTTTGCGGATTACGGTGCAGGTCGGTGATGCAACGCGGCAAGTCGTCGCTGGCATCGCTAAGGATTACTCACCTGAAGATATCGTTGGAACTGATGTCATTGTTCTTGTCAACGTGCAGCCTACGACATTGATGGGCGTGGAATCTCACGGCATAGTTCTCACAGCTGAACACGAGGGCAGAGCCGTCCTTCTGCGACCATCGCATAGGATGCCTGCGGGCACGAGAATCGGATGAATAGGAGGATTGTACACGTCAAACTCCAATCGTAGCGAGCGGATCGTCGTAACCGTGACGGGCTCGGACCACCCCGGAATCGTCGCAGGGGTGGCAAATCTTCTCGCCAATGCCAATGCGAACATCGAAGACATCAGCCAGACCGTCGTCTCTGGGTTGTTCACAATGATAATGATCGTAGACATAGGTTCGGCGGACCTTGAGCGGATAAAAACAGGATTAGATTCCATAGGCAGGGCCCAAGGAGTACAAATTACTGCTCAACACGAAAATATTTTCCGCTATATGCATCGCATTTGATGTTCGCACATCGCAAGCTTGGGTCAGTCGGCGATTAGTAACGACTATCCCTCAGTGAGTGGCGCTGAGGCTTGGGTGTAAGGAGCAAACGCGCTCCTCTTTTCGTTGTGTGTCGCGTCGCCTTGGCGCGTTCCTCACTTACGTGCTACAAAGATCTCTCTCGTCAAGCTCTTGTGAACGTAGTGAGAGTGACGCTCCTCAATCGTAAAGCCCGCGTCGAAAAGCGCAAGCTCAATGGGAGTATGCGATATAAAAACAGCGCGTTTTTCGGGCTTAAGAACACGAAAAATCTCATCTAACGCCCTGGCTGTCAGTTGATTTGACGAAACTGCTCGTACGCTGACAGAACGTCCGTATGGGAAATCAGTCGTAACTGCGTCTAAACACTCAGCTCTC
>CAZHSW010000044.1:0-21364 GCA_964534635.1 uncultured Methanomicrobia archaeon
CTCCCCTTCGTCGCTCGCAGTCAGCAACATCTGCATGCCCAGACAGATCCCCAACAAGGGCTTGCCTTCGCCTACCGATCGCAGTAACGCTTTTTTCTGCGCCTGCACGTTTCGCATGCCACTCTTGAAAGCCCCCACTCCCGGAAGGACGAGGCCATCGGCCATATCGAACTGACTTGGGTCCGACTCGACTGTTACTTTTCCTCCAGCACGTTCAAGGCCGCGTGTTGCGCTCCTTAGGTTCCCTAAGCCGTAATCCACTATAACAATCCGTTTCATGGCTTCAACAACAAACAAATGCGCATCGATCGCAAATGATCCTTCACTCCAGCAATATGTCCCCTGCAGTATATATGAGGTTGTGCAAATTACATCGTTCAGCAATTTTTACATCGTTCAGCAATTTTTCATTGAATCTAAACCGGTACATTGGGCAGCTGTGCGCTATCGGTACAAGGGCAAGCGATCCGGCCTAAGCATGATTTCTTAAGGTTCAAATCAATTGTACGAACCTCAACCTCGCGTTGGCGTCGCCATTTTTGTATGTTCACCGCAGTCAGGTTAATATACAGCTGAAGCTTTGAAGCAAATAATGACAGACGATGTGACACCCGTCGAAGTCAAAGGCATTTACATGGTAAGCACTAGCACCGGGCATACACCGGTAGTGCTGTTGACGGACGATGGACATCGTTTCCTGCCGATATATATCGGCATTTCTGAGGCAATTTCGATCAACGCTGCCCTGCGGGGAGAGATCCCGTCGCGCCCCATGACGCACGATTTGATAATGTCAATACTCGAAAACTTTGATGCAAGCATTGCGACGGTCGTCATTGACGACGTCGATGAAGGGATCTATTACGCCCAACTCTCAATCAAAGTTAACGGAACAGAAAAACAACTCGACGCGCGCCCGAGCGACTGCATCGCGCTAGCTATTCGGTCAGATATTACGGTGCTTGTTCGCCGCTCCATATTGGAAGATAGCGCAATAAGCAAAGATGATCTGGATATCAAAGAAATAGACTCCTTTTTCTAAGGCCGTGACGAGTGCTGTCGCTCCGCGGCACGTTTATCTAATATCAAAACTCTCGTTAATTGATGCAGCTGCAGTGCTTTCTCCTGGACGTCGATTACGTGACGCTCAACAGTCGCGCTGTAATTCGTTTATGGCTGAAAGATGAGTTAGGTCGTAATATTGTCGGTTACGATGCCAATTTTGAACCGTATTTTTATGCGGTGACCGAAGACGTCGATACGGTCATGTCTGTCGTTGGGACGCGATCCGGAGAAGAAATTAGACCCAATCGCACCGAGCAAGTAACGCGCAGAGATTTTGGGCGTCCCCTCCCCGTGCTCAAAGTCTACGTAGATCATCCCCAACACGTGCCGATTTTGCGCGAGAAGGTAGCAAACGTTGGTGTAGGGGTGCGGGAGGCGGATATTCTTTTCGCCGTGCGCTACATAATCGATCGTGAATTGGTGCCCGTGGATCAGGTTCTGGTCGAGGGGCGTGAACGTGCGGATTTGCATTTTTCTTTCGCCATCGACGTCGACCACATAGAAGCAGTGCCGCGCGGCAAGAATCCCGATCTCAAAATGATGGCCTTCGACTGTGAGATGCTAAGCCACGGGGGAGTTCCAATTCCGAGCAAAGACCCTATCATTATCATTTCCATCGCGACCGGGGCTGGCGAACCGGCCTTCATATCGCTGGAAGACGACGAAGATGATAGGCGTCTCATCGAGGACTTCATCAGTTTCCTAAAAGAGTACGACCCCGACGTTATAGTAGGCTATAACACCGACGAGTTTGACTGGCAATACTTGAAAACGAGAGCGGATAAATTTAAACTTCGCCTTACCATCGGACGGGACGAGAGCCCTGCAAAGTTCAGTGCCGGAGGTGGGGTGAAAGAGGTCAAGATATTCGGACGAAGCAACGTCGATCTTTACAAGGTGGCAAAACGTGACATCGGAGAGATCAGTGTGAAAACTCTGGACAACGTTGCCGACTATATGGGGGTCATGCGTAAATCAGAGCGCGTGCAGGTGCCGGGTTGGGACATGGCTCGCTACTGGAACAATGAAGAGCTTAGGACAGCCCTTTTTGATTATGCGAAAGCGGACGTGGTCAGTACGTGGGGGGTTGCCGAACGGCTGCTTCCTCTTCAGTTTGAATTTGCGCGTATGGTCAGACAGCCTCTCGACGACGTTTCGAGAATGGGACGGGGCAGACAAGTTGAGGCTCTATTGGGCGCCGAGGCGTTCAAGATGGGCGAAATCGTGCCTTCTAAGGGAGGCGGATCAGGCAGCTATGCCGGAGGTTTTGTGCTCTTTCCGAAGCCTGGCGTGCATGAAGATGTGCTCAGCCTCGATTTTTCGTCGATGTACCCTTCAATAATGATCAGTTACAATATCTCGCCAGACACAGTGTTGTCTGCCGACGAGGGGCCAGCAGAGTTTTACGAAGCCCCGGAGACGCAGTATCGATTCCGGAAGCACCCCGACGGGTTTTTCAAACTCATCCTTACGGACTTGATTGAGAGAAGAAGAAAGGTGAGGGAGCAAATGAGCCACACTGACAAAGGTTCATCAGATTATACTCTTCTTGATATTCATCAGAGCGCAATCAAAATCCTCACAAACGCGTTTTATGGGTATACTGGATGGCACGCAGCGAAGTGGTACCGTAAAGAGTGTGCCGAAGCTACGACAGCGTGGGGACGCACCATCATACAGGACGCTATTGAGCGTGCCGAGAAGCACGGCCTTGAGGTCATCTACGGAGATACCGACAGTCTCTTCGTAAAGCTTAAGAAAGAGTGATTTGCGGTGATTTGCGGCATGCCGTTGATGGAGGCCCAGCGACGTCTGGTTAATAGAGTGATTTGTGGGTTTGACGGAACGACAAACTCACGCGCTGGAGCTCCTATGCGCGACCGGGGGATCTAATGGCAGCTGAGTTAATGGATAGAGTCCGTGCGTTTATTGAAGACCTTTCAAAAATCTATCCCATTCGGCTCGACGTGCACGAACATTACAAGGCCATCTTCTTTACCGAGAAGAAGAAGCGCTACGCTGGGATTACGGAGGATGGGACGATCGTGGTCAGAGGCCTTGAAGTGCGTCGCGGTGACTGGTGTGCACTTGCCAAGGAGCTGCAGTCTGACGTCATCAAGATTATTCTCAAAAAGCGAGAGCCAACGGCTGCTGCAGAGCTCGTTACCAACACAATCAAACAACTTCGGGCCGGCGAGATCCCGCTCGCGAAGCTTATCATTTACAAAACGCTCACGAAGAGAATTGCGAGTTACGAATCCGTTCAAGCTCACGTACGGGCAGCCAAGCGAGCAAAAGAATTAGGCCTCGCGGCTGATGTAGGTGCGAAAATAGCGTACCTCGTGGTGAAAGGTTCTGGATCGATCGGGGACCGCTCGTACCCTGCCGAGATTTTTACTCAGAAGGACGGCAAAGTGCTCAACAGCTACGGGCAAGAACAGGAAATAGACGTTGAATACTACATCAAGCATCAAATTCTGCCTGCCGTCGGAAGGATCCTCAACTACTTCGATTACGACGATACACAGCTTGAAGGACAACCAGTTCAAAGCACACTCGGTCACTTCTGACAACGGCAGAGTGCGGTCTTTGCGCTCTTGGGTGCCTGAGGCCCCCTTTGTCCGATCCGAATCCTTGGGCGATATTCGCCTTTAAAGTCGCCAAAAGGTCTCAAGTTCTTTTTGGAGAACCAAGCGATCCACGCGTGATGTAAGGGTCTCCTTTCACCTGAGCGACGACTAATCGCTTATCCTTCGATATTTAACGTCGACAAGTTTGGCTACTCTTTTGCTGCCCCTTCGATACAATAGTAGGCGTCGCCTAAGTTATATATTACCCATATAGGACATACGTCGCACGGACATTTGACACGTCGCGGATTTTTCGGACTTGCGCCTATAGCGCAAAAAAGCGTGTCGACAAGCGCATTCTGATTGTAAGTCGGACAATCCCCTTTATCGCAAATGCAGCTCTTCCTGTTGGCTTCGGTGTCTGGTACCGGCATCCTCATCCCCTTCTTGACTATCTGCAAACTTCACGCGTTAGCGCGGTCAGCGCACAAAGATTCACTGTATATTCCGTGCGCTAAGATCACTCATATACCTACAAAAAAGCAGCATTAGTATAAGATTTGCTTGCTCGCAAGCTGATTGTGCGGGCGTTTGTGTGACAGTATCTCCAGTCGAGCGCCCGCTAAAGCAAAAAAAGAATCTTTATCAGGCGACTACTAGTACACGCGAAGCTCATGCTGGTCTACTCTGTGGGGCATTCGAACAGGCCCCTGCAGGAATTCACGTCGATTTTGTCACGTTACGCTATTTCAGCTGTGATCGATGTGCGCAGCTACCCCCATTCGCTCGCGAATCCTCAATTCAATAAGGAAGTGCTTGAATACGAGCTGCCGCAATTGGGAATTCAATATCGCTGGTTGGGAGAAGGGCTTGGAGGGTTTAGACCTCTACGTTCCGGAGAGTCGCCAAATACGGCGTGGAAGGTCAAAAGTTTCAAAAACTACGCAGATTACGCGCTGACCGAAGCTTTTTCTGACTCTTTGGCAACACTTGCTGCTCTTGCCGGAAAAAAAACCGTAGCTATTATGTGTGCTGAAATCCTTTGGACGCGTTGCCATCGTCGAATTATCGCTGACTATCTTTGTGTGCTGGGGTGGGAGGTCGTGCATATCATAGACGCATCGCGATCTGTAGATCACCAGCTCACCACATTTGCAAAAGTTGATGGCACGCGTATAACGTACCCCTCCTCGATGCTCCAGCGTTCACTAGAAGATTTCCAACTAGACTAAGACAGACTCAGGCTTAGTTTGTATGCTCCACAACGAATTCTTTTACGTCAAAGATCTCAAAACAGAATTAGTCAAGATTGTGGCAAACGCCATATACTGTGCACCGCCTGAAACGGCGTTGACCGCGCGATCTTCTATGCTGCGAACTCCCTTGCGGAACAGCACCTTCTGCTTGAGGAAATCGTCGGATTGTCTTGCTGGCCTCGTTTGTCTCCTTTTTGGCCGCGTAACAAGTAAGGCCGCCACGAGAACCTTATCACACGTTTCTGGGACGAAGGCTGCACAGGGACATCGGAATCAGATAGAATGGCTTTACGATGTACGAAGGGATACCTGCCTCTCTGAGCTTCCAATCGGAAAAACCTCTGCACCCAAGACATCATTCAGGTCAAAGCCGTACAACGTCGCGTCTTTTTCAAAGACGAGTAGCCTCCCTTTTACGCCAATGACGCGGCCAAAGAGTTCGTTCTTAACCTGCAACGGCCGCATCCATAAAGGTAAATCAAAATAGCGGAGCCTTCTTTCATCTTGAAGCTCCATCTTAGCTTTCATCGCTCCCCAAGTTGCCAAGTCGAGTTCTGTGTCAACGCTTGTTTTTTCAGAATGGCGAACGGTGCTTTTAATCTTGTAACGCTTCTGCAGCTCAAGCTCACGGCTACGAGCTAATTCGCCATCGACCAAATAGTCAACGACTGCCGCCACGTCGGCACCTTGCTCTCGGAGCCTGTCATCGAGTCGATTTGCTTTCGCAACGCCGATCTTAAAAATGTCTGGCCGGAACATCGCCAGGTACACAGCATGCTCTTGCAAACACGTTTTTTCGCCTTTCAAGCACGTCCCGGTGCATATCGCGCAAGGGTTAACCTCTCGGCAGCTGCTGCACACAGGTACTTCTTCGTTGTCGCACGAACGGTAAACACCAGCGTGCCACTTGCCGATGCAGGTTCGCCTTCCTATTCCGAGCGAAAGGCTGCCTGAGAGCGGCAGTAGCTCCATGGTTGGATAAGCCAAGAGAGTCGCCTTAAGAGACGAAAAGCCAATGATCTTCACGATCATAAGTTCGTTTTAAAGTTTTATATGCGTTAACTTCGCGACCGGTACTATTTAAGTTCAAAAAAAGATTATGGACTATGCTCGTTGAGGTCATAGAAGAGCCCGTATTTTACAATGGATCTCAAATAGAACCATTGTGGGGTTACAAACGCTACGGCGTACTCGGCGATTGCGTTATCGTTTTTCGAGGTGGAATGGACGTCTCGGAAGAGCGCATGAAAGACTGCGAGGACATTCGCGGAAAAACCAGGATAACCGGCGATGATGTACTTCATTTCATCGTCGAACGGTTCGATAGTCCTGGAAACATGCTGGTCGCCTACTTATTCCAGCGACTGCTGGTTATTTCGGCGCAAACCGTGCTCAACATGTGGGGCGTTGAAACAACGAGAACCGGCGATGATCTTTACATCGCCGATGAGAAGCTTACGGTAAGCATAGCGACAGCGAGCATAGCAAGCGAGAAGATGCACCTTGGGATTAATGTCACGACGAGCGGCACCCCTAAAGGCGTCGCCGTCACAAGCCTCACGTCGCTCGGCATCGAACCGGACGAAAGCCTTTCGATCGGAAGAGATATTGCCGACCTGTTTTCGCGAGAGACACTCGGAATCCTGAAGGACGTAGTTAAGACCCGCGGGTCATAGCACACAGCTTCTTTTTCTGCGAAAAAGTGGAATGCGCAATGCGGAAAGAGCAAATAATTTACCTGGAAACGCCCGGCCCTCAAAACACTGAAGACGTAATCAACGCCGTGCAGAGTTATGTCGTCAAAAGCGGCCTAAAACGAGTCGTCGTGGCGAGTACGACCGGTTCTACCGCGATTAAGTTCGCTGCAGCACTCAAGAACAAAGCAGAACTTGTCGTAGTGACACACCATACGGGTTTTAGTCAAGAGGGGACTCAGCACTTTGACGCAGAAAAACGAAAAAAGCTAGAGAGCGAAGGAGTCACAGTACTGACCCAGTCGCACGTGCTCTCGGGCGTCGAACGGAGCATTTCGAGGCGATTCGGCGGCATTTCTCGAGTAGAGACCATCGCCGAAGCTCTCCGCTCCCTTTTCGGACACGGACTCAAAGTTTGTGTTGAGATAGCCATCATGGCTGCTGACGCCGGCGCGGTGCCAATCGAAGACCTTATTGCCGTCGGTGGCACAGGCAGCGGTTCAGACACGGCTATCGTCATTCGCCCTGCACATATGAACAACTTTTTCGATGCCCAGATTCGACAGATTCTCATCGTCCCACGAGGTGGCGATGCACGATCAATTTGAAATAACACATAAAGACGCATTCGGGCGTATCGGCAAATTGTTTACACCTCACGGGCCGATCGAAACGCCGGCCTTGCTGCCCGTCGTAAATCCGAATGTCACGCTCATCGCTCCTCACGAACTGCGTCGGATGGGCGCTCAAGCGTTGATGACGAACGCTTACGTTATCTTTCGAAATTCTCGTTTGAGGGAGGCGGCGCTTTCAGAAGGGGTTCACGAGTTGCTCGGGTTTGACGGGCCAATAATGACCGATTCCGGATCATTTCAACTCTCGACTTACGGCTCCATAGAAGCAGACTCAAACGAGATAGTTGCCTTCCAGCGCGATGTCGGGTCGGACATAGGGACTCCAATCGACGTACCCACCCCGCCTGACGCCCCGTTTATGCGAACGGTCAGCGAACTTGACGTGACATTTGCGCGGATTGAGGAAGCAACTTCAAACCGCGAAACCAACATGCTCCTGGCAGCGCCTATACAAGGATCGACGCATTTGGACCTGCGAGAGAGACAGGCTCGAAAGCTTAGCAAGCTCAACGCGGACCTGTACGCGATCGGCGCAGTCGTTCCGCTCTTAGAGTCATATCGATATGCCGACCTGAGCCGCGTCATTATGGCGTGCAAGACGGGATTGTCGCTGAGCGAGCCTGTTCATTTGTTTGGGGCAGGGCATCCAATGATGTTTGCGCTTGCAGTCGCGCTGGGGTGCGATCTTTTCGACTCGGCCGCCTACGCGATCTATGCGAGAGACCGCCGCTATCTTACCCCGACTGGTACGTATAAGCTCGACCACTTAACCTATCTGCCGTGCTCGTGCCCCGTCTGCTCCAATGCCGAATGCGGTCTGTCCGAACGGGAACTTGCTGAGCATAACCTCCGAGTATCTCTTACTGAGCTTAAGACAATCAAGCAAGCAATAGTCAATGGTCAGCTTTGGGAGCTTGTCGAACGACGATGCCAACATCCGGCGCTCTTGCAGGCCCTTCGAGTGGTGCAAAAAAGCTGCACACCATTTGAAGCGATTGAACCTACGGGAAAATCTTTTCTCTATACGTGCACGGAATCTGCAGCACGGTCTGCGGTTAAGCGTTATTCGCAGAAACTTCGAAACATTGAACTAGCCGGCAAGGTGCTCATTACTACCGACGAGCAGAGGACGCGACATCTCGAACACGAGTTCGATATGACGTTGCTCATGAAAGCGCCTTTTGGCCCCTATCCAAAACAACTTGCAGAAACATACCCGATAGGACAATCTGAAATCCCAGACCCGGACTGGGCTTCAGTCAAATCCGCCCTGAGAACTCTCATCGAACTCATTAGATCTAAAAACGTTGAAGCAACCTTTGCCTATGACGAGAAGTGGGCTCACGCCGATCTAGCCGGACTTAGCTCGTTTGTAACGCTTGTGCCCTTGTGACATTACTATGACGCGCCAGTTTGAAGCCAAGGTGCGGGACGGTGCCGCCCGCTTGGGAACGCTCATTTGGCGCGACCAAGAACTTCCCACCCCCCACACCTTCGAGTCTAAAGATGAACTTGAGTTCCTCCAGGAACTGATCTCTTGCAAAACTGAGATCGACGTCACTGTGGTCCCGGCTGAAGGCGATGCTGGCGCGGAACGAGGCGATGCTGACATAGTCGTCCTTGCAGCCGCAGCGAGGTTACGCGGTGATCCGCGCGGCCTGACTGAAGCACTGTTAAGAGCTAGGCAGTGCGCAAATCCAGATTCTGCGCTTTACGTGCCAGCTCTAGCAACTCCGCAGAATTTGAGCTTGCTTGTTTACGCTGGCGCTGACCTAGTTGATTCCATCGCGGTGGAGGTCAAAGCCCGCGAGGGGTACTTCCTTGATGCCGACGGCGAACGCCGCTGCAGCGAGGTTTGGCGCAGACCTTGCGTGTGCCGCGCCTGCAATGGCACTGATGTAACCGAGCTTTCATTCGAACAAAAGGTGACGTTGGCGGCAGAACATAACAAAGAAAGCCTCAGGGTAGAGCTGAGCAAGATAGCCGAACATATCGAACGTGGGACTTTAAGGGAGCTCGTGGAGGGACGATGCAGAGCAGCTGCGACGACGACAGCCCTGTTGCGATTGCTCGACAAAGAGTATCGGTACTTTGAGCGGCGATCACCGATCGTGAGGATTGCGACTCTCCGCGCTTGTTCTCAAGAATCACTCAACCGGCCTGAAATACGCCGGTTTAACGAGCGCGTCGTTGAGCGCCTTCAGAGAAGGGCGGGGGTGCTTCTTCTCCTTCCGTGTTCCGCGCGAAAACCCTACTCTACTTCGCGATCTCACCGGATTGTTGGTGCACGTCTCGGTAAGCTGCGTCAATATCTTAACGAAGCAATCATCACCTCGCCCATCGGTGTCGTTCCCCGCAGCCTTGAGATTTTGTACCCCGCAAGCAACTACGATGCACCCGTCACGGGCAAATGGACGTGCGACGAAAGAGAGTGGGTGATCGAACGACTCAGTCAATATCTCTCAGCGAACGCCTTTGAAAGTGTGATCGCCCACGTAAGCGGGCCTTACCGACAGATCTCTGATGCTGCCACGGCCCCTCTCGGGATAGAAGTAGTTTATACTGTCGATGATGATGACATTCTGAGTCCCGCCTCGCTCGAACGCTTGCGCTCGGTCGCGCACGAACAGGTTGAAGCTTTTTCTCCGCCGCGGCGCGATTTGCGATTCGATATCGTGCGCGACCTTGCTGATTATGAATTTGGCCCTCAGGCCTCAGAAGCGATCTTTCCACGAACTCCGAAAATTCGGGGGCTTTTTCCGATGTACTACGCTTCGGAGCGCGGAAAGCGCATCGCAACAATCACCGGCAAGTACCACACCCTTGCCCTTACGGTCGACGGTGCCAGAAGGTACCTGAGCAAGATGAAAAAGAGGTACTGCGTGAGAATTGACGACTTTATGCCGAGAGGGACGGTGTTTGCGGTCGGCGTCCTGAATGCCGACCCCGAAATACGACCTCTCGATGAGGTGATCGTCGCGAACGATAAAGTTATTGGAGTCGGGAGAGCGCTGATGAGCGGCTGGGAGATGCAAGCATCAAAAAAAGGCAGCGCTGTAGCTGTCCGGCATCTGGAGTTGCTATGAAAAAGAGATACTTGGTTCGCGAGTCAGTTCCTGAAAAAGCCGCAGCGGCAAGGAAACGTGACGCGCGCGCACGTGAAACCACGAAGCTTGCCTGGATCGCCCGGGACCTGCTGAACGGCGAGATCGTGCCTTCCTTAACCATGGTTCTTAAGACCAAAGGATGCTCTTGGGCGCGCAGTGCTGGCTGCACTATGTGTGGCTACATTGCCGACTCAGATCCTGACGCGCAAGCCTCTGACATTCAAACGCAATTCAACGAAACGCTTACACATTATGGCAAGGAGTTTAAGATCGTAAAACTGTACACCTCAGGCAGCTTCTTTGATCAAGGAGAGCTTCCGATCGATGCCAGAAACCACATACTGTCCCAGCTACGGGATACGCCGAAAATCATCGTTGAGAGTCGGCCGGAATTTGTCACGTTCGAGATCTGCGAAGACGTCGCTGAAAAGAACGAACACGTTGAAGTTGCAATCGGCCTTGAAACGTCGAACGACCGGATCCGCAACGATTACATCAACAAAGGATTTGCGTTTCGTGACTTCGTCAGGGCATCGGAGGCTGCCCACGCCAGCGGTTTTACGGTAAAGGCTTACCTGCTGCTCAAGCCCCCATATTTGACGGAAATGGAAGCATTGGAAGATGCTGTGCAGTCGGTACATGACGCTTCCCCGTTCTCCGACACAATCTCACTGAACCTATGCAACGTGCAAACAGGTACCTTGGTTGAGGCGCTTTGGAAAAAAGGCTTATACAGGCCTCCGTGGCTGTGGACCGCCGTCGAAGTCCTAAAACGGACGTGCAAGACTGCTACGGTCATCTGCGATCCCGTCGGCGGGGGCACGAGGCGAGGACCTCACAACTGCGGCAAGTGCGATCGGGCGGTCATAGAAGAAATAAAAGAGTTCGCCCTCTCTCAAAACCGCGCCGCATTTACTACTTCTTGCAAGGATCAGCTTTTGTGGGAATATGTCCTTGAGTTTGAGCGGTTCAGTTTTGGAGCCCCGCTTGTGCCGCAAATCTGATGCTGTTCTTCTGTTTTGACTGCAGGAGGATTCACAACAAAAAAAACGATCGGATACGCGCATAGACGGTTAGCAGATGCGCACGTGTGAAGCTCTTGGAGAAGTAACTGGCTAATAATTTATTAGGCAAAAAGTTCCGCGCTCAAAGTGTGAGAGAGAATGCAGCAGATCAGTTTCAGGTCTGTCTCGCCCTAGCATTTGACGACGCTGCGCGTTGAGACCGACCGCTTAACGCATCAAGCGAAGAGACGCTTGAACTCACGTATCTGTTCACGTGTTCCGATCACTGTAAGAAAAGAGCCCTCAGGGACGACTTCACGTGGATCGGGGTTTGGAATGGTAATTGCCCCCGCCGTAACCGCAATGACCGTACACCCTGTGCGCGACCGTATTTTTAAGTCCTCGAGGCTTCTGCCTACAAGTGACGGGTCCAAGGGATATTCGACGACCTTCATATCCTCTGAAAACGTGACCTCACGCAGACGGGAGGCCGGCGGTTTGGGCCTCACAAACTTTGCCAGCACTTGGCCGGCGACGACTGATTGAGAAAAGACAAAGTCCGCTCCAGCTTGATACAGCTTGTCGACTGATTGCGGGAGCACGGCGCGACAAATAATGTCAATTTGCGGGTTGAGTTTTCGGGCAACGAGAGTCGTGTAGATGGCATCCAAATCATTGTTAACTGTAACGACAAGCGTTGACGCTTCGGTTATCCCGGCTTGCTTAAGGATGGTCTTGTCGGCGGCGTTGCCGATGACGTCGCCCTGCTGCTTGTCGATGATGATGTGCTCAATACCGTTCGACCGCAGCACCCTCGACACCCGCTTTCCGACGTCACCGAAGCCGGCGACGACGTAGTGTCCCTTGATCGCACAGTGCGTGCCGTCACGCTGGCACAGCGAGAGTTCCTTTGCGGCGTCAAGTTGTTTTCTAGTGCCTATAAGCAAGAGCACTGTGGTGTCTGTGATGACTTCAGATGGCGGTGGATTGAAGGTGAGCTTGGCGCCTTTCCATACACCTATTATAGTTGCCCCGGTTTTTTCGCGTAGCTTAGCTTCTTCAATCGACAACCCGTTGATACCACTTTCGCCTAAGATCGGGAGTTCAAAGATCCGCAACGAGCCTATCAAAGGAGTTGTGCCAACAAGCTGGTGCGTCACAGGCATGGCGGCCTTGTGGCCAATGTCAATGCCCAGAAGCTGCTTTGGCGAGACGACTTTGTCGGCGCCCGCGTAGAGCAAGTATGCGGCGTTTGACATGTCTTCAACGAGACTAATGACATCAGCTTGCGTTAGCTTCTTCGCAGCAAGTGCGACGATAGCATTCTTCTCATCGCTCTGATTGAGAACGACCTTATTGGCGCGGCCTATTTGGGCGTTGCGTAGAGTCACTTCGTCGCTGGGATCTCCGAAGATGACGGGGATCTTTCGCTCGACCAAAGCCTGGACTAGTTTCATATCGTCGTGAACAATTAAGTACGGCAGATTCCGATCATCGAAATCCTCGATGATCGCCTCAACCATAGAGTTGTAGCCGACGATTAAAATGTGGTCGCGAGCTTTCGATTTCGTCGGGACTGATGCTCGAACGCTCTCTAGCACGGGCGTGATAACGAGCGGGATCAGGATTGCGAACAAGATTATGATTCCGGTCAGCATCACAAGCACCGTAAACATCCTTCCAACGCTGCTAAGAAAGACGATATCTCCTGCACCGTGCGCGGTTAACGTGTCGATAACCCAGTAGATCGCGTCGACCATCGTGTAGGACTTACCTTCAACGCTGGCCATCAAATAAAGGAACGCAAAGCTGTAAACGACGACGAGCAGGAAGGTCGCCGCAAGATAAATCAGCAAGGAGTTGCGGAGCGGTCGTATCGCTGACACCTCTGAGATGTTGAAGAGCTTCTGCTTTACTTATCAGTGCCGGATATAAATAGTAACGTCTTTCAAAGTCTTTAAAATCGAATTTGATCTTCCTGCGGATAGCCTAGTGAGAAAGGTTTATCATAGGCTCGCATAATGTCTAGGTGCCATGCACGTCGAGGACCTTACGCGACTGGTGAGGGATCATCACACGTGGTTACGCGAATCCCTTCCTCTGATCGCGAGTGAAAATGTCACGAGCCCTGCCGTGCGCCAGCTTTTAGCAACTGATTTTGGCCATAGATACGCCGAAGGCAAGGTCGGCCGGCGGTATTATCAAGGCGTTAAGTACATCGACGAAGTGGAACGGCACGCCATCGACCTCGCTCTAAAACTGTTCAAAGCCGAGCACGTCAACGTCCAGCCGGTATCGGGTGTTAATGCGAATATTGCTGCGTTTTTTGCCCTTTCAAACAAAAATGACGCATTGATGGCGCTTGATACATCGCACGGCGGCCACTTAAGCCATGGCATGAAGTCTGCCGGAATTCGTCACCTTAGGATTATCAAACACCCATTCAATTACGAAGAGATGAATATCGACACGGACGCGATGGTCACTGCGATTTATAAAAATAAGCCTAAAATCGTGCTCTTTGGCGCAAGCTTATTTCTCTTTCCGCATCCCGTCCAAGAAGCGCTTGACGCTGCTCGGGACGTCGGTGCTGCTATTGTTTATGATTCCGCTCACGTGCTCGGTCTCATTGCCGGCGAGGAGTTTCAGAATCCACTGAAGGAGGGCGTCGACGTAATGACCGGTTCGACGCATAAAACGTTCCCAGGACCTCAAGGCGGCATAATTTTTTCAACGCGCGCACTAGCAGATGCGATCGATGAGGCGGTATTTCCTGGAACTGTGAGCAACCACCACCTCCATCACGTTGCAGGTCTAGCCGTTACGCTCTTAGAAATGCTTGAATTCGGCAAAGCCTACGCGCGTCAAACGATCAAGAACGCAAAGAAGCTCGGTGCCGAGCTCTACGACGAAGGATTTAACGTGCTTTGTCCTGAAAAAGGGTTCACCGAGTCCCATCAAATTGTGCTCGACGTAGGGCGTGCGAGTGCCTTGGCGGTAGCTCTCGAAAAAGCCAACATAATCGCTAATAAGAACCTTTTACCTTGGGATGATCACAATGCTCCAGAAAACCCATCAGGACTTCGATTTGGGACTCAAGAGCTCACGCGAGTTGGCATGAACGAGTCGGAGATGGGAGTTGTAGCAAAGCTCATATCGCGCGTGCTTAACGGTGAAGCACCCGAAAAGGTTAAAAAAGATGTGGTAGAGTTTAAAAATGACTACCAGGAGGTCGAATACTGCTTCAGCCATGAGCTCGGAGCCTACGAATTCCCCGCATGGTAGATTATTTTGCAGCGGAAGTGCAATACTGATTATTTTCGATATGGACGGGACGCTCATCGATGGCGAGGCAATCGATGAATTAGCGAAAGCGGCCAAAGTCGAAAATCTCGTGGTAGCGCTCACGAAGCGCGCCATGAGAGGAGAGATGGATTTTGAAGAGGCGCTAAGAGAACGAGTGAAGCTCTTAAAAGGATTGCCGGTGACGGAGGTCGACCGGGTCGCCATAACTATTCCGCTAATGAGAGGAGCCAAAGATATCATACGCGAACTAAAGAAAGAGTACAAGATTGCTATGGTTTCTGGCGGATTTACTATCGTTGCTCGTCGCGTCGCTCAAGAATTGGGAATTGACTGTTATGTTGCCAATGAGCTCATCACAGAAGACGGCGTTTTGACTGGCGGGGTGCAGGGGCCGTTAGTGCACAATAACTCCAAAAAGAAAGCGCTAGAGGTGATTGCAGAGCGGGAGGGAATTGGGCTTGAAGACTGCATTGTGATCGGCGATGGAGCAAACGACATCTCCATGTTTGAAGCCGCCGGATTCTCGATAGCATTTAACGCAAGTCCAATTCTTTACGATGTTGCAGACGTCATTATCACGAAGAAGGATCTCAGCTTGATACTGCCTGTATTAAGAAGAGGAGCGTATGCTGAAAGAGTTGCAGGAAAAGAAAGCGGTGCTAAAAAAAGAGGCCGAAGTCTCGAAGCGTGAGCGCAATCGGCTCAATGCTGAAGCGAGCGAGTCAGCTGCGCGACGTGACGAGTTAAATGCGAGAACTCGAGCGTTAATAGAGAGCGCCCAGCAGTCCAAAGATAAGCGAGATGAGTTCAACAAGCTCGTGTCAGAGAGCAAGGAAAGGCGCGATGGCCTTAACGAGATGGCGAACAGCCTTCTCGCAAAGGCTGACCAAATAAAGCGAAAGTTCAAAGTTGCGGGCGGACTTTCGTTAAGCGAGCTTAAGCGCGAAATTGATCATCTGGAGTTTAAGCAGCAAACAGAGGTCATAAGTACGGAAAAGGAGCGTGAGCTAGTCGATCGCATCGCCCATCTCTGGGAGGAATATAGAAAGAAGCGCGCCGAGCTTGAGAACAACGCCGAACTCAAAGAGGCGCTTGAAAAAGCACGACAACTCCGAGCAGAAGCAAGCGAATTTCACAAACAGCTCACCGAGAACGCCGACCTCGCACAGCAATGTCATGAGAAGATGCTAAAATGCTTCAAAGAAGCGGACAAAGTGCGAGCTCAGGCGGATGCAGCACACAAAGAGTTTGTGCGCGCTCAGGAGAGTGCCGACGAACAGCACCATACGTACATCAAGATAGAAAAAGAACTGAGGGACTACGACAAGATCATATCCAGTCTCAAGAAACGGTCCAAAGAAGCGCGCGAATCTCGAGAGAAGGTAGATGTGCTCAAACGAGCGGAGGAGGTTTATGCAATGTTCAAAGACGGACAAAAACTTGAGACGGACGACCTCCTCCTTCTGCAGCGCTCTGGTCTTCTGTAACCGGTGATCCTTAGAGGCAGTAATGAAGCTTGTTTTGTGCATAGACCGCGATAACGATCTCGGGTCGAAAGCACACATTGAGGGTCCCGTCATCGGCAGGTCCGAAAATCTGAATGCCGCTTTACAGCTAGGACTAGCCGATCCCGAAGATTCTGATATAAACGCAATTTTTGAAGGCATTCGAGTCTACGACGACTTGAAAAAACGGGCCACGGATGTTGAAATCGCATCCATATCAGGCAACGAGGAAGTTGGTTTAAAATCGGACCAAACCCTTGCTGACCAGCTCGACCTAGTTCTTAAAAAGGTCAACGCGACGAGCGTGATCATCGTCTCCGACGGTGCCGAGGATGAGTTTGTCCTACCCATCGTTCAGTCTCGTGTGAAACTCGACGCCGTGAAACGCGTCGTCATCCGACAGTCTGAAAGCCTTGAAAGTACCTACTATACCATTAAGAGGCTCTTCGAGGATCCAAAAATTGCCAGCACAATCCTCATTCCTATCGGACTCATATTGATATTGTATGCTTTGTTTTCTTTCGCGCAATACCCCCAAGGCGCTCTAATTGTTATTAGCGCTTTTATCGGAGTGTTTCTTCTCTTCCGAGGGCTTGGCTTGGACCACGTTCTCGAGGGAATTGCTCAAAGCATCAAGTCGTCGTTTTACGGAGGCAACATCTCGTTTGTGACCTACGTTGCAGCCTTCGCGCTCGCAATCATAGGAACGGCACAGGGTATTATCACGGCTTTGAGTCTCAATTTCGCTGCTTATGGAGGCTTGCTAACTGCTGCTGTCTTTATTGACACCAGTGCGTGGTGGTTCGTCGGAGCCGGCGTCATCGCGGCCATTGGCCGCCTTATAGACGCTTACCTAAGTGACCCGAAACACGCGTGGCGATACTGGGGGTTTCCGTTCTTCATCTTTGCCACCGGCCTAATTTTTTGGAGCGCGAGCGTATTGATATTGGCACTTGGTGGCAAGCCGGTTCCAGTCGTCAATCCTGCAGACGCGATCATTCAGACTTCAAGAACCATCGAGGTTATCACTGGCTTCCAGCTGCTCATGTTCTCCGTTGCCGGTGCGATTATTATCGCATTGACCGGCATCGCAATATCCTCGGTCGTCAAAAGAGGGGAGGAATCGTCTGTCGCGCAGCACGACTTGCCTCGTCCGAGCGATAAGTGAGTTAGCAACCCGTTCACCGCCGGGTCAACACGGTCAATGCCGTTGCTGGATTATACTCAGAACATCGCCCAGTACGGCGCTTGCGGTCTCAACGGAACCTGCGCCTTTGCCGGTGACGGTGATCTCGCCCGCCGTTTCTGTCAGAATTGATGCGGCATTGAGCGTTCCGCTGACGTTCAGGGGATGTCTCACCGAAATCAATTTTGGTGAGACTGAAAGCTCTTTTACGTCGCCGATGAGTTTCACGACATAGCCTCGTTGCCGCGCGAGTTGTAGTGCATCCAGCGTGATGCGCTCTATCCCGACTACGTTTATGTCTTTAAAAGTGATTTTGCGGCCAAAAAACGCGTTAGCCAGTATAACGACTTTGCACGCAGTGTCAATGCCGGTCACGTCATAAGTTGGATCGGCTTCCGCGATACCCATATCTTGCGCTTCGCTCAGGACTTGATCGTAATCAAGCCCTTCTTCGACCATCCGGGTTAATATGTAGTTGCACGTGCCATTTAGCACGCCCCTTATGTCGAGAACTCGAGTACCAACGAGGGTGTCGCGTATCAAATTAATGATCGGCATGGCACCCCCGACGGTTGCCTCGTACCGCAAAGCAACCCCGGAGGCACGTGCAAGTTTGTTGAGCTCATTAAAGGCGACTACCAGAGGGCCCTTGTTTGACGTAACCACGTTTCGCCTGCTTCTTAGCGCTTCCCGCACGTGCGTCAGACCTGGCTCCCCGTCGACGACGTTAGTCGGCGTAACTTCGACGACAACGTCGTGGGCAACAGTTCTTATAACGTCCAACGCAGTGAGATCTGAATTTGCGATGGGCTGGCCTGCTTTCTTGCGAGCGAGCACGTCCTCTAAATCAGGCATAAGGGCCACCCCTTTTGAATCGGCGACAGCGACGACTTTCAATTGGGGGACTTTCTGCACAAGCGCAGCAACTCCTTGCCCGACCGCTCCAAATCCTATAATGGAGAGCTTGACGGGAGGTGTCTTGTTCTGCATTTTTCAGCCTCCCGCGACCCCGCGGTCGTCTATCGGCTCGATAACGTGCAAATCCTTGCGCTGAGCGATATCCTTTAGAATCTCGACGGACTGTTTGAGTTCCTCAACGCCGGTCGCCATTATGGTCACGAATGCAGAAGATGGGCTGTCAATAGCCGGCATCGACAAGCTCAGATCTTGAACTTCCGCGAAGCCGGTGCCATCAATTGCGTCTATAGTCTCCCTCAAGTCGGTGTGAATGATGTGCCCGATAAGCAAAACGTGCGTCTTCGTGCGCAATCTCATCTTCCCCATCCGCACGATCAAAACGTCGTTCTCATCAAGTTTTTGCTGAAGCTCTTCGAGCTTTTGTTCATCCATTTCAAAAACTAAAGAGACTGGAACCGTATTGCGAGCAGTTTTTTTGTCGTGATGATGCAGAATGCTTGTGACGTTGCCGCCTAGGTTTGATATGGGGGCCAAAACGTGCATGAGTTGCCCCGGCGTATCTCGCAGTTCCAAATCCATCGAAATTCTCATAGCAGCACCGCAGGCTTGGGTATATAAATATGCATTGTTCTAATAACCCTTTTCCATGGTCGGCTCGGATTACCACAAGTTAATGGGGATCATAAAGAGACGCCGTTCTGTAAGACGGTACGCCCGCGAGGCCATCAGCGACGCACTGCTCACCGACATTCTCACCGCGGCACGGTTGGCGCCTTCTGCCGGCAACCTTCAGGCCCGTGATTTTGTCGTGGTGCGCGATTCCAACGCGAAGCACGAACTAGCTAAGGCGGCGTACGGGCAGTTCTTTGTCGCCACGGCACCGGTGGTACTCGTCGGCTGTGCCAACATCGGACGGTCGCGCATAGCGTACGGAGAACGGGCTGAACTTTATGCGGTTCAGGATGCCACGATAGCCGCCTGCTATATACAGCTCGCCGCGGAGGCCTTAGGCGTTGCGACGTGCTGGATCGGCGCGTTCGACGAAAAGCGCGTATCGAACGCGTTAAGGATACCATTAGACGTTCGCCCCGTGCTAATGCTTCCTGCGGGCTACCCGGCCGAGTCTCCTGAGCCAACCGTGCGAATGGAGTTGAGTCGATTTGTGCGCCAAGAGCTCTGGAACTAGATCGTCCGTGATCATGCGACATGCGTTCGCTTTAGCCAAGGACTCTGAGCAGATTCTGCGAAGGCCACCTGAGGTTGTAGCCTAGCCGCAGAGATCATCCTGTCTCTCATGGACCAGATATTCGCCGCTGCGTGTGAAGAGATTATCGAAGGTATACTCGAGAGAACCGTTACTCGAGAGAATCTACAGCCGACAAAAATTGCAGTAACCCGGCGCTATCGTTTGGCCTCGCTGCCGACTAACTCGCAAATCTACGGAGCCGCGCCTGTCGAAATTCGACACGAACTGACGGAAGTGCTGCAACGGAAGCCGACGAGAACGGCTTCAGGGGTCGCTGTCGTGGCAGTAATGACCTCCCCCTACGCGTGCCCTCACGGTAAATGCGTCCCGTGCCCAGGCGGGCCAGCGTTTGGCGTGCCCCAGAGCTACACCGGACTCGAACCTGCTGCAAGACGTGCCCTTCAGCACGGATTTGACCCTTACAGGCAAACAAAAGCGCGTCTCAACCAGTTGCGCAGCGTTGGACATGCCACTGACAAGGTGGATTTGATCGTTATGGGGGGCACCTTCACCGCACGGCCAGGCGACTATCAAGAGTGGTTCATCCGGCGATGCATACAAGCGATGAACGACTTTCCGCGCGTCAGCAGTGCGGCCTCTCTTGACATAAACGAGGTCTTTTTGGCCAATGCACACGCGCGAACTAGAAACGTCGGACTAACGTTTGAGACTCGGCCAGATTTTGCCACGCAACGCCACGTCGACGATATGCTGAGACTAGGCGGGACTAAGGTTGAGCTTGGCATCCAGACTACGTCCGATCGAGTCCTTGCTCTTATCGAAAGAGGGCACTGCGTCGCCGATTCCGTGGAAGCAAATAGGGCCTGCAGAGACAGCGGACTAAAAGTTGGGTTTCACGTGATGCCTGGCTTGCCAGGCTCAGATTTAGATGCCGACCTCAAGATGTTTCGCGAGCTGTTCACTGATGAGCGATTTTGTCCAGATTATCTCAAAATATACCCTACGCTTGTGACAGACGCAACCCCGTTGAGCCAGCTGTGGAAGCTAGGCGATTACGAGGCAATGCAACTGTGCGACGCGATTGAACTCGTTGCGCGAGTGAAAGCGCTACTGCCCGAGTGGGTGAGACTGCAGCGCGTGCAGCGGGATATTCCTGCAGACCGAATCCTGGCGGGCGTAAGAAGCAGCAATTTGCGACAATTAGCGAAGAAACGCTTGCAAGACCTTGGCGGCACCTGCAGGTGCATACGCTGCCGAGAGATAGGACTTCAAGGCGTTGATAAGGTGGAAAGCGTGGAACTGCGGGCCGAAAAGTACCAGGCCTGCAAGGGCGTCGAGTACTTTATTTCAAGCGTCGGCGTAAGCGGGGATTTGGAGCCCCTAATCGGCTTTGCACGGCTGCGATTGCCTTACAAGCCTGAAAGACCAGAAATAACCGATGGAACGGCGCTGGTCAGAGAGTTACACGTGTACGGGACGTTAGCAGCGCTTGGCGAACGTCACGAAAAAAAGTGGCAACATCGAGGATTTGGGACCGAGCTCCTCGGAACCGCTGAACGCATCGCGAGTGACGCAGGCATGAGTCGGATCGCAGTAACCAGCGCGATCGGCGTTCGTGATTATTTCAAGCGACGGGGCTACTCGCTTGAAGGTCCCTATATGGCGAGAGATCTTCAATAACACACAAAATTGGCAAAAAGTAACAGATTTTTGCACGTCAGGCTGAACGGGAGTCAGATTACGTTTCAATCCCTTTGAAAAGATTTAGCCGCGGCCGCCGAATGGTCTTTTGCTTGTATTTTCCCTTGATGTGCTCGTTGAAGTACTTCAGGTCGGTTTTTTCGCCGTCAAACCCCAGCGAGTTCATGAGGCCCTCATAAACTTCTTCGGATACGTCAGCAAACTGATAAA
>CAZHSW010000045.1:0-9084 GCA_964534635.1 uncultured Methanomicrobia archaeon
CTCCAAAAAAGAACCAGTAGCGCATGAGGAAGCCCGCGATCGTTGTCACGAAGCTAGCAATAGTCATAACGAGCATGTCCCTGTTCTTGACGTGCGACAATTCGTGGGCTAACACAGCCTCAACTTCGGGCTCTTCAAGCCGTTGGAGCAGCGAACTCGTTACAGCTACGACAGCGTGTTTCTGATTGCGGCCAGTCGCAAAGGCGTTCGGGACCGGGCTGTTCGTTATGGCGACCTTCGGTTTTGGCAGATCTGCCATCACACTCAAGCGGTCGATCACGTCGTGAAGTTCGGGCGCTTCATCCGCGCTGACGAGATGCGCCCCGCTCGCTGCGAGCACGATCCGATCTGAGAAGTAGTACTGTGCGCCAAGAAACAGCGCCACAAAAACTGCGACGAACGCGACGTTTCGCACGTAGAGCAAGATGATTCCAATGAATGCGACATACACGAGTCCGAGCAAAATCATCGTCAGCAGCATACGAGCCGAAAGGCCCCTATCCCTGCCCCATTTTCCTCTCATAAGTTGTGGCCACCTCGTTGTTAAGATGATATTGTACGCTTGAGCTCATAAAGATACCGTGAGTTACCGTAGCAGCCGTTTTGCACCGCACGTTGTCCACCTAAGCCTGATGCGGTTCTGAGCAAGAGTTTATAAGCAAGCAATCACGTTAGCTACGAAGGAGTCCCGTGCCCACCAATTTCGATAAAGACACGCCCCCAACAGACATCGACTGGGATGAGTTCCATCCGACAAGTCCGTACGACGTTTACGTGCCGCAGTCGCCTCCGCGGAAAAGATGGTCAATCGTCCTCGGCATTGTACTGTATCTCGCGGGCCAGCTTAGCGTGTCCTTCTGGTTGCCGCGGCTCCTGATCGGTGCTGGCGTAATTTCCGCACGTGAAGCGCACGCAGCTGCTCAGTCACTCATCAATGTCTTGACCTTCTGGTTGATGGACGTTGCGAACGTCGTTTCGGTAGCACTTATCCTAGCGGCCGTTCTCGGCTTTTACAGAGAGAAGCTTGCGTCTCTTGGATTTACCTCAAAAAAGGTCCCGAAGGCGCTGCTCTACGGCGTTCTGGGATTTGTTGTCGCCTTCGTCGTCACGACCGTCGTGGGCTACCCCATTCAGCAACGGTTCGGGACTGACCCGACGCAGGAGGCATTGTCACAGGCTACCGAAGCCCCAGGCCTTTTTCCCTTGGTCATCGTGTCTGGCGTAATAATAGCTCCCATCGCCGAAGAGATCGTTTTCCGTGGGTATCTCTATAAGGCCTTCCGTGATCATTTCAAGCCGTCGTACGCGATCGTGCTAAGCGCCGCACTCTTTTCGGTCCTTCATCTCGAGTTGCTTGCCACCATCCAGTTGTTCATCGTTGGCATCCTGCTCGCCTATGTATATGAGAAGACGGGCAATTTGATGGCGCCTATTACGCTGCACGTGCTCAACAACGCAGTCGCTTTCCTCGTCTTCCACTAGGCCTCACCGCACAAGCTTCGCGATGAAGTCGCCGACGTGGGCGCCGACCGACGCGGCTACCGGCGCGCATTTCACCCGCATCAGATAAGCGACGGGTCTAAAGGAATACTCGGAGAGCATCTCGTAATTAGCCATCCCCTTGGCGACGATTAGCGACGCGCCGGACAAAAGCCCCCTCAATTCAGCGGAAACCTCGTCGATCTTTATGCCGATCGCGTTTGAACCCGTCGTGATGACCTTGTCTGCGACCTCGTCTAAGCCGGACTCCAAGACGTCGTCGATCGTCGCGTCGGTAAGGACGTGTCCGCCGCGAACCACAAGGGTCACGCGTCCGCCAAGCTTTTGGAGCTGCTCTATGAGCAACCCGTCGTACACGATCTCTCCGACGTTGTCAGCGACGTAAACGACGTCTTTTACGAGGTGTTTCATCGCCTCCGTATCATCGATGTCGAGTCCGTGCCGATAGATTGAGGCCACCTCCTCCTCGAAATCTTCGAGTGCCACCTCAAAACCGAGCACGCCAAAATCAAACGTGTTGCCAATAATCGCGGCGATCACGGCGCTACGGAAAGGATCGCTGCTCGTTTGGATGATGGATCGCACGGCGGGCAAGAATTTCAGCGCAGTCTCGTTCGCGACTATCTTTACGCGCCGGTACGGGTCATCATCGCCGAGCTCTCGATACACCGCCCTGTGCACTTCAGTCGATAGAAGCGCGATAGGGCCAGTGAACCCCATCCGACACATAGCGGCCACCGCAGCCTCTTCTGCTTTGAGCTGCGCTGCTACGTCATTGGATGATAGCTTAGCCTCATAAAGTACTCGCGAAACGAGACACGGGATACACTCAGGAAATACGTTCACGCAAATCGACCTAGCGCCCTCGCGCAGAACTGTAGAAGCACTTATCGGGTATAAATGCTCACCTAACAGATCGAATGAAAGTCGCCGAACTAGGTGAGAGGGCGCTCGTCAAGCGGGTTGCCGAGCTGATCGAGTGCACGGTGGCGCTCTGTCCTGGCGAGGATGATTGCGCGGCGATCGCTTACGAGGACTCATATCTTGTCGTAACGACGGATATGTTTCATCAAAAAACACACTTTCCACGCGAGATGACCGGCTTTCAAATTGGATGGATGACGACCGCTGCGACGTTGAGTGACATCGCGGCGATGGGGGCTACGCCCACCGGCGTGACAGTAGCTATGGGCATTCCGCGCGACGCCGAGGTTGAATACGCACTCGACATTATACGAGGCTGCAACGCGTGCTGCACACAAAACGGAACCGTTCTTCTGGGCGGCGATACCGATGAGCACGACGAGCTCACTCTCGTCGGCACCGCGATCGGCCGCGTGCAGCGCGGCAAAATGCTCACGCGAGCCGGCGCGAAAGCCGGGGATATCGTTTGCGTCACAGGAGAGCTAGGCGCCGCTGCCGCAGGGGTTCGAATGCTGCTTGACAGCCGATTTGCACACCATCCGCTACGGCAGGGTGCCCTCAACAGATTGTTCGAGCCGCAACCAAGAATTGCATATGGACAAGCGCTAGCTGATTCTGGTGTGGTGAGCGCTCTTATCGACACAAGTGATGGCCTGAGTCTTTCCCTGTATGAGCTGTCCGCAGCAAGCCAGTGCGGCTTCTGTATTCGCGCGGCCGATCTCCCCATAAGCGAGGAGGCAAGATCGGTCAGTCGTGACCGCTGGGACGAGCTAACGCTCTCGATATTCCGCGGCGGCGATTATGAGCTGTTGTTTACCGCGAGGCACGCGCAATTAGACGATCTCCACATTCCGTACACGGTTATCGGGGACGTCCAGGAATCTGGCATGCAGCTCCAAGTCGACGGCGTCGTGCGTGAGCTGAAGGCCGAAGGCTACGAGCACCTGTCCGCTTCAGGGCCTACCGTGTAGTTCTCAGCTGACTATCTCAAGCGCGACGGGTCGCCGAAGACGTCCGAGGAGATTCCAAGCCCGGTACAGTTGTTATATAGAATTGACGATAGCAGCCCTATGACCTGGTTCTTTTGTACTATAGGGGCGCCGCTGTCTCCGGGCACTGGCATGCTCGCGCACGGAAATGCGAATCTATTGAGGGTCCTTCCCGTGTCAACAACTCGGCACGCGATGCGCCGATCGCACGTGATGAGCTCCGCGGGACCAAAGCTGGCACGCCCGATTGCTGAGAGCGCCGCGTGCTGAGGAGGGATCGCAATAAGCGCTAGGTCATAGTCGTTGAAGATGTGGATGACGGTGCTCTCGTATCCGTCCACCATGACTTTGGTACCGACTGAACCGTTACCGGAGCGGATGACGTGGGCCGCGGTTATCGCGCACACGCTCTTATGGTACGGAATGATTGCGCCAACCGTTCCGCGAATCGTTTTGTTTTTCACCAGGCATCCTTCTGCGATCAATCTATCCTCTGCTCCGCAGCCGTTTCGAGAGTTCATCGGCACCTAAGAAACCGACGGTCTTTTCACTTCCGTGCATGATGTCAAGATGATGGCTTCCGAGACGCGATGCGATCGGTCGCTCGAGCATCCCGCCGAGAATGAGGTCAATCTTCTTTGCTTTGCATCGCTCGAGGATGACCTCGTGTTCCGGCGCAATGAGTATCTCGCACTGCCGGCTAACGAGTTCGCTCAGCCGTTCTGCTGTGTTGACGTCAAAGTCCGATACCACAAGTTTTGGCTCAACGCCGCACTCCTTCAGGAACTTCGTGACGGAAATCGCCCGCGTCGGGCCGCCGATCACCGCGACCCGTTTGCCGATCATATCACGAGCCTCTAAGCGTTGCATCGGAAGGGGGTGGTGCATATCTGCTGAGATACCGAGTGCGTCAGCTACTCGGGCGAGAAAACGCAAAGTGGCTTGATACCCAATCGGAAGCTCCTCTATGATGTAGGGCATATCGAACTGCTTCCGCAGCTGTTCAGCAGCATCCTTCCCGGTAGCTTCGCACACAACCACGTTAAGGGCTGCCGAGGCCATGCGCGCGATCTGACGGACCGTAGCACCTGCTGTAAGGACGGCATTGACTCGAACCCCGATGAGCGCCAAAATGCGCTTGAGCTCTCTGAGATCAGGACCGGCCCTCAGCAGGCCGACCAAGTTTACCGAGAGCTTGTCGCGGGTGCGGGGTGGTTCAACAAGCACTTCCACAAGTCGCCTCAACGTCTCACTATAGCCAGACCGGTAATCGCCTTCGAAGCCACCAGAATCGATCCCTAACACTTGTGCCTTTGTCTCGACTTCCCGGACAACGCTGGCAACGTCTTCACCGATGATGCTTGACGCGCAACACGAGAGCACACCGATGAGAGCGGGTTCAAACTCAGTATCCAGTTCAACAATTGCGCTTTTGAGTTTGTCGCTCGCGCCAAAAATAACGTCTTTTTCATCCATGCAGGTCGAATAAACGTTCGTGGCGTTGTCACCGCGCATGCCCATGATGTAATTAATGTGATAGACGCAGCCTTTCGGACCGTGAACTAAGATGACGCTATCTTTAATATTGCCGATTGCTTTGATTGCGCCGAAGAGCCGACACGTAGCGCGAGGAATCTTAGCTGCGCTTTTAAGCAAACCTGCCACACTCGTTACTGATATTACTTGTACAACTCGTGGTATAAATATCGGGGCTCGCAAAACAGGTTAGCCGCAGCGAAGCTGTGCTCACTTGGTAGCTAGTCTAAGTCCTCCTCCGATCCGAGAAGAAGATCCCTTCGAAAATGGTCATCGTGCTCGAGCCGGCCTGAACATTTCGAAGTTGCAACGCAAATGCAGACATCTCTCGAAGAGAACAGCTTGTTGCAGCATGAGACCGTCTGTAAAGGATTGCCCTTCGATTTGCGTTCCTGGCCGCAAAACAGCCGCTTTTCGAAAAGTTTAAATCTGAAGAGTCGTTTAACTTCGTAATCCACAAATCATCCACCAGACGAGGCACACATGACCGAGGCAGAAGTGTTAATCTGTACCTGCTGTGGCAAGCCGGTACGGATGAACCCGTTTAATGGCTACAGCCTATGCCCATTTTGCATCGCAAAAAATGAGCACAAGGCAAAAAATGAGGCGTGTTCTTCGGATGAGCCCGTTTTGAGCTAGCAGCTGTTGTTGCTGCTTGAAGGTCAGGCTCCGAGGCATACGCTCTCGTTTAAACTGCTCCTGTGCAAAGCGGGCCGCAGATTATGAGTGTCCCAGCAATAGTTTATAAGCGTTCCATAACTGACCGGTTATAGGCTGTCATCAGTTCTTGCGGCAAAAGTCACAAGTGCGACTTTAAGGACGGTTTTAATGAAAGTGGTAGCTTTTAACGGAAGCGCACGTAAGGACGGTAACACTGCCCTTATCACCCAGCAGGTGCTGAGCGAACTCGAAAAAGAGGGCATTGATACGGAACTGATTCAGCTCGCAGGAACGCGGATCCAAGGTTGCACCGCGTGTTCTGAGTGTTTTGAGACGCATGACAAACGCTGTGTCGTAACCAGCGATTCGGTGAACGATTATATTGCCAAGATGCTCGAAGCTGATGGGATTATCTTAAGCTCACCGACGTACTTCGCTGATGTAACGCCCGAACTGAAAGCGCTTATCGACCGAGCTGGAATGGTAGCTCGCGCCAATGAAGATATGTTCCAGCGCAAAATCGGAGCTGCGGTCGTGACGATGCGACGCGCTGGGGCAATTCACGCGTTCGACTCGATAAACCACTTCTTCTTCATTGGCCAAATGATCGTCCCCGGTTCGAGCTACTGGAACATCGGAATCGGTCGCGCTGTGGGTGAAGTGCGAGATGATATTGAGGGCGTAGAGACGATGAAGACCCTCGGCCAGAACATGGCTTGGCTTCTCAAGAAACTGCACGCCTGATCGTTTAGATTCCCCTCAATGGCGCGAGCTGCAGCACACGCAGATCAAGCGAACAACGCTTTCTTGTGTCCTCACTTACGCGATTCGGTCGTCGCTTAAACGCTCGCTAGTTTGGGTCACATGTGGCCGCCTGGAATGACTTATCCTATCCTAATCGCGACGACTCGGACAACCTCTAAATAAGAGAGGCGCAAAAAAAAACGCGGTATGGCTCGAGTTCTGATCACATACGACACGCGATATCACTCGACGGAAACGGTTGTGAAATGGATAGCGCAAGGAATCGCAGCGAGGTGGTTAGAAACAAGTGGGGGTTTGATATTTTAAAACGTATATTTTAAAAAGCTACAGCAATCGAGAGATCAAAATGTTAATACAGCCAATAGGGGCGGCGAGGCCTCTTATGCTAGGTTCTTGGAAGCTAAGGTTAATATCGGTATAGTAATCAAAATTGGGAACGTTCGTAGGTTCTTTCCACATACCATCACACAGTTATTGGAGTTCACAGAGGAAGGCGGTTAAAATAGATAAGAACGAGATTTTGGCCGAGATAGCTCGCTACGTCGACGAAGGTGAGTATCAAGATCCTCAAGATATAGCTGATTTGCTTACCGCGATTCGTGCCTATATTTTAGCGTGCAACGCAGAAGCTCCACTGTTATGAGAACTCAATCAGGAGCGCCGTCTATGAAAACCCAGCAAAAATCCAAAATCAAATTCCTTTTGATTTTTATCTGCGCCCTTATCTTACCCTTCGACCTGGTATTTATTTCCGGGAACTGGTTGTGGCCGGAGGGCTGGATATTCGGCATCTGGCTTCTGGGTTTGTGCTCTCTCAACTTGATTTATATGTATCGATACAGCCCGGCACTCTTAGAAGAAAGGTATAGAGTTATACGACCTGGAAGCGGCGGTCAGAAGAGATGGGACAAATATTTGATATATATCTCGGTCCCGAGCCTCGTACTCTGGCTTGCAATCATGCCCCTGGATGCACAGCGATTCGCCTGGACGACCAACTTCCCGATCTGGCTAGAACCACTTGGATTGCTTCTCTTGATCGGTTCGGCATTCTTTATGTTTCGATCCTTTAAGGACAACCCCTTCTTATCGCCTCTGGTGAGAATCCAGGTAGAAAGGGATCAAAAAGTAGTCTCTACCGGCGTCTACGGCTTTGTACGACATCCCTTGTATCTGGGAGACGTGCTGTTATTTTTGGGAGCACCACTGCTTCTGGGATCGCTATATGGGTTCATAATTGGCCTATACCTCTCTATCTTATTCGTGGTCCGCATAATGGGCGAAGAGAAAATGCTGCTGGAAGAGTTAGAGGGATACGTGGCGTATACACAGAGGGTAAAGTACCGGTTAATTCCTTACGTCTGGTAAGCGCGCGTCGCAAAAAGCCCACTTTAAATGGGTAGCGCTGCAGTTTTCGAGGCACGTCTAAGCAGGTGCTAGGAAGTTAGAAAAAAAGATTGACACTACGAGGCCTACCCCAAGCCATATTTTTGAGGGTTGTACACTAGGCTTTGACACTTCTGACTGTGACAACTGGTTCACATAATAAGCCTTTGTCCAGACTGGGTGATATGTGGGATAGTAAAATATTATACCTACAAAACAGCGTGGAAGCGGACTCATACCTGCCTGCAATACGTATAGAATCACGCTCACAAGTTATTTTTTCTCTTCGTCCCCGACGCCGAGAATTACGCCGTTCGACGTCAACATTTGATTGGCTTAATAGGCCAGCATATTGAGGTCGCTAGCATTACCTTTTCAAGATGACTTTGACCCACTTGCAGAGAACCGCAGATTTGACTCGCACGAGCCCTCCTCAAAGAAAGATATTTCCCGACAGCACTTGATATGCTTCGCGAAAATATGGTTCTACGTCTCTATTTAGGGGAAGATGCCTGTCGTTTCTATACAGATGAAATGGAACTCGGACTCGGCAACGAAGAAGCGCCGGTTTAATTTTGAGACTAACGCAGTCATTTAAGACAAAAAAGTCGCAAAGTCATTAAAAGAAGCCTTTGAAAAGGATCTTGAAGTTTGTGCAGAGTTTACCGCTCGACGTTACACGAGCCGTCCATTAAACGTTAAAGTCAAAGAATCAATTTCGCGCCCTTTTTTCAGTGCTACTGTAGAATTAGCGTCCATCTCGAAGACCGCTATGCAAACAAGTTTTCAAGCAGTTGGTACCGTTATGACGCACCTCGTTCGATTTCGACTTAGTTGTGGGGACTCGATGTACCTCGTAGTTGGGAACGAGCCTGCGCCGAAAAGCTTGATCGACGAGTCTTGCGTGCGTCCCATCCGCTCCCGCAAGCCATATCTGCTTGCTGATTACAAATAATTCAAGAACCGAAAGGACTTCTGTATCAAGTGAGCACTATCGCGGTATGACGAATGGCAAGATGCGCGCGACTCAGACTAAGCTTAGAAGATGATAAAGAAGCCACGCCGTGTGAGGAGCATCGCTTTTCGGAGAAGCCTCCAAATGGCAATGAGGGCCTTATCTGAAAGAATAGGAGATGATGAGTTCAAGTCTAGTGTTTTTCAGATCGAGCGCGTCACCGTCACTATTCCCGACCTAGATCCGGCCTTCGACGGTTACAGGATTACAAGCATTGCGGATGCCCATATCGGCCAATGGCTCAACCTGAAGCGTTTCGACGGCGTCATCGGTATGATTAATGAACAACACCCGGACCTCATCGCTATC
>CAZHSW010000046.1:0-4636 GCA_964534635.1 uncultured Methanomicrobia archaeon
CCAAATCAGTTCCCAATTCTCAGGCTTTGCTCCGTAAAGTCGCTGCTTTATCTTCTCGTCGACGAGATTAATGATTCGATCGGGTATCTTTGTCTCAATCTCGTGTTCGCCGATTGCGAGGCTTAATGTCAGCACTCCATCGTCATAGGAGGTATTTGTCACAAACGGCAGCTTCACTTGCACAGGCGTGTCAGTTTCCATTCTTACGGTGTACTGACCGATTGTGTAGCCTCTTATCCCTATGCGATATTTTGCTCCCACGACAGTCCCTAATGCTTTTTTAAAGCGCACAAGGGCTTCGTGCGAGCGTGTAAATCGGCCGCTTACGATTCGGACGTATAGCTCGTTGGCGTGCATGTGCCAATCGATTATCCTTCCCGCTTCATGAATAGAATTCGGCGGCACGCCCTTGACGAAAATTTCCTTGTTTGCTACGTCAATCGCTTTTTGAAGCTCTGATTGGGCTTCTTTCGGGAGATCATCGCTGAATTTAAGATGAGCTGTCAGGTCAAACTCCATTTTTTATACCGTTAATCTTGTTTAAGGCCCAGCCTCTTTCGTAAGTCGTTGCGTGCTGCCGAACTTTACGTCTTGAACTATCGGGTACATCCCGTCTGGGAAGGCGGCTGAATCTTCTGTAATGCGAATAGGAGTACTAGGTTCTTAACTGTAATGATCCTGAGTCGTGTGCATTCTGCTATCACAAGCAAACCTTGATTGGTTCAATAACTTGCTCGAGCAGTAATTGGCGGCCGAGGATTGCTCAAAAAGGTTTATATTGTTTCAAGCTTACATCCGTTAATATTCTAAGGTCTTACGGTTGTCAATTGTTGTGGGAGGTCATCAATCTGCGAGATCTATTCGCAAAGTGGACAATTGAGTCCGAGCTGCGGGACCCAACGGACAATTTTAGATTAGAAAAGCAAAAAATTGAAGGGCGTAAGGAATTTCTGACCAGTCGTGCGTGCCGGATCAATGTTAAGCGATCGGAGAGAAAAAAACAAGCACAAACCGGGACTGGATATTCCGAGCTAATTGAGCTGTCTGCGAAGAATTGCTACTTTTGTCCGAGCAACATTAAGACGGCGACGCCGATGTTTCCGTCGAATCTAGTGCCTGACGGCAGAATTAAATTAGGCGAAACAACGGTGTTTCCTAATTTGTTTTCGTTCGCGAAATATCACGCGGTCGCGACGGTTTCAAAACAACATTTTTTGGGGATTGACGAGTTCACGTTAAAGCAGATACAAGACACGATGAAAGCAAGTTTGAATTACTTCCGTATCGTCAGGGCAACCGATCAAAAAGCCGCCTATCCTATCTTCAGCTGGAATTTCTTACCGCCAGCTGGTGCCAGCGTCATCCATCCGCACGTGCAGCTCACCGTGGACGAGCAGCCTACAAATCTTGCCTGGCTTTATTTGACGGCTTGCCGGAGATACTTTAAAAAATACAAGGAAAATTACTGGCTGAGTCTGCTCGAAACTGAAGAACAAGAAGGTACGAGGTTCCTAGGAAAAATAGGTGACGTGTCCTGGATTACTAGTTATGTTCCGCTTGGTAACGACGAGATCTGCGGAGTATTTCACAACGTCTCGTCCCTGTATGAACTAGACGATCACGCTATAGTGGATCTTAGCAAGGGGCTTAAACGAGTCTTTACGGCTTACACATTATATGGGGTTCACAGTTTTAATTTGAGCACGCTCTCAGCGTCAAGTGTGGACGAGAGTTTTAGGCTTGTTGTACGGATTATCGCGCGGCCATATCCACAAAGTTACTACAATAACGACTCAGGTTTCATGGAGAGACTCCATGAAGAGGTAATTGTCGAGTCTCTGCCAGAAAAAGTTGCGTCAGACTTGAAAGAATATTTCGGGTAGCACTCAATCGTCGACTAGGACTGTCATGTTATCCAGAGATTTGAGTCCGAGTCTCTCAGATGCCTTTGTGATGCCAAGCTCTCCCTCGATAAAGAAAGCCGGAATTTCTTTCTTGCCGCGTTTGTACGCTAAATAGGCGCGATGATGGCCGTCTATAATATAAAGACGGCGCCCTCTCTTTGCGACAACGATCGGATATATTACCCCACGATCGAACTGTTGTTCCCGGAGCCGCAGCTCTTCTGGATCCAGTAGTTTTTGGGTCGGGATTAGTGGGGCGACCGGAACACGTGTATGTCCAATCTTGACGTCTGGGTGGAGCGTTTGAAAAAATGTAAGAATACGCTCGATATTCTCTGAAATAATGTTTTCGACGCTTGCACGCAGCAAGTCAGTTGCGGTCACCATACCGACGACCCTTTTGTCGTCGACGACTGGCAGATGGTGAATGTGGTTGTAAGCCATCACACCGGCAACACTTACGACATCATCATCAGGGTTCGCGGTATACGGATTAGTCGTCATGACTGCCGCTATTTTCTCTTGATGCTTGGCAAGAACGAGATCCGTGCTCGTCACTACGCCGACTATTCTCTCGTCGCTGACGACGGGGAATCCTTGATGGCCAGTCTCTTTGATGAGTGCTATGGCATCTGCGACAGTCGCGTCTGGTGTTAAAGCAACCACTGAGGTAGACATGTATTCTGTTACACTAACCATACTTTTGGTACCTAACGCCTCACGTGCTGGGAGTGGAGGAGCCCTCGGCCACCTAAGTCGGAGCAGACTAAATAGTCTGATCCACACGCGTCCTGGTTCCGTACGCCACGCGATCAATGGCGTTTTCATACACGAGTGTGTGCTTGCGAGCTACGTTTTCCCACATGATGTGGTTTGCCACATAGCCTTGTGCGTGCTTGCTGTAGGTCTCGAGCATCAGGTCGCTTGTGAACAGTATTGTGATGGCTTTTTTCAGTTCTTCAAGGTCGTCTACAGGAACGGCTATTCCCGCACCACTAGCCTCGATCTCTGCCTTAAGGCCTTCAAGCGATGAGACGATAGCCGGTTTATTTAGCGCGAATGAATGCGCAAGATTTCCGCTTTGCGAAGCGTGTTTGTAAGGCAAAACCACGAAGTCTGAGGCAGAAATTATGCTGTCGTAAGTGTCTGGATCAAATGCGCCTAGTATCACTTTGATGTTTTCTCTCGCAGGGCAGTCTTCAATCGCGCGTAACAGAAGTTCTTTATATCTGGTTCCAGTATCAGAACCTGGCCGCGCGTCTCCGGCGATCACCAGTATCGCTTGTTTGCCCGCGTCTCGCACTACTTCTGGCCAGATTTTGACAACGTCCTCAAAGCGCTTGTTCGGCTCAAACCAGCCGATACAAAGCGCGACTTTCTTATCTGCTAGCCCAAAACGTTTCTTCGCAAACGGGTCGGCTACGACCTCTTTGGCGCCGTGGGATATGACGTGTACGTTGTATGGAATCCAGTCGAGGTTGTACGGAAGGAAAAGCTTCTGAATTTCTTCGTGAACAATTGCCGAGTCAAGCAGTCGTAAACTAGCGTCTGTAAAAATTGCCTCTGGTCTATCAAGAGACGTGTAGATCGAGTGGTAGGTCATCACTGAGGGGATCTTTTCGAGCTTAAGGCGGAAAAGCAGAGTGAGGATTCGGCCACTATAATCCCCGTGTGTTAAATATAGTCCATATTCGTGCTGTATGTGCACGACATCCGGATTTATTTGCAAGATCGCGCTGAAGACTTTTTGATCCCATCCGGGATCATCCGTGTTGATTATTGGAAAGACTCCTTGCTCGCTATGTCCTCCACATTCTTCATCTGTATGACAGATTATGTCGACGTGGTGCCCCTTCTTTCTGAGGGCGCCAACAAGCTCTGCGCTATACGTAGCGATGCCGCAGTGCCGCGGCAACCAGCTTGATACCATCACGATTTTCATTGATCGCTGCTCCGTGGTGAAGGCTTGGTGTTAGCTTGCTAGTCCAAGCTGGTATCGCAGCAGCCCTTTAATAAGATTTCGGTAAGCCCTTTTTTGTAATTCGAATGCCTCTTAAGGAGTAACAAAGGTCATATACAAAACTGTAGAACACCTCAATGGGGGAATATATGAAAGCGCTTATTCTGTGTGATGGTTATGGAAAAGAGCAGAGCGCGCACGAAGGCGGTTCAAACGCGCTTTTTGTTTTGACAGATGGATTTATGGCAATTGATAAGCTTTTGATTGATCTCGCTGCGGCTGAATTTCACGAAGCTATGCTACTAACGAGTGTGGCTTCACGCCAGTTGCAGGAAAAGCTAGGTACCGAGCACAAGGGCGTTAGGCTCAGCTACGAGCACGGTTCGCGCACGGCGAAAGATGTGGGATTCGCGTTAACGAAGATGGATGATGACGTAGTAGTCGTTGACAGCGGCGTCGTCACAGACATCAACTTTAAGAAAATGATGACGAAGTTTGCTCATTCTACACCGCCCCTGATGGCATACGTCGCGGTTCGCGCTGAGTCGACCGTGCTTCTTGATCGCCTGTCCGAAGCGTTGTTCGGTAACGAGTTCTCGGCAGTCTACGGAGGTATTTTCTGCGTCCGCAAAGGTTTTGACCTAGGAGGATTTGCGCTCGGAGAGGAACTTGAAGAGGCGCTCCATATGCTCGCCGATCTCGGGCAGTTAGATACTTACGAAGAATCTAACTTCTGGGACACTCTCTACACCGAAGACGGAAAGAAACGGGT
>CAZHSW010000047.1:0-4171 GCA_964534635.1 uncultured Methanomicrobia archaeon
ATTTATCGAGCTTCACCTCGCCAAATTCGCTTATATTAAGGCCTAATGGCTCAAACGTCTCCTTGTTGAGGTCGAGGGCATTTGGGCTCTTCGATCAAACGCCTTCGCCGAGATTGTCAGAGCCGTGAAGAAGCGCGGTGGAGCGGTTATTTTCAACCTCTCAGAGATCCCTGGCGCGAAGGATTGCCGTCGAGTTCGTGTTGCGACGGCTAATCATGTTCAGACAAGCACGAGAACTTGAAGCTAGCGTTGTACTAAGTACCCTACATCCGATGACGGGCTGGTTCTAGTTCTATTCTCCGTATCCTTTGTCCTTTCGAATAGTTTACTACAGTTGAGTGAAGCGAACTCCCATATCAAACGCCTTTTGACAATCCTTTGGGAACTCTTCCTTTCTCCTTTTTGCTTTCGCTTCCACATCAAAAACTGTTACATCGTACTTTGAGTAGTCGTCAAATTGGTAGGTGTCGTAAACAAACAACGATTCCGACTTTCCGAATATCCTTGCCATGACCGTCTCAGCGAGACCGAGGCTCCGGTCGTAACCAATCTGTTTCATCTGGTCTTCTCGTACGTTCATAGTGTAAATCAAACCAGTCCTGATCTGCCGGTTGAAAAGCGTTGACCGATTAGCGTCATACACTGAATATGGAAAGAGCAAACGTTCCATGAAGGATCGCATTTCACCCGTGACGCTCCCATAGTAGATAGGGGAGCCGAGGACAAGGGCGTCAGTTTCTGCCGCTTTTTTGAGCACTGGTGTCAACTCGTCTTCTACGGCACACCTGCCATAGCTCTCGCCATTTTTCAGCTTGCACGCAAAACAGCTTATACAGCCTTTAAAATTGAGCTCATAGAGGTGAACGAGTTCCACTTCAGCCCCTTGTGCAGCGGCTCCCTCAAGCACCTTACTTAACAGAGTTGCGGTATTGCACTTGGTTCTCGGACTTCCGTTTATCGCTAATACTTTCACAGACATACTTTCGCTCTCCGCAATTTTCCCTTCGGACTCTACTAAATTATAGCTGAGAGTTAATCGTAATTCCTCAACTTAAACGTGCGCTCGCGCGATAGATTCGTTGTAATCGGGGCCTGCATAGGATTCCGCCCGCAAGCTTGCAACACAGCTGAGAGGGACCCAGTTACTGATTATCTCGTTCTCGACAAAAAATCAATCCGGACTCAAGCACCACCCGGGTCTAAATTAAACTGCTTGAAACTCTTCGGGTATTACCGCTTGTGCGTCTCCTGCCGAGCAGTTGGGGATAGCGGTTATTAAATTGTGCATTCTTTCGTAAGGTACTGATACGAAAAGTATGTCTGGTTCAAATTTCTGCTGTCTTCTGGCTGTCCAATCACCCATCGTTATATTAGTGCATCCGGTCATTACGGGAAATACTATCGAGCTGTGGCATAACGCCCCTATAACTTGTTGTTTTTGGCGATATGCCATCCCAGTACGTGTCTAAGGTTCGCAGACGACACGCTTGTTCTGGATTGCATTGAAACAAAACGATATCCGGTCGTATGGTTGTCTTCTCAAGCGGACAAACAACTAATTTATCGGCCAGCCCGGTAGGCGGTTGAGCTGTCAGTTTCTGCTCTCTCTCAAAGGATACGATCGTGCCAGTGAGCTTCTCTCCTTTGGTAAGGAACCACTGAAGTCTTCTTTTCTCTGCTCCAGACGGGACTTCCTTGAAACCGCAATAAAAACTGCCGCCCGGACAGGTCGAGACCTTTTCGTCAATAACAAAACAGTTGCCTTCCGCAGCACGTTTCAAAGCCTTACAAATCGACGTTTTCTCGTACTGGCCGTCTGAAATTTCGTCATTGGTGAAAGTAATTGCCAACGGTTCTTTTTTTAATCCCAGCACTTTTTTTAAGAGTTCGGATTGTTCCTTAAATTCCATACGTCTAGCTCCTTTAATCAACTAAATCTGGTTAGTTACTCTAAGCAGTGGCCGCCTTTATAATGACGCTCTCTTAGACGGCCAGTTGCCCTTTACAAATCTCTGCCGGTTAACGTAACGTCACCCCGATAGGCATAAAAACGATATAAACACGCTGAGGCAGCGGACATACGCGCTAACGAGAGGCTCGCACGGTCTATAATGTTATGTACAACAAAAAGTTGCCTAAACAGCGTAAAGCTCGGTTATAAAAACAGCTCGCGAAGATTGATTTTGAACTCGCCCAGTTTTCCTGCGTAGTTACCAGCGGAAATTCTCATTACGCCATCGATTTCCAACGTTGCCTCGATTCCTTTTCTCATCGCCTCTCTAACTGTATCGAGCGACGTTCCGTTGATCACTATTTCAGGGATGTATCGTACACCTTTCGGAACCTTGTGGGCCTTTCCGGGCCTTTTCACAAGCGATGGACAGAATGGATCATTAGTCGTTGGACCTATCGCTGGAAAATGGGTTTCTAACTTTGAACCTGCAGAACACACATCGAAAGGAGTCACTACCCCCTTTACTCGGTGGATCGCGTCTAGGGCGCTTTCACCGGCTGCTTTTACCGCTTCTTTTGTCTTGCACATGATCCAGAAATTTGCGCCCATCACGCCCCGAGCGTAGCCTAAATGCCTCTCAATGATAAAATCGGGAACCATGAGTGGCACAACAATAACAGCTCTGCCAAAGCGCTTCTCTACCCATTCATAGCCATCGCCGCAATGCCCGACCCGCTCCATCATATCCATCCTATCCTCTGCTTCTGGCAAAGCATCGAAGACTGCAGTGAATGGCTTGACAAGAATATCCTGACGAATCCTGTAAGAAAGTTCTACCCCCAATGTTTTCAAGGAGTTATTGAAGTCTTTCTTATCCACCTCCGCCCAGAACTGCAGAATAGCGCCGTTACGTTTATCGGGAGTTTCGCTTCTATCAAGCCACCTCTCGACGCCCCCCTCTACTCTCCCAATCACGATTGAGGGGGTTGACGTCGCGTCTTCAGCCGCTCTGCGCAGAGTTGCTTCGTCGTCCGCTGTTATAATTATTCGGCAAAAAACCCCTGAAAATGCCTCGGTAAACGTATCTTCAATCTCAGTGTTGAGCATGTTTAGTGTTTGAGGCGCACAGGAAATTGAGTTTCATCATTTTTGCAAAAGAACGCTTCGAATTACTTGTGATTAGTTATTTTTGGTAGTCACTATTTGAACCTTCGCTAGCTCGGCTTCAACTTCTCGCGATCAACTAAGAACGACATTTCACCGTTGCGTGAACACACTGTTGTGGAACGTCCGACAATTCGTTGGAACGCCAGCTGCGTTTTTTGACTATTGCGTCATTAAAAGTCCTGACGCGTCTGCGCTCAATATGAACAACGCGCACTCGGCGGCACTTATGTGGGCCGTGATCTTCATCTCCGTCTGGAGCTCAGCGCCTCATGTCTTATTTCGAGGGCTCGCCGCTCGTTTTATATGGCCCTCGAAAGCCTATATCGTCTTGCCAACTTCGGCAGGTCGTTTAATACATATACGAACGCCACCCACGACCACTCTCCCCAACGCTCGTTCATCACCTCGGTTACGTTGCCGATTTCTTGCCTTGGGTGTTCCGGCGTTTTCCCAAACAGGAGTTCACTTATGATCGTGACACTCCAAACATCCACAGGGGCAGAGCTCCGCCCAAGAATAAGGTTCGCTGAGTATTCGCCAATCCCCGGAATTTTCATCACGTTCTTTTTGGCATCCGACTCTGATTGACTTTCCAGCTCCAGCGGCGATATCGGATGCGCTGCCAGGTAGCGTGCCGCGTTCACAAGACGCTCTGCTCGGTACCCGAGGTTTGCCACACGTCGCAGTTCAAATGGCGACGATTGAGCAATTTCGGACGCAGTTGGCCACAGCACTACTATTTTGTTGTCGAAGATAATCGTTGTACCGCACTTGTCGAGCAATTTAGCCATCATATCCTGGCTTCTCTTTATTGGCGCCATCTGCAGGGTTATCGCGAGTATGACGCGGCCAAAGACGCTGTCCGCGCGTCCCACCCGCATGCCGTAAAGGTCTTCGATAACGGAAGAAAGGATGTCGTCGTCTTTGGCGAAATCGTAAAAAGCTCCAAGATCCTCTTGTTTCCCGAGACCGAGCTCGATGAGTGCCCGCAGCTCGCCTCGCTCGTCGTCCGCCAGCGGCAATTGCGTGTAGCAATCGACGTTAACCGTG
>CAZHSW010000048.1:0-3514 GCA_964534635.1 uncultured Methanomicrobia archaeon
CTTCTGGGGCCTCCCCTTGACGCCTAGCTTCAGCAAAACACGGCAATTCAACAAGCATTCTGGGCGATATCTATGCCACATGGACGTACGGATACGTTTTGAGCTCTCAGCGCTGGAGATCAATCGCGCTTCAGCGCCGTCAACTGAGGCTTAGCAACTCCTGAAAAGAAAATTATCGATTTTTTTGCGCGGCTTATCGCTCTGGATTAAGGTCTCAACCGACGCGGAGCGAACATGTGCGTGTGCATTTTCCCGTGCTTTCCCATCCGCCCCTTGCGCATCCTTTTCATCATCCAGATAAAGCCGACAAAAAGCGCCGGCAAAACGGTGAACATCACGAACGTGACAGCCATGAACAATGTCACCACGATTTGTGTGAAAAGAAATGCTACCGTAAGGAGATGAAAAGCCTTCTTCCATGGGCGCATCATCATCTTCATTGGTAAACACGCAAGTTTAAAAAGACCCATCGTTCGTACCTCACTTTCCGTTTATTTAGGGTTTAGGCCTTCATTGCTTGGCCTTGGGAATGCTCAGCGAGCTTGAGCAGGAGACAGTCCCAGCACATATTTAAAGCTATTTTTATAATCTTTCGCGGCTTTATAACCCTTTCCCCAGCTTAGCGGCATATGCGCTGCAGCGATGTCGAGCTGCTGGCGGCTTATCAGCAGCAGCGTCTGTCGCTATTTGCTGACTAGCATTTTTAACGCGACCAAGAGCAGCGCCACTCCAAAGATTCTCTCCAATACGACACTTGGAACATTTGTCGCGATTTTTGCCCCGAAAAAGGCTCCAAAAAAAAATCCAATGCCTAGAATCGCCGCGATCTTGAGGTCTGCGTAGCCGCTCTGGTAATAAGTCAGCGCTGCAAGCAGCCCAAACGGCGCAGTAAGGAGGATGAGAGTCGTGCCTTGTGCCTCTTGCTGGGTAAGACCGACAAGCAGTACCAACGCTGGAACAAGAATTATGCCGCCGCCGAGGCCGAGTAACCCACTCAAAACTCCAGCTGTCGCTCCAATGAGCACGTAGAGAATTGTGCTATCCAAGCGAGTTCACCTCCCGTTTCAGCCCCTATACTTTTCCTATTCCCGTTGCAACTTTTAACCGAGTCACAACGCTACCTTAGAACCGGTCTTGGTCAAGCACTGGCTTGAATTTGCGGCACGAGAATCATTTGGAGCGTGCCACTTCTTCGTTATGACTCACGCTGCGCGCTTCGCTTTGGCTTCTTAGATTTGAATGCCGCGCGGCCAATTCTTCCTCTTTTTTCTCTAAAGCGGCGATAAGCCCGGCAATGACACTATCCAAGAACACCATAACGTTAATTTCGAAAAGCGTTCCAAGTGGAGTGAGAGAGATAGAAACTCCTGTAACTTGGCGCTCTAAGAAGCTCGTTTCATCTGCCTCCGTTCGGCCCCGGATCGTAACGGTGTTGTCGGCAATTCTGCCAAGAGATGAGTCCGCATTAGACGTGACGACAGCAATTTTTGCTCCGTGATGCTTGGCGATCTTCGCAGTCTCATTCACCGGCCCAGTTTCGCCCGTCCCTGAAACGGCGATCACCAGATCATTTTTCTTGACGGCAGGAGTTACGACCTCCCCAAAAACGTACACATCGAATCCGAGGTGCATCAGGCGCATCGCAAAGGCGCTGGCAACCAAGCCCGACCGACCTTCCCCGAGAAGAAATATGCGATGTTTATCTGCGAGCGTCGTAATGATGTCAGCGACGAGCGCGTTAATCTCAAACCGATCGAGCGAGGCCGCCTCCTTTTGGACTCTTCTTGCGATAGATTCCATTGTTCGCTTGATGCGGCCGTACGCTTCACCATTTGCGGGGTTCATCATCATTTGGTTACCTCGATGCTACTTCTTTTCAACGCTGAGGCTACGAAGTATCTTTCGGTTACGTCAAACGGGCTTACTAACCGAGCGAGTCACTCAAAGTGTATACATTTTTCCTCAAAAAACTGAGACCTTTTCCTAGCGAGTTCTCCAGCAGCTCGCTGATCTGGGTGATTCCCGGCGATTCCTGCAAAAGCGAATAACTAATAGCGACGATAGCACACATATGAGTACCTCCTGAAGCGTGTGGCAGGTTTTCGAAAAAGGGCTAGGAGTAAGCAAAATGGCTAAAAAGAGGCTGACCTACACATCGCTTCTTGATGAAGCCGACGTTCATAAGCGGTACGAAAAGGCGCTTGGCACGGCGCAGCGAGAACTCGGGGAATACCATCCGCTTTTTGTTGGTGGTCGCCGTATTGCCGGTGCAAAGGACTTCGAGACACGGTCCCCCATCGACCACGATATCGTCATCGGAACGTTTCAAAAAGGCGGAAAGATAGAGGCGAAAACAGCAGTTGCCGAAGCGCAAGAGTCGTTCAGCTCGTGGAAGCGGACTGACTGGAGCGAACGCGTGAAGATTGCTCACCACGCCGCGGATCTTTTAGAGCGCGAGTGTTACGTGCTTGCTGCGATTATGACGTTTGAAACGGGAAAAAACAGATTCGAAGCCCTCGCCGAGGTGTGTGAGGCTGTCGAAATGCTGCGGTACAACTGCGCCCTATACAAGAGCCGAGATGGTTTCGTCGTTCCGATGTCAGACGTCACTGGAGAGCGGAGCGTCAGCACAATGCAACCCTATGGTGCCTGGGCGGTTATATCGCCATTCAATTTTCCTCTCGTGCTTGCGGCAGGCATGATTTCTGCTGCGCTACTCACTGGCAATACCGTCGTCTTTAAGCCTACGAACAAAGCCCCTTTGACAGGTCTGAAGCTACACGAGGCGTTTACGCAAGCAGGGTTTCCTGAAGGCGTGCTGAACACGATTATCGGGCCTGGAGCTCCATTTGGCGCGGTTGTAGTGGCGCACCCTGAAATCAACGGCATCGCATTTACTGGGTCGCGGGATGTAGGTAAGTGGCTTCACCGAAACTTTTGTTTGCAGCAATCCTATGCGAAGCCGTTCGTCGCCGAAATGGGCAGCAAGAACCCCGTCATCGTCACCGCCTCGGCAGACCTCGATAAAGCGGTTGAAGGAACCGTAAAAGGAGCCTTCGGTTATGGTGGGCAAAAGTGTAGCGCAACTTCGCGCGTTTATGTTGAGTCTGCGGTGGCTCACGACTTCGTAGCGCAGCTTCAAGAGGAGACCGGCAGGATCGTCACCGGGGACCCACGAAAAAGCAATGTTTTTGTGGGTCCGCTCATTGATCAAACCGCGCTGGCGACGTTCACAGATGCGGTGCAATGCGGTCTTCGAGACGGCGGCACTCTCATCACGGGCGGGACGGTGCTGCACGGAGGTATCTACGACCAAGGATACTACGTTCGCCCTACCATCATGAGCGGCCTTCGCCGAGAGCATCGGCTTTTCAAGGAAGAGCTCTTCGTACCGTTTCTGCTCGTGGAGCCGGTAGCGTCATTCGAAGATGGATTGCGAGAGGCAAATCAAACCGAATATGGTCTGACTGCCGGCATTTTTTCTGAAGACGAGAATGAGATACAACACTTCTTC
>CAZHSW010000049.1:0-25996 GCA_964534635.1 uncultured Methanomicrobia archaeon
ATGCTCCAAGCGCATTGACTGTAATAAGCTCTTCGTTGCTCACTTGAATCGAAGAGCTTGAAGTCAAACCAGCAAGATGAAAAACGACGTCAACGTCCTCCACAAAGTCTTTCATAGAAGCAATATCTGACAGATCGTGAGCATTTCTGTCAAAGACTTTCACGTCGTATGCTCGATTTAGCAAGTCTGCCCGTAAGTGCGATCCTAAAAAACCGTGCGCGCCGGTAATCCCAATAAGCACTGAAATTCAGCTCCGCAGCTACTCAGCAAAAAAATTGTTCGCTTGGGGCCTAATTTTTCCGATTCTGCCATTGCTCCCGTACGATTCCACACTGAGCACGTCCGATCCGATGTTACGATTGCTGTTTGTGGCGTTATAAACCATCTTCAAAGACGAGGACTTGTTTGCGCTCAGCGTCCCGTGTGAGCATCATTATTTCTTCCGTTATTTTTTCACCGGATAAGAACTGCATCCTCCTCCTCGCGCTCAGATCGTACGCCTCAATACCGCCCGCCTCTTCGATGACCTTTCTCCCAAATGCGTTTTGCCTCTGCACGAGGACATTCATTCGCTCTCCCATCGCTGGCGCAAACCATTTGAGTATCATCATCCCCGTGGCGGCGAATGGAGGCGCGGATTCAATGTGCCTTACTTGAGAAGGGTCAGCCCACCTCTGCGTGCCAATCCGGCCTTCTCCCAGCTTGCTTATGGGCATGCCCCGGGCCGCGTGCATCTCAGGACTTGCTGCCACATCTGCATCCAGCCATACCTCGTCGACGCACGCCTCGCCCTGTGAAAAGACATTGACTGCAACGTATATCTTCCCAAACATAGGATCTGAGCTTATGAGAACGTTCTGCTCTTGCTCTGTCATGACTTGTTTGAAGACTTTACCACGCGCCTTTATCCCGGCTGCCCGACAGAGGGCCATAAACACGTTAATCAAGTGCCAACAAGACCCCGTGCCTCTCTTCAAAGTCATGCTGACGTCATCGAACGGGCACATCTCAAGCGTCAGATTTTGATAGATGAAATCCATAGCTGCCTCTGCAAACTCAAAGTCTGGTATTTCATAGGCACCCAGTTCATTCGCTAACGCGACGACTATCGGCTCACAGGGGTTACACCAGCGTGTGGGCCTGAGGTACTTCTCGCTGGAGCGACAGTACTTCATACCCTTGCGATAATCCGGCAGCTCATATTCCCGCGGCGGGCGGGCGTAGCGCTCCTCACTCGGATCTATAAACCAGAACCTTTTGAGAGCGTCGGGGTCCTTGAACAAAGCTTTGATGACCAGTACAGCCACCTCTCGCCACGACAACGAGACATTTTCCGCGGACCTCTTTGACATCTCTGTCATTCTCGTCATTTTTTACCTTACAAGATGAGAAGAATCCGACACATATTTACACGTTGTTAAATTAAAAGCATTCTAGTTTTTGACTTTGCTTTTTTTTGCTTATACCATAAATTTAACGCTGCTGGCTAACTAAGAAAGCCGGTTGGAAAAGAGCGATGCAAACTTTTACGAGTAGCGTTTGAATTCAGACGAGATCACAGCGCACAGTGCCACGCAACTAGTTAGGCTTGGGCCCTGAATTTAACAACGTTTAATCGGTTGATGTGATAGATATGCAACTGATGCACGGTTAGTTAAACGGAAAGCGAGCTAACCGTTGCTGTGCAGACGGGGGCGTAGATGCTTTACAGTCCTTTTGATCAAGTGGAAGGCGCATAAGTTCGTGCCCCCATCATTAGCGTTTCATCGCCCACTCGAACACAACAAACGCTGCCAGCAGGAAGACCATCCCGAAGGAAAAGAGGATGACTACGTCCGTTGATATCGCTGCAATACCCGCACCGAGCACGACGACGCGGCGCAACGCGGTAACGGAGTGCGTGAGCGGAAAGAACTGTGCAATAACTTGCATGTATGATGGCATCAGCTGTAGCGGGAAGAAGACGCCGCCGAAGAACATCATAGGAAACACGATCGACATTAGGATCATCGTGGCTGTCTCTTCCGTATTGGTAAGCGCGGTGATGAGAATGCCCAAGCCGACAATGCTGAAAACAGTAAGCAGCAATAGCCCCAAGACGAGTATCATGCTGCCGTGTACGACTACGCCAAAAAGGAGTATCGCAAGTGCGAGAGCGACGAGCCCCTCGATCATGCCGCGCACCGTCTGCGCGACGACCTTTCCGCCGAGGATCGACATTCGATGCACAGGCGCTGTTAGCAGGCCGTCAAGGGTGCCGACCTCGCGCTCAAACGAAATAGCGTGCGGGAGGCCGGTCATAAGCGACATCATTATGACCATCGCCGTGACGCCGGGTGCGACAAACTGGAAGTAGTTTGACGGTCCCGAAACAACTCCGCTCGTCTGGACGTTGTAAGGGGATATGCGGGCTATCGAACTGTTCAGCGGTGTTTTATCGGTCAGATTAAGGCCCTGCGCGGCCGTTTGTTTGCCCATTTGTTCGATAGCTTGCGTGAGCTCTGCTTGGACCACGTTTGAGAGCTGGGGATTTGACTGGTCAATTATGAGGGTGACGTTTGCTTGCTGGCCCGATCTCAGGTTTGAGGTGAAGTTTCTGTCTATGACAATTCCGGCGGTCAGCTGCCCGTTTTGGATGTTCGACCTCACCTCATCAGCACTTGCGGCCGTTGAGAGATCCATCATGCCAGTCTTGTTGTTCACGGCCTGCAGCTGCGAAACGAATTGCGTGCTAAGGGACGCATTCCCCCGTGTGGCGTCAAGGTTGACCAGCGCAGTGGGCACATCAGATACGCCGCTGTTTGAAGGGAAGATGAAGCCTACCATTACCATCATAAAGATGGGCATAATGAAGATCATCGGGAGAGCCATACGATTTCTGCTAAAATCCAACAGGTCTTTCCACGCAATCCAAAGCCCGTGATTGATAGCTCTTATCAGCTTGTACTTACTTACCGCAGTCGCGATCGCACGAAGGCGGGGTGCTGCGATTTCTAGGCGCATTCGCCGTGCGTACAAATAAAGCTCAATAATGATCGCCGCCCCAGTTATGATGGCGATACAGAGATAAAGGGGAAGCTCATCGACAGCGAGAGCTGTCGCCGCACTAGGCGTGTTGACGAACGAAGAATCGCGGGGCTCAACGACCGTGTAGATTAACGCACCGTTCCAAAGCGCAGCAGCAAAATAATTCACGCCGACGGGAGCTACAAAAGAATACTCCCCGTTCGCATTCGTTTTTGTATCTGCAAGTGTATAATCCCCCATTTGGAGCTTCACAGTTGCGTTCGGGAGGGGTTGCTCTCCTACGGTGACTAGCCCGGAAGCTTGCACTGTACTTCCAAGCGATATCGTGGTCGGGATCACAGTCACGTCGTTTGTCAGGGAGGCGGAGGCTGACGGCGTCTTGGCGTCGACGCTGATTACGTGGTAACCCGTTGAATTAAGGCACAAAAAGGCAAAACCTGCTGTAACAAGCAGCGCTAAGATGGACGCTGCGCACGCGCGTTTTGCTGCATTGAACAAAACACCCACGACTTGCACCTGAAATTTTAGCTAGTTTGACGAATTAAACGGACAAGTTCGTCCTTAAACACTGAAGTTGAGTCGTCGTAACCCCAATGTAACAATTATGCTTAGGCGAAGATCTTGCCTCTGTGCTAAAGAACCTTCGCAACATTAGAAGGTCTAACAACCTTGACGTGTCGAGCCCCTGTTGACGATCGTTATCTTGCACAGCCCTTCCTATTGTTTCGAGCTTCTTTGGTGCGCTCAGCGCTTTAGCGCATTAATTCGCTTATTCACTTTTTCGAGATGAAAAGTGAGGGCATCTCGATCCTCTTCGAGCATCTTAGTTTCATCATCAAGGTCCATCAACGGCAAGGGAGATTCCATGCCCATTCCGGCGTTAATCCAATGGCCGTGATGCACATGATGGTGTTGCGTGCCGCACACACACGTGCAGCTACATCCGCAGCTGTTAAACGAGTAACAGTCGTGTCCACACATCACAACCTAGTTTGATGTTATCTTTGAAGCCGACTTTCGCTGAACCGTATGAGAACATCAAAGAGTTTTTTTTCCGAGTGCTCTGCCATTTCTTCAGCGCTCAGCTCGATCGCCGTCACGCCGCACTCTCTCGTCTGTCAGGGCAAGAATCCGCTCTCCTCCGTTGATGTGAACGGGCCGCATTATCCACTTTAGTTTGAGGAATCACCGAAAAAACGGCGCAAATATGGCACGATGCGTTCTGGCCGACCCCTGTCCGTTGGCGCTTGATGGCCTACGCCCTGCAATTCAACGCGCTTTGCGTGAGGCAAGGTGTCACTCAGCGCATCAAGCGCAAGCTTCAAGATTGAATGGCTCTTACTACCGCCGAGCAGTAACACGTCTGCCCTCACCCCTCTAAAGGTTTCGAGTGTTTCCGCTGTATCACTGATAAGCTGAAGGTCAAAGTGCAACGTTGGCAGAAGCTCTTGGAATGGCGCGTCGCCGCCTTTCACGTTGTTAGCGTTATTTCGCAAAACTCGTGCGAAAAACTTGGCAAGCATCGGGCGCGGCAACACGCTCAGCAACAGAAGTCTGCGTTCGAAATACTTGGCGAAATTTTGTATAAATGTCACCATTGCGTGTGCCGTCTCGCCTTCGGCGATCTCTCGGTCTAAACGGGCCACGAAGGGCATTACTACCGGTATCGAATTGTCGATGCTAAGGGGCGGCTCGTAGAGAGCGGCTTTGTGGATTGTTGGCAAATGAAGCGTAGCTACAAGCGTGATTAAGGCGCCTGCACTCAGCCCGAACACGTCGTGTGCGTTAGTTTGCTTCAAAATCGCGTCGAGATCTTCGACCTCTTTTTGGATGCCATATTCACCGCCGAACGGCCCGCTTAAGCCCCGGCCACGTCGGTCTGGGATGCAGACGGTGAAGGAATCGGACAGGGCAGTGCCAAGCTTCATAAAGAGTTGAGAAGACATCATGGCTCCGTGCAGGAGAACAACGCCAGGACCATTCCCCAGCTGGCGGTAGCTGATAACAGTACCGTCCTTCGACGTCACAGAACCAGTCGTGTACGCTAGGCCGACATTTTCCATTAAATCCTCTTAGCTCAACGCAGGAGACGCGAAGAATTGTTCTCTCGCAGACTCGCAAAGTAGTGGGTTTGCTTCAATCCCATTCCGATCCATTGCCGACTCCATAATGGCAAGATTGAAAACCGGGTGAAAGTCTAGTTTATAGTAACGAACACATCGGCTGGCGTCTTTATACGGCGCAAAGCTGATAAACGCTGCGGTAGAGTCTGCAAATACGAGGCTCAGGACGCCACGTTCAGATGCCATACGATAAGGTTTTGAATAATTTAGCTCCGGTTCAACCAAACCTTCGCATCATCGGAAGCATAATCCACTGATACAAAGGAGCGACGTATCTGCGCCTTGGATGCCGGGCTTCTACCGCTTTAACAACTATTTTTGAAACGTTGCTTATTTTTTGAGAGTACTTTAAAGGCCGTTCGTCGTATTTCCGGATGTAGCCCATATGGTCTTTATAAAGACCGTTCACGTTCATCCACTCGTATTTTCTGTCAAAGTTTCTCTTGTCAAAGCCTGTGTCGGTAGCCCCGGGATTGATCATAACAACTTTTATTCCAAATGGTTTCAGTTCTGTTCGCAAATTGAAGGCAATACATTCCAGAGCAAATTTTGTCACATTATATGGTGCATAAAAAGGTGTTGGAATCAGTCCTCCCATTGAACCCATAAATACAATTCTTCCATCACCTTTGGCTATCATTTTAGGTAATACTCTCTGAGTGAGTCGCAGTGCTGATACTACATTTGTCTCAAATGTGGCTCTGATTCTTTCCGGGGGTATTTCAGCCAGAGGTCCGGAATCGCCGAGCGCTGCGTTGTGGATTAAGACGTCAACGTTCCAATCATCAACTTTGACAAGGTCATTAGTATCAGTTATGTCTAGCTTTTCTACGACAAAATTCTCTCCATACGGTTTCAGAACAGTTCGCACGTCATCGACCGAATTTTCGAATTGAACCGTTGCGTATACTTTATGCCCTCTCTTGAGTAGCTTGCAACCTACTTCAAGTCCGATGCCGCCTCTTCTGCAGCCTGTTATAAGAACATTCGCCATAGACTATCGATTAGTTTCTTTATCTACATTAAGCATATAAAAATACAGTCTATTTCTATACGATTTAACATCCACTAAAAGGACGCATAAAGCGCCTTATTTTCTAAAAAAACTACGCTTTGAATCACCTAGTTGGTAACTATTTAAGTAAGCGCCTTATCATCGGTATGGTAACCGGTCAGCGATGCCCCGCGTGCCCTATTGAGCTCTGTTTATGAGGGAATATTTAAGTTGAGGCCGCAAAATAAGGATGCTCTTTTTCTTGCTCCCGAATAGCAAAAAGAGCGACTGCTATAGCAGCCACGTTGTAGCACCCGCAACCAAAAATCCACCCGACACGATCAGTAATGGGAAAAATGAAATTGAAGAAACGACTGCAGAGGCCCAGCAGACTCAACTAATAATGATAAGGGCATTACGTATCTGAGTTAGCGCCTCACCCCTCATACGATCATCGACTTTGCCGTCTCTACCATATACTTACAGGAGATAAATCCGGGCGGCAGAGCGGTAAAATCAGTGCCGCGACAACGCCATTTGCGTATGTCCGTTTAACTTAATAAATGAATTTGCTGCGCAAGTGGGGAAGATATTTTCGTTCTTTTCGACTAATCTAGTCCGCTCGGTGCGACTCTTAAACGAGTTGTTCTAAATATGAGCTGCAGCCTTTCGTGTTTTTTTTGTCAAGATCGCTCGCGCGCCTGCCCGCGAATTTCGTAAGCAAATCCAAATTAAGGGGAATTCAACTTTTGTTAGCGTCTTGGATAAAATATAAGGTATTCTCGCTCGTCAACACGCGTCCATACGGCCGGCCTCCGGTTCGCGCTTCTAAACAACCATAAAACGTTTCAAAAGCGTGCGAATCCGGCAATAATTCTGAATCCATAACGCGTTTCCGTGCATATTCGTACGTTGCGGTAGGAATCATACGCAACATAAGTCGTTCAATCACGTTAAGAACAAAAGCTATTCTTAGGTTTACTTGGGAATGCCAAGATTCGAAAGAAAAACTCAATGTTTTGTGGAGAGCAAATTTGAGGCGCAACCGCTGCATAGGAATTGCTGAATCGAATAGAAGTGCCGCGGTTGACGTCCAAGTGTGTTTCGGCGAAAGTTTAAGTATGACGTAGTGCATAATATATCTAAAGATATATCGGAGAATAAACAAAATGAATCATAAAATGCGTGACTACTCGTGCGAGTCGTGGCATCACGTGCCGCATTTCTACAGAGCTTGGATCAAACACCCTAAAAGAGTATACGGGCGTGTAAAGTATCTCGTCCTTCTCGCGCTGCGAGAGCAACCCCTCAGCGGTTATGAAATCATCAAAACGCTCGAAAGCAAGCACGGCCACGCGCCGAGCCCCGCCGTGGTCTACCCGACACTCCGGCTCCTCGAGGATCAAGGCTATGTTCGCCTCAGCGAACAGGAAAACAAGAAGGTCTACGCTCTCACCGAGGAGGGTGAGAAGTGTCTTGAAGAGAATCGTGAGCGGATCGATCAGCTCACTGCGAGTCTAGGGCAACTTATGTGGAACTCACTTCCCGGAATCGGCAAACGCGTAGCATCGCTCGCCGGAACCATTTTTTCGAACTGTAGCTACCTCGACGACGTCAAGACTAAGCGAATTGAAGATGTGCTCGACGAGACGCGAAAACGCGTCGGCGACATCATTTTCGGCAATCAAGCCGATTGAGAGGAATTGTTGCATTGCCACAGCGATTTCCGCGACCGTCACCGTCTCCAAAGCTGTTCGATAACTGCGCACGCACAAGAACCATCAATCGTTGCATCAACGTCGAGCAGTGCAATTAATATTGCGCGCCGGTTAGCTTCAAGATGCGTCGTAAATACGTCGTCAACCAGTTTCGCTTGCATAGGCAACTCGCGTAACTGTTCTAGCTCACGGCGGCCACTGCTGCCTGCCAAACTCGGAGCGGCGCTCAGATCTTCGTAATCTCGCAGTTGCCAGAGGCGACGGCAGCGCCTCGCTAATCGCGCGCGACAAGAACTCTTTCGATGGTAACGAATAGGCGTCGTAAGGATTACGATTGACTCTGTTTTGCGCGTTCGTGCACGTCAGCATTTATCTGGAACAGTTTTTTCACCAACAGAATTTTAGCCAAGACAAAGAAGATCAATGCGATGCCTAGCAGCTGGTAAGAAATGGAGCAAGAGCGGTGTGGGTAGGAGCGTCTCCCTTCATATGTCAGGGTTGGCCTAATTCCAAAGAAGTGCCGTGCGGTTGTCAATGGAGAGAACAATGCCTCAACGCCGGTAAAGAAATTAAACACGAGGTATGTCCTCAGCAGGAAGCCTGCCTTAGCCCGGCGTCGCGTAGCTAGATAAAAACGCTTGCCGCTCAGCGCGGACCGCCGCGTTGTCCACTCGCGCGTCGGCGAGCTTAACTGTGGTCCACGTCCGCATCGTCTTGCACATCATTGTGAAATACTTAAGTTGGTGTAACGTTCTAGGAGCGATAGAGCGTAATGTTAACAAGGAACCGCCCGCGAGTCGAAAATACGGACGAGAACTACAAAAACTGCTTGTGCTACACAAAAAGATGTCCTACGTACGACAGAAATGGTCTTACTGGAGCACTATTTTGTGCGCGACGTCCAAGCGATACGAGGCCTCAAAAGAAAGGTTGCATTTGTCCGTCTTGTCCGATCTGGGTTCAGTGTAAGTTAAACCCTATATTCTTCTGCATTTACGGTAAGGCAGAGTAAGTGCGTGTAAAAACTCGCGCCGTCTGTCTCTAAGACGTTGCCAACTTTGCTGAACAAGCGGAACTTCACTGGAGTTTCGTTCAGTTACTTTTCCTTCTCTCGGCAATCGTGTTGCAAAAGTGTAATACAATAGGTCGACCCTCTTTGATTGGTTGTGATGAAAGCGCTGCTGTTGCTGGGCTGTCCCGAGATTCCGGTACAAACCGGCCTCGCGTTGTATGTCGGGAGTACTTTGAAAGCGCAGGGTTTTCAGGTAGTATGTGCTGGAACCCCGAGCGCAGTCAACCTGATGAAAGTCGCCGACCCTCAGAAAGCGTACGTTGGATCGTACGTGAACATCGACAAGTGCATCGATCAAATTGCTGAAGGCACGTTTGATGTCGATCTCACGTTCGGCTTCGTCCATAAGGACTCAGGGCTGCAGTATCTCGCGACAGTCGCGGCGCTTTCAAGCAGCACTCTTGTTGCTATTGTTTTTGGAAGGGATGCTGAAACGCTGAGCACGGAAATCGGGAACTCATTGGAGGGCGTCCATGTCATATGGGCAACGGCAGTCCATAATCCGCTTCCACTCAAGAAAAAATTAGACAGGATCAGCCAATGGACAGCCCTTTTGAAAGGCTAGTGTATGACAGACGAATATTAAAACGCAGGTTGGCTGCTCGCCGTCAACCAGAGCATCTAACGAGCGTAACTTTGTGGCGTAGCATCGATACCGACTGTCGCTATTTCAGCTGGGTGGGAATCGATTAAAGATAAGGAAAGAAGACTAGCGGAGGGCGGGCCACCTTATATCCGCCCCGAAAATAGGGGCGAGTTGAGAGTGCTTTGCTCGAATATTATACTCTTTGCGAAAGCGCGGTTTCGTAAACGCATCGAACGGTGCTGGTTCGCAAGCACCACAAATTTTGCGAGCAGCGAAGCTAGCGAGCTTTCGCGAGCTATCGTCGGTCTCGCACTACCGGACCATATTAAGCGGCGAACTCTGAAGTTTTGGGCTATGTAAGGGAAAGAGACAAGTCGGCTCGGGCAAAATATTTTTTTGGAGGTGACGAGATGCCTACCTATATTCTTCTCAGCAAGCTAACAGCCGAAGGCCGGAAAACTGTCAGAGAACGGCCCAATCGGATACAAGAGGTCGATAAGGAGATGGAAGCCCTGAAAGTGAAGGTCATATCACAGCACGCCGTGATAGGACCGTACGATTTCGTAAATGTCGTCGAGGCTCCCGACAACGAGACCGTCCTGCGTGCCTCTGTAGAGCTCGGAGCGCGTGGCACCGTTCAAATTTTAAGCATGCCAGCGATTCCGATCGACGAATTTGTCAAGGCGATAGGACAGCGTTAACCCGTTTCGATTCACTGAGGATAAAGCTTCGCTCGCACCAATCAACCTGCGGTTGACAGATGAGCGTGTAGACAGAGTTAATAAGCGGCAAAATCTAAGAACCTACTTCAAAGAATGAGTTGTTAAATTTGTCCGTCGACTTGGCAAGCGTGGTCGCGACTTTGTAAGGTATCTTCAATCATGCGGACGATGATATCGGGTACGCTGCGATCGCGCCGGTTCATCGCCTTGATTTTGTCGAGATCGATCCATTTAGCGGCGGTCACGCCGGTTCCAGCGTTTGGAAACCCGCTTACGTATCGTGCTTCGAAGCAGATCAGCACAACTTGCTTATCCCATTTCGTATTAGCGTCGTACGACACATAAGCCTTAGTCTGACGAGAGATGGTGACCTTGACGCGTGTCTCTTCGTAACATTCGCGAGCTGCGCAGTCTTCTAGTGTCTCACCGAGCTCAAGTTTGCCCCCAGGTAATATCCATTTGCCAGCCCAATAGCCGTTTTCTTGCTCGACCATCAGGACGAGGTCGTTTCTGATCGTGCAGGCCAGACAGCTAGTAACATACGTGCAACACATCATCAGGACTGTGTTCAGAAAGGTTTATTAAATTAAGCAAAGGGAAGGCAAAATACTAGTTGGTTTGTGGCGGGCTTGAAAATAAAGCGGTGATGAGGTACAGATCAGAACGCGCCGGTGGATATATAGCATATGTAGAGCTACACGCTAGGTTGAATCAGAGATGAGCTTGACCGAGATTGAAGTTGACGAAGCCGTCGTCGCTTATATTAAAGATCAACAAAAGGACTTTCGCGTCACGACAACGTGCTCAGGAGCGTTAATCCTGCCTGTCACGATAAGTCCACCAAAAGAGACTGATGTGGCCATACTGGTAGGCAACAACACGCTTTACGTTTCTATCTATCAAGCTCGCTGGATAAAGCGGATCGACCGGCGGATGCTATATTATTTGAACGTGAAGTAACCTGGGAATTCGTTGCGCCGAAGTTTTTTTTTGGCCAGATTGGTAGCTAGAGGCCGATGCCTTCAGTTGTATGCACGGCGCGCCGCATCTCCTCTTGCAGAGCGGGGGGCACTCCCTTGATCTCGACGTCCAAGAAACCGCGCACGATAGCCGAAGTCGCATCATCTTCGCTGAGCCCGCGCGTCATGAGGTAAGTTATCTCTTCTTCTGCGATCTTTCCAACAGCGGCTTCGTGAGACATGTCGACACCAGGAACAGCGCCGTCGAGTTCTGGCACAGCGAGAATTCTCCCGTGATCACCTAGGATAAGGCCGCGGCACTCAAGATGGCCTTTGACATTACTATGGAGCGCGGTAAGGTTTCCACGGGCGATTATCTCGCCGCCGTTTGTAATCGTTCGCGATATCACGTCAGATTTGCAGTCTTCAGCTTCCATAATTACTCGCGCTCCTACGTCCATATGTGACCCTTCGGTTGCATAAAGCAGTGAGTTCGACAACCCAGTGGCGTTCATACCGACGCATCGGAGCGTGGGGTACATTTGCAGGCTTCGAACCGGTTTCAGGCAGACATAGTTACTAATAAATGTCGCGTCTTTTTCGATAATGGCGCCGCTCCGCGGGCGTACGGCCACTTCCGGTCCCCAGGTGTGTATCATGGAAAAAGAGCATGTCGCTCCTTCCTTAACAAAGAACTCGGATATTCCGATGTGAATGCCGTGAGAGACGGTGTCTGCGGTTCGGCAGCCGGATATTATGTGAAGTTCTGAACCCTCTTCGGCGATGATGATGTTGTGTACGTTTTGCGACAGGCTTTCTTGGGCCAAGAACATGCACGCTTGGATCGGCATGATGGTCTTTGCGCCCGCTTTTGCCCTAATAAAGTAGCCGTTGCTAAAATCGAGAGCGGCTTGAGCAGTGTATTTGTCAGCGTCAACGGCGACTGCTTTCCACCAGTAATCTTTGAGCCAGTCGTACTTGCCGAATGCTTCTGTCACGCTGAGCACTTCGACGTTCTTCGCGGACGCTTTTGAGTACACGACGCTAGTATCGAGCTGAAAAAACGATCCCGATCGCTCTGTCTCTTCTGCATCTACGCCGACGCTCAGCGACTGGTTTTGGTAATTGGGCGGCAACATCCGAAGTGTTTGCACTTTTTCGTGGCCAGGCGCCTTCGACGTGAACGTCTCGAGCGGAATGTCGGGGCCGTATAACGCTTTCTTCCTGCGGGCCTTCTTGGCTCGTTCGGTGAGCTCGTCTACCTGGGGCATCTGACACACTCCTCGTAGCCGAGTTCACATATGTCGTGTAAGAGCTCACCGGGATTGCCGGAACACGCAATTTGCCCGTCAACGAGGACGTGCGCCTTGTCCGCTTTCACGATCTTCAAAATGCCCCCCGCGTGAGTGATGATGAGCCCGGCCTTATGTCGCTCACGCGAGCGTTTATCGCGTTCGAGTAGCTTGTTAATCGTCTCACCGACAAGCTCGATGTTTTCGAGGTCGACGCCAGAGTCTGGCTCATCGAGGAGCACAAGGTCTGGGTTTTGAGCGAGGAGCTGTAACAGCTCGGTGCGCTTCACCTCCCCGCCTGAGAAGCCGAGATTGACGTCACGCGTGAGAAAATCGGACGGGATATGTATGGTCTTGGCGACTTCTGTCGTGTTGAAACCTTGGTTGCCGTGTTTTGCGGTAGTCTCGACCAAGTCTTTGAGCTTCACCCCGTGAATCGCGGGCGGGTGCTGAAATGAGAGTCCGATCCCGAGGCGTGCGCGCTCGTTAATCGGCAAATGGGTGATGTCCTCCTTCTTAAATAGAATACGTCCTTTGGTAACTCGATACCGAGGAAAGCCCATGATAGTCAGCACGAGTGTCGTTTTCCCTGATCCGTTTTGGCCGAATAGGGCGTGAGTCTCTCCTTCGTTGATATGAAGATCTAGTCCATTTAGTATGTTTTTACCGTCGACCTTTACGTGTAAATTTTGAATGTCGAGCATTTTGACACCTCTTCGCTTACGTCATCGAAACGAGCGTTCGCCTCATTTATGACCCCTCTTTGTGCGTGTCGTATGCAGTATTGAGCACGTCTTTGAACACTTCACCGCCATCAATGATAACGTCAGGCCAAATAGAGACTCCTGAGTGCACGGTGACGAACTCATTTACGACCACCCTTGGTCCGATAACCGTATTGTTTTCGAGGACACAATAGGCGCCGATTTGCGTCCCATTGTCGATAACCGAGCCAGAAATCGACGTGTGGGCACCGACTGTGACGTGATCATACACGATTGCTGACAGCACTGACGTGTTGTCTTTGATGTTGCAATCCGAACCGATGGTCGTATATGGGCTAATTAAGACGTTGTCTCCGATTACCGTGTTTTCGCCGATCACTACAGGGCCGACGATTGCTGAGTTTGATCCGATCGAGACGTCGGTCCCGATCGATGCTGGTCCGTTCAGACGGGCATTAGTAATCTGAAAGTGCCCGACGATCTCAGTGCTGTGGAGACTGTCTAGTAGCCATCGAGAGGCTTGCCGATATGCGCTCGCGTTTCCTATATCGTTCCAGTGGCCGCGCGCCATCCATGCTGACATGGGTTCATTAGTGCTCAGGAGCCTCGGAAAAAGGTCCTTGGCGAAATCAAATCGCGCTTTCGGAATGTGGTCAAAGATGTCCACATCACACATGTAAATGCCCGTGCTTGCCAAGTTACTGAATATCTCGCCGGAACTCGGCTTTTCCCGGAACCGATGCACGCGATTGTTCACGTCGATATCAAGGATACCATATTCGCGCGGATCGTCGATAGACATAACACCAACGGTGAGTATACTATCGTTCTTTCGGTGAAACTGATAGAATTCGCGAAGATTGAAGTCCATCACGTGATCCCCGCCTACGACGAGAAATGGGCCGTCGTTGAGAGCAGATTCAGCGTTTTTAACGCTTCCGGCAGTGCCTAACTTTTTTCGCTCCCGAATGTAGTTGATTTCAACGCCAAACTTGTGGCCATCACCAAGGTACTCCCGGATGCTACGTCCTAGGTACCCCAAGGTGATGACGATATCGTTAAAGCCATTTGCAGACAGGTGTTCGACGAGATGCCCGACTGAAGGTTTGTTGAGCAGCGGGATGCTCGGTTTCGGTCGTTCGAAGGTCAAAGGCCGAAGCCTCGTGCCGGCGCCGCCACACATTATACAGGCTTTCATCAAATTACCCTCTAAGTCACTACGTCTTGTTAGCGCCATCTGCGGGCAAATGTGATGTAGACATGCACTTATACGGCTAAAAATATTGCGCGAATTGAAGCGAATTGAAGTTACAACTAAAAGATGTCTGTTTTGTCTGTTTGATCGATTATTGAATTACGGGGCTTGAGATCCCGGATCGAATCGACATAGTACTCGAGGTGACCGATGAAATCCTCGAACTTATCGAAAGGAACGATGAAACACCCACTTTCAGAGAGAAGAGCATCGTCTAGCCAACTGACGATCACAGGAACACTTTTGACGGAGAAAGTTCGATCAAACTCGCTCGCGCGTGCCAGGTGTTTTCGCGCCTGAGTGCGGATCGCTGAGCTGCGAAGCCAAGCCTTTCCGTAGCGCTTTGCATCGATAAGCACGGTGGTGCCAAAGCGATGAGCGACAACGTCGATCTCGTAGCGCCTTCCAGCAGCTTTGAAAACCTTGCGGAAATCTGTAGCGAATCCAGCGCTTTCGAGTACGTCCCGGATTTGCTCCTCGAACTCTTGCCACGTCGGCTCTTTTTCTCTGTCGACGCACGGCTTGTGCTCATCGGGAAGCGCAGGCCACATCAATTACTCCTTGTCGCCCTTGACGTCGTTATCAACGTCCTTTGCAGCATCGCGGAGGCTCTTGGCCATCTCTCGTTTCAGAATAGCAATCTCATCGTTCACATCGGCGGTCGGAGTTTGTCCATCTTGACGAGACTTGACTGACACTCGGGTTGATCGTCTCTTTGTGGTCCCTATGTTGGATTCGCGATCGAGCTCAGCGAGCTGTTCAGCTGCCCCCTTGAGCGCTTGTTTGGCGAAAGCGAGGAGTGTCTCGTTGAGCCGGCCGCGTGGTTCCGCCTCCGCCTTAAGAAGGTCATAGAGGACAAGCAGGCGCAGCTCGGTGATACCGTGCCTGAGTTCGCGTATCTCGCGAACGAGCGCGTCTGTAGTGTTTTCATTTGAGGAGGACATTACAAGGCCGTCCCTCCGAGTACCTCTAGGACGTCATCTCGATCGTAACGGAGTTGTATCTCTCGCGTTCGCCCGCGTGTTCCCTTCCCCGTAAAGTCGGTGTTGATGAGTCGAATTGAATCGAGCTTTGAGACAATGTCATAAAAACGCGTGTAGCCGAGCTGTGTCTCCTGGCTGAACTTTTTGTAGAGGTCGCCCGCTCGTATCTTCTGGTCCTGCCCGGCGATCAGTTGGAGGAGCTCTCGCTCTTCTTCGCGCAACGAATTGATAGCGTACTTCAAGTGTACGAGACGAGATTTTTCGAACGAGTGCTTCACGTCGTCGGCCGTGATATGCTTTCGGGCGCTTATTTCCGCACTCAGCCCAGCCTTCCTCAGCAGGTCAATCCCAACCCGCAAGTCACTTGCCCCTTCGACGCAATCTATGACCATTTCGAGTACGTCCGTGGGCACTACGTTCGCATAAAAACCGTGTCGCACCCGGTCTTCTAGTATGTCGCGTATCTCGCGACGGTCGTAGAGGGGGAAATATATCTCTTCAGGAAGGAAAACGGACATCACGCGCGGATCAAGTTGCTTCGACATCTCAACGGAGAGGTCGCTTGATATGGCGATAACTCCCACCTTAGCCTCAGCAGACACTTCGTGTGCCCTCAAAAGAGCATAAAGGACTTTGTTGACAGTATCCTCGTAGAACAGGTAATTGATATCGTCGAGCGCGACAAGAAGCACTTTTTCCTGATCGATGAGATATTTCGTTATTTTCTTAAAGACACGCTTGAATGAAACCCCTGAATCGGGCGGGGTGTACTTGAAGAGCTTCTTATAGATCTCAGAGAAGATGGCGAAGCGAGTCGAATCGATCTGACAGTTTACGTAAACGGGAACGACACTGTCGGTGTAGTTCTCGATTTCTTCGAATACTTTCAGCACCGCAGTGGTCTTTCCAGTGCCGTGAGGGCCAGAGCATAGACCGTTGATGGGGCGGGCGCCCCGCAACGCTGGCCGGGCGGCAATCTTGAGCGCGCGCATCTGCGTCTCGCGATGAGAAAAGTGTTCTGGGATATAGTCCAGCTCAAAATAGCGCTCATCTCTGAAGAGCGTTTGATCCCACTGCAGCAAGTCCTTCGATGGTAGTTTCTGAGGCACGCCAGTCGCTAAATGGTCACTTTACATGCTATTTAACGTTATCCTGCTCACTGCGGAGGTATTCTCTGCTTGGGCGAATCACGCCTTTTGAGAAGTCAAGCATCTACTAAAATCAATTTCAGGGAATCTCTGAGTTTATTTGCGGATTAGACCGATTAAGCATCCATCGCGCGCATTTTTGAGTCGAGCATACGGCTTCATACGCTTTAGAGACCATCACTTTCACGGTGCTCTTAGCGCGCATTTATGTCTTTGAGAGTCATCGACGCAATACTGAAGGCCTATGGTAAGTGAGACATTTCGCGGACTTATCGAACGCGCAGCCCATTATGCAACGTACGAGCCGTTCCGCTCGCTAGATAAAAATAGCACTCGTCTGGAAGTAAACGAGCACGACCAGCTCGCTCATTCATAACTCTCCGTTCCTTGGCTCAACACGGTTCTTGCTCTCCTAGCGCTTGCGTTCTTGCCGCGCGATCCATTTCCGAGGATACGACACCTCATCAAGCGTTGGCACGTCACTAGGAGTGCGCCAGACCCTGTTGACAAAGTCGATCCCGCGGCTTGTCGCGACGTGTGAGACGAATCGTTCACCGAGGACGTATTGCTCCATCTTCATGCTGAGTCCTGTCACGCGCTCGAAAAATCTTTCTCTGCCAGTTTTGCGCCTTCGGCGGAGTTCAAACACGCTTTTAAGCTGATCGTATGTAGCGAGCATTTCCTTGCCAATCTTGTCCATGACGAAATCTGAATAACCTTCGATCACGCACATTAGCGCTTGAATCTGGCTTAAAAGCTTTATTTGCTCGCTGGAAAGAACGGCGTGTATCAGCGAGAGTTGTCTTCGCTCGATATAGTGACTTGTGACGGCACGAGCGCGTGATTGAAGCCTTTCTGAGGTCATTTCTTTGCCAGCAGCTCTAAGGTACCGTTTCAGTAGTTCGCTTAAGTGTTCCTTGAGCCATGGCACCGCCTCGAACACAATCGCGTGTGTGACCTCGTGAATGGCAATCCATCGGCGAAAATCGTTGCCAGCAAAAGAGAGCTGCTGCTCGACCATTTCAACATTGGGCTCCACGAAATAGATCTCGCCGGTCAATATCTCCCGGCCGAATAAGCTCGGGTCGTATTGACCTAGCACTCTCTTCGCGATATAGCCTAGAAGAAGGCCAAGCCCTATCGTGGAAATAACCTGGTTCGACCGGTACACGCCTCTTCTTACCGATGAACCACTCATCGGCCTGAGCACGCTCTCGAGCGGCTCCAGCTGTTCCGCGAACGCTTTCACGTTCGTTCTTATCCAATCACGCCTGTCAAACACCCGTATTTTGTGGGTGCTCGGCGCCTGAAGCCCGGTAAGCTCGATTATTTGTGGCGTAGGCTCGCTCACGAAGGTTTCGTATGCCGACAGAAACTGCTCTTTCTCAGCGGATCCCCATCGTTTTGCGTCGCCGACGTTTGCCGCGTAGATCGTGACGTATTCCCAGTCGACGGGGCCTGTAGGCGATTGTAAGAGCTGCAAGCCGGCTTGAAGGACTAATTTTGGAAGATCTACCATTGTTTGTTTCGAACTGTTGACTGCTGAGGTTCTTGATACGGCTTATGTTTCCCCCTGATGACTCACGTTCGTCGATGCATCGCACGCCGGCCACAGCTTACATGAAGTCAACCAGGCCCATTTGTTTTGAGGCATCGCTTTCGAACAAAGAAGTGACCGACATCTCTAAGAGCTTGAGCCGTTGGCGGGTATACTTGGAGACGCCGTAGTCGTTGGCGATTTGGATCGAACGTTCCATGTATTTCGTAACAGTGCCTTCGTGAACAGTCAGGACTATCTTGCCGCCGCACTTAGGACAGTTGCCGCTAATGGGTGGACGTCGTACCTTGTAGTTGCATTTCACACATCGGACCTTCTGGCGCGAAAACGCTCGCAAGTTGCCGATCAGGTCCGGAAGGAAATGCGTCTTTATGACACGCTCAGCGACGTCACGCTCATCGACGGCGCGTATTCGGCGGGCTAGTTCGAGCTGGGTTTCCATCTTGTCCATCATTGAGTCAAGTACTTTGTATGAGCTATTCAACGGGCCGAGGGCAATCGAAGACGATTGATGCGTGAACCCAAAGCCGGTGTATTCGGCGTCGGTCCCTAGTCGCGAAGCGACGGTAGCGACGCGGACGCGCTTCGGATCTTCAAAGCCGAGCGTAGCACGGTAGAAATTTATCGGATATACGTCGCATATGTCCAGATTGTGGGCTTCAGCGTCAATCTCCTTCGGATCAATTCGTGTGGTCAGGACAAGCGGCGCGTCCATCTTTCCCCCCCGTCGGTCAGGAAGGTACGACAGCGAGAAGTTCAAGAGTCCGTCGAGAAGGAGCACGACACAATCCTCGTCGCCGTCGCAGTTGCGCCGCTTTGACGCGTGAAAGAAGGGATGCGCAAAGCTTGCCGAGGCGGAAGTAAACCCAATGATTCTGCCCAGCACCCCGGCGCTGGTGTGGGGCGCCAGCCCGATCACTAACGAACCGATGAGATCCTCTCTGGTATTTGCGCTATAGTATGGGGGCCGTTTGTAGTATTTGACGAGGAGGTCGTCAACAAACTTAGAAACGCGGCAAAGCCAGTCCCCACAATCGCGTGATACGATAATATCTTGGGGCGCCAGTTCAACGACCTGGTCGTCGCTAGTCACGTCGTAGCCCAACTCGCGAAGCCTATTTGCCGACACCGATATCTCTCGCGGCGTGAAGTGAGTCGTCGGCAGATCCGTCAGGTCGTACCTGCAGGTGCCGTCCTTGAAGACGAAGACCTCGTGTTTTGCGCGTAAGACCCCTTTTTCTATGGGCTCAGGGGTCTTATTCTTCGATATTAAACCGATGACGCCTTTAAATCTGTCGAATCGAGCAGGCTCGTTGAGTCGCGCCAGCGCCCGCTGGTACACCTTCCGCAAATCGACAGATTGGAGCTGATGACTCACTGCTTGCCTACCGCACTTCGGGCACGCCGTCCCGTTCCGTACTTCGCGTGAACACTCTGGACAAAAGACGAGAGGCTCGGTAAAAGCCCCACAATCACATCGCGTTTGGTAGGTCGTATTCGAGCACTGCTGGCACCGGCGAACGCCGACGTCAACGTCGATTATCCCTAGGTACTGCACGTCGAATTCGCACGCGCTTTCCACAGCCGCTTTTGAGGAGCCTGCCGCCCTACGCAGGGATCGGTCGCGCCCCCCAGCGTTTCCGATGGGAAAGAGCACGTGTGGGGGCGGCTTCATTTCGCGAGCATTGGATTTCTCGGGTCGCCCCATCCGTCCTCCGATTCTGGAAGGCGCTCGTTTACGTATTTCGATTCCGCTGAGGAGCGTTACCGCGTCAATCGTCGACTTTATGCGCGGACTTTTCAGTGAAAACCAATCCTTGCTAAGCGCCTCGTTAAGACCGAGGCTGCTAATGAAAGCAGCCGCGTCATCGATAACGATGTCATCATCGGCCAACACGTGAGGGACGAGGAGTTCTTCGAGCAGGCCTTTCACCTTCGGATCGTACGGCACTAGAAGTTCGACAGGTGAGTTGGAGCCACCCGAACCCACAGGAGTTCCTGCGCTCAGCGCTATACGCCCCTTTTGGCTGATAGCTTCAGCCAGCTGCCCAAGCGCGTCGATTGATATGTCGTGCCATAAATAGGTGAACTTCGGGTGCAGCGGGATGCTGAAATGGCGCGAAAGCTCCAGAGCGCGCGACGCAGTGAGCTTCTTTTCCTCAACAGAAGGAACCGGCTCTGACAATCGCGCTGCGGCCTCTTGGAGGTCTTGCACCCACCATTCGTGAACGTACGGCGAAGGAATGAGCGGGTGATTATTGCCGAGGAAGTCGCCGTAATTTATGAGGATCTCGCCTAGGTCGAGTATCTTGTCGACGTCGTGCTGATGTTTCAGAGCGGCTTCGTAAGAGTCAATGCGGAGTACGCTGCCGTTAAGCAATCTTATAGTCGGCCCTTCGATCGAATCGACTGAGGAAATGCCTGCAGCCTTCCCTGGGCGTTCTATCTTCAGTTGCGTTCCTGGGGCTAAGAATTCGCCGAGCACCGCCATCGTTGCGGGGTTAATTCCCGCAGAGGCAAAGCCCGTGTTGCGTGCTCGTCCGTATCGGAGGCGAAAGCCGCCCTTGCGCGACGGATGTGCAAAAACGGGCCTGCCGGCGATGATGTCGGCCATGTAATTCCAGTTCGGCGCAATCTTGCTCTCGCCGCCTCGTTTCTTAGTGACTTTTGACCTTTTGTCCCCTTCTTCGTCGGCCACCTTGGCGTGGATGATTTGATCCAACCACTCCCATCCGTCAAGTCCGAGTTGGGATACGTACTTCTTTAACTTTGGCGCCTTTTGCGCCAATCCTTCAGCCAAAACTAGCGCCATGCCACCGCGAACCGCATTTGTTTTTACCCGCTCGATGTTGCGATAACCCGAAACTTCTTCCTGTTCCGTTGCTTCACCGTTGACGCAGATCGGGCAATTCGTCACGATAGTTCGTATCTCACTGGCTGGGGGGGTGTACTGCAGATTCACGAGCGTCTTATAAAGAGGAATCTCTTCGACGTATCGCTCAACCTCCTCTGCCCTGGGGACATACCGGCCAATTCCGACCGCACGCCGAACATAGTCGGCAACCAAGACTGATAAGGCTTGAGCGGTGCCCCCGGCGCTTCTGATAGGGCCGGAATAGAATATCTGCAAGTAATCGGTCCTGTCGTCGTTTCTGCCGATTTCCACCCGGGCTATGCCTTCAATTGGGGCGGCGACGACGCCCTCGGTCAACATCGCGACGGCGGTTCTGACTGCTCTCTCGACTATTTGGACTTTGCTGTCGTACGACCCGAATTCGCCGCTGGCAAAATCCAAGCCAATCTTAAGCGCCGCCTCTTCGCGAGACATCGTCGTGTTGAGCTGGCGTATTCTTTGCGCAAGCCCTGGGATGCCGACAAGGTTCTCAACCCGCTCGGCAAGGTCACGAGCAGGCAGGATTTCAGGAGAAAGAGACGGATCTTCACCGTTCTTCCGTGCTTCAGATGCGATCGTAAAGCACTTCTGAAGCTCGGATTCAAGCTCTTCAAAGTAACGACCGATATCATTAATCATATCATCTAGAGTTGAGCATTCGCGACGCAGCTGTTATCCGTATTGATGTTGATACAAGTAAATCTTTCTCGTGGCACCGGGTCAGAACTAAGCAGTGTGGCTCTGTCGGCCCGTGTTGAGAATCAGAAATAGAGCTAAATACTTTTAGGCGTATTTTTTTGTGGTCGAAATGGCGAGTATTAACATATTTAAGCGCAATGATGATTACATTTTCAAGCAGTACCTGGGCGACCCTGGACTCTTCAGGCAATTGGGGGACTACTACAACGGCGCACAATATCGATTCGAAATCCCTGCCGCCGATCTGGAGAAGGTGCAAGACCTCCTTCAGGCGGCAGGATACGACGTTGTCATCGTCGACAATCCCCAAGAGTTCATCGTAACGATCGGTCGGTTTCAAAAGCACAAGGAGATTCTTAAAAACAGCGTCGACGTGAAAGAGGAAGGCGACAACAAGATCTTTCTCATGAAGGACCGCGAATCCGTACAAATGGCGCTCAGTCAGGGCGCGACAAAGTACGAAGGTGACTTATTCAGTTAAACTCTAGGCACACAGCACGATTCAAGCCCCGTTCGTAGGCTCCACGCGTGAGCACGGCCATCAGCGGGAACGAAGCTGAAGCATTTCTAGATATTAGTTAAAAAGTCAGCGCGCGCTGCGAGTGGCTCGCCCGTAGGACGAAAGGCGCACGTATAAGCCCTTATAGCGCGTAATGACTGCAGATAACGGGTCAGTCGATATGGGGAGCTGAAAACAATGAGTTATCCAAAGGATATGACCGAGAGCGGTCAGGCGCCTTTGCACGTGTGCATGGTGACTCCTTATCCGCCGCGCCACGACGGCATTGCGATCTACTCGTCTGAGCTAATCAGTGCGATTGAGAGCTTGGGCCACAGCGTAGACGTTATCGCCCACGTAGATTCAGACGTGGGTGGCCACGAATCACAGCCAAACGTGTTTGGAATTATAGACATCACAAAGCCTGACTGGGAGCGAGCTGTTTTTCACAAGATTATGGACTTGAAACCGGATGTCGTCCATATACAACACGAATACGGGCTGTACGCAAACGAGGGAGATTACGGTATAAGCATTATTGATCTGCTCTTCCTGCTATTTGTGGCGCGCATTCCTGTAGTTATCACATATCACTCGGTTTACAGCACACTGAGTCGAGAAGAGGCCATCTTTACAAGCTTGAGCTTAGATACCGTTGACGCGGGTATTGTGCACGAAGAATTCCAGAAGATCTTTCTGCCAGCCAATTTGGGTAGGATTCCGGCTAACGTTTATGTGATCCCGCACGGAGCAAAGACGGCAGTTGCCGAAGATGTTCCTGACGCTCGCGAGGCAAAGAACCGGTTCGGACTCAAAGGCAAGCAAGTCGTGTTGTGTATCGGCTGGTGGGAGCCAAACAAGAGGTTCGAAGACGTGGTCACCATATGGCCAGACGTGCTCGAGAAAGCTGAGGATACAGCTCTGGTAATAGCCGGCGACGCGCGGCCCGGATCGCCTAGTGGGCTCTACTATAAGCCCAAGCTGCTAAAGGCTGTTCAAGAATCCCCCGTAAGAGACCATATACAAGTCATTACAGGCGCTTTTACGCCGAAGGAGTACGACACAATACTCAATCTTGCAGACTTGGTCGTAATGCCCTACGACCGCGCGTCGCAAAGCGGAAATCTCGCACACGCATTTGCCTTAGGGAAGCCAGCGGTGGTAACCGCGGTTGAGGGCCTCAAGGCGGAGGTTGAAGCAAGCCAAGCGGGCATATCCGTCCCGCTAGGGTCGCTTGAGGACTTAAAAGCTGCATTGCTCTTGCTTCTACGAAATGACGAGCTCAGGGAGCTTTTCTCAAATCGGGCGCTTGAGTACGTGCAAAGGAAGATAGGGTGGTCTATCGTCGCAAAAAAGCACGTTCTTCTCTACGAAATCGCTGTGCAAAAAGAGAGGATGAAGCTGACCCCTTCGGCGGGACTTGACATCAGCCGCGGATAAATCGCTTTTGTCTTACGGGGCAACTGCAGACGCCTGCGGCGAAGGCCGGCGGCTGCGGCTTCAGATTTCGGGCTGAGCAAAGATATATACCTTTTCGACAGTATTGAAGCAGCGCTCACTGAGCTGAGGTTCATGCCAATTTCAACGGACGACATTACAATAGCGAGTTTTCCAAAGCTATTTGCGCAGATAATCGGGGATAAGGAGAAGGTGGGTTTGAAGCCGATTCAGAACAATCCGCCGGATCTATTGGAGCGGGCAAAGTTTTACGGAACGCAGTTTAGAAACGGATCGTGGAACTGGGCATCAAACATATGGAACCGAAGTGCCGCTGGCAGCGTCGTTGTAGAACGTGAGGAAGACCTAGGGATAGAACACCAGCTGCTGATGCTCAGGGTGCTTGAGCACGTCATGGATCAACCCCTTATTCAGGCAGACGCCACGCTGGGACAAAGGGGCTCCAAGGCGGAAATGAAATGCCGCCTCTACTGCGACGCGCAGTTTCCTGATGTCGCGTATCGCTGGCAGGCCGTAAACTTTCCAGGCGATCCTGACGCAGAGCCTGACGCGCAGCTCATTATGATCCCCCACTACCTCGAGAATCCCAATGTGCCTGGGAAGAACGAGATGCTGAAGGTCATCCGCTTCCCTTTCCACGATTACACGATCGTCGTAGGATCGTCGTACATGGGGGAATCGAAGAAGGGCTTCCTTTCACATTGGATCTATGAAATCTACAAGAGAGGCGGGACGGGCGAGCACGCGTCTCTCAAGGAATTTACTGTCAAGCGTGTCGACGGCGTTAGCAAGAAAATAGTGATGTGTGTATGGGGACTGACCGGCAGTGGGAAATCCACGCACGGCCACTACGTCTACGACGACAAGATCGCTCAGATCTATCGCGAGAAGTTTGGAATTAATCCCCTCGACTTCATATCGAATCAGCTCATTCGAAACGACGACGTTGTCGCCGTATTCGAAGACTGCGTGGCGAGTCCCGAACGCGGCTGCTGGACAAAGACGGAAGATGTCGACGTCACACAGCACGCCATTTACAACGCCGGAACGTCAGCGAACGCGCTGCACGAGAACACCGAGTGGGATGAGCACGGCGATGTGAGTTTCCGCGGCGAAATCCTTCAGTATCACGGCAAGCTGAATCAAAATGCGCGGAGCATAATCTTCTTAGAAGACACTGGCTACTTCGACGGAAACGTCGATTCATCAGGCCCGCTCAATATGGCCGTTTTCATTAGCCCTGGGTACATTTCGGACTACGCTTGGGTGAAGCTCAACGAGCCTGCCTTCGCCGCGAAAGTGCTTGCAGATGGGCGAACGATCGGTCATCCGGCTCAGGGCCGCGAAGGCGTCGGTGGCGAGAAATATGAGTCAAGGTACTGCCTCCCGTTCACGATGGGTGTCGGGAATGCCGCGCACGTGCATCGTTTCCTTAACTTTATGGAGGACAGAGCGGAAACCGACAATCCTATCGAATCGTATCTCATCAGCACGACCGGGCGCGTGGGCGCGAAGTACGTTTGGGTGGATACGCACCTCGGCGACGAACCTGTCTGGCTCGCGAAGACGCTCTTCGAAGAGGTAGATGGCAAAAAGAAGCCGGTTGGAGGGACAGGTCCCACTATCGAAGAAACGCAGCTGTTCTTGATCCAGGCGACGCGAGGTGCAGTCGACTATGAGCCGCACCCTCTGTGGGGCGACAAAGTGCTCGTGCCGGTCCGTGTCGAAGGGTTGCCGCAAGAACGCCTCAGGCAGCTCGACCCGTTCAGCTACCGAACGGTGGAAGAGATGGAGGCGCTCTTGAGACAGCAGATTGCACAAAGCAAGTACTATCTTAAAACTCAGTGCGCGCGACTTAACAAGCGCATACTGAACGCAATGGATTTTTGAAGGGCAGCTCACGCGGGAGTCGCGTCCTGTTGCATCGCGGCTAACGTCTAGTTGATACGCAACCTTTATTGCTTGGTTGCGACATTGTAAATCGGTTTTATGACTGACACGAAGTTATGCAAGTCTTGTGGAACGCCGGCAAGCCCGTCAGCACGTTTTTGCAGAGAATGCGGAGCAGCTTTGATTGAGGAACCTAGTGCGGATAAAGGCGTCTCGGCAGTCGCCGTCGAAGCAGCAGCTGAATTATCAGCTGCAAAGGCGAACGTCAATGAAGGCGTAGGTCTTTATGAACAAGGTGATTACGAAGGCGCATTAGCGAAATTCGAAAAGGCAACGGAAGCAGACCCGACGCTCGCAGCTGCCTGGAATGACAAGGGTTGCGCACTGGGGCGTCT
>CAZHSW010000050.1:0-8055 GCA_964534635.1 uncultured Methanomicrobia archaeon
TAATAACGGCGGACATACTGTGCTAACCCGCCTTAACTCAGTCTGGCAGAGTGGTCGGCTGTAGACCGACATGTCCCCCGTTCAAATCGGGGAGGCGGGATTCACGCGTCAATATGCTCCAGTAGCTCAGCCTGGGAGAGCGCCAGACTGAAGATCTGGTTGTCCCCGGTTCAAATCCGGGCTGGGGCATTCCTACTTATATGCAAATGAGTTCATTTCTTCTGTGATTCCGGAAGTAATGGCACTAGCCAGTCAACAAACATCTTTTCACTCCGGCTCTGGATGAAAACCGTTCCTTGACCATTGAATTCCGTGACTAGCACCTCCACCAAGCAAGGTTGATTTTACGCCTCCAAAAGTCCCAATTTTCCAATCAAGGCCATTGGTAAATCCAACAATGTGACCTGAATCGACACGAAAACGTCCGTCAATCTGCCGTTCTTGAATCGCGCAGAAACTTGACAAAAAGACGTATCTAGGGTTAGAAACTTTGACGAAAAAAAGCCCGGTCTCCGACAAAAACCCTCGAACGCCCCCCATTTCGTATCCAAGTCAAGGCTTTCTGAGCCAGCCAAAAAGCTATCCCCTTGGATAAGGAGCGTCTCATCTTTTATTTCTCTGAACACGATATCTCCCACGTACGGAGGGGTGAGACCTGCGATCGCGTCGCCTTCCGTCACGAACGTGTTAAGGAAGATGCCTCCACCACCAAGCACAGTTCTTTTGAACCCCCTGAAGACTCCTCCTTTGATTCCAGTGCTCACTTTGAAGTTTGTGCTCATGTAGGCCATTGACCGCCTGTCTAGCTGAATGCTCTCTCGATCTGAAAGATGGATTTCGGCAAGGCTGTACGTAGGCTTATAGTAAATTTCATATTGCATAAGCTCCCGTAAACAAACTCGCTGCAAGTAGTTTGCGATTCCTTATAATTGCCAGCAACGCAAGAAACGACAAACATACGATGGCGCTGAAGCGCCGTTAGCACCCATTGATACGCGCGACAAGTCGAAAGCCTGTGATTCTGTGGTACGAATAGAACATCTAAAGATTATCAGGTTGAAAATTCCAGAACTCAGCGAAGAGACCAACGGAGAAGCGCTTAACCAAGCGTTTTCAAACAAACAAGGCGTTGCGAGCGTAGAAATTAATGGTAGTAACGCGACTGTGACAGTAGCTTACGATGACACGCTTACGTCCATTTTTGAAATTGAATCTATAATATACCTATTAAAGTTTAAGCTCGAAGGTATCAACTACCTCAGTTGATATTTGCGACACACAAAAACGTCCTCTAAAAAGCCGATACCGCCACGAAATTCCCTCCATTCACGTTAACAACTTTTATATAGGGACGCATTATAGCCGCATGCTCGATTTTTGCGCTGGTAGTGTAGTGGTTATCACTGAGGCTTGCCAAGCCTCAAACCCGGGTTCGAATCCCGGCTGGCGCATCAACTTGCCGAGGTAGCCAAGTGGACTACGGCGCCAGCCTGGAGTCTGGAACCAGACAGCTGGTGAGGCTTTCGCCTCGCAGGGGTTCAAATCCCTTCCTCGGCGTTTGTCTGTTCGGTGACTAGCCTAGCAATGATGTAAAGCTCGTTCTTCTGACCGGTAAGCGCTTTCAACGGCTCATAACCACGTGCTTGAATTCCTGCTTTTAGCTTCTCAATATCTTGCTCGCTGACCTTGCCTTTCAGGACCTGCAAAACACGGCCATTCAACTTCAATACCTTAGACGCTTTCGCGAGAATTTGAAGCGAGTCTTTAGGCTCTCCTGTAATGTCACATAAGATAACGTCGAAAATTATCCCAAATTTTCTAAAATCAAGAGAAAATGCGTCTCCATAAATCACGTGGGTCTTGCTTGGATAGGACTTTATCACGGCGTCAAGAAGTTGCTTGCACGAACTGCTGAACTCGACGGCGTAAACCAACGTAGCTATCTCTGCTGCAAAAGACAGAAAGCCACCTGCGCCAGCACCGATATCTAAGACAACGTCGCCGGCTTTAATAAGCTCAAAGACCTGTTGAATTTCCTTCAGTTTCCAGTAACCTGCCGGTTTGTCAACCGAGCTTGCAACTGCTACGAGATGCTGAGACGTTACGTCAAACGAAGGCTTCAAAACTGTCTTGTGATTGACTGAAACAAAACCACGCTTAATCGCCTGTTGTGCTCGAGAGCGAGATCCAAAGTGCTTTTCCCGAACAAGATACGTATCGAGCCGCATAGAGTACGCAAACTTCTTGTATGGGTTATCTACACTTGTATAAGCAAATACGTTTTCAGAGTCACAGCTTATGTGGAGTGAAGTGCTTGCGCGATTTGCCAAATTTCCCGCTCAAGAGCGCGTCGCAAAGGTCTTACTTGAGCATGGATTCCAGGTAAACCCTGCCGGAGAGGTTAGGTCAGGGCGAATACGAATCCCGGATACCGAAATTGCACGTGAAGCTAAAGTCGACCGAAGAGCGGTCGATGAGACGACTACCACAATTTTAAGCGACGAACTATTGAAAAGTTTTTTCAAGAACATCAAAAACTTCGTTTTTCTGCGTGACGTCGCTTCCGTTTTGGGCCTTGGTGTCGTAGTCATAAGCCCTCAGGATGCTACGCAAATCGGCATCATTGAAGAGGTTGCAGAGACAATTGCAACGTACGGGTTGCGCGTTAGGCAAGCTGTGACTGACGATCCTTACTTTATAGACGAGCCGAAACTAACAATCATATGCGACTCACGCATTCCAGGCGCGCTCGTCGACAAGCTTCTGCAACTCGGAAGCGTGCAAAGTGTTTCGGTCTTTTAAGTTGCATACGCTAGCAGAACGCGCACGTGCGATTAGCTACTAAAGGCGCCTCTTACGCATCCGAGCTCCGATTCCAACATAGGACCGATAATTGGGACAAGGCCCGGCGCGTCAGTCCCTTTTTTACACACGATCGAATGCTCCAAAATCCCGAGCTTTTCGATAGCGTAGATATCTCTCGCATGACCGGTATGCTTCAACACTGATTTAATCTGTGCGCGCGAAGCGTTATTCACGTTTATGCGGTCAGGTCCTTTTTTCCACCGCCAGAACGTGTCGATCTGTTTTTTGGTGAATTCCGCATCAAATTCTCCGACAAGCTTAACCTCAAGCGGCAAGCACCGGATCAATCCGAATCTCGACGCAACCTGCCTGACAGTACCGCGCCCTAGCGGTTTAAGTCGATGATGCGGCACGAGAACCGTTTTACGTGCTGCATGTAGAGAGAGCCCTTCATTATGAATATCGGCAAGTCTCGCTCTGACGATCACACCGGGCCGGACATCGTGCAACCGGTCGTATTTCCGAACAAGCCGGGCAGCTGCCTCTTTCTCATCCGGTCCTGAAACGGTCACCGTGATCCATTTTGTGAGCGCGATCGAATATGTCACTCGAAGGTCTCTAAAGTCATTTTGCAGCAAAGCCTCAAACGATCTGTACATCTTGTTTGTTTGCCCACAAACAACCTCCATCAGGTGAACTGTGCACATAGGTTGCTGCGTCTCAAGGCATTCTCAAAGCTACTTTGTCAAAAACCTCGTTGTGAAGCTTTCTCACGCGTTTTGCCGCCGGATGTCCTTCGAGCTTGACCCTAAAATCAGCTTCCGCTTTCTCAATGGTAACTCTTCGCGTACCCTCTATCAAATTGTCGACTGCGGCTACAATCTTTTCCTCGAGTGTCTTCGGCATGTAATGGCCGGGAGGAAGGTGCAAGTCAACGGCTTCTCGCGCAGTTATCCCTGCTCCAACGTGTTTCTCAGCGATTTGAGCTATACGTTCGTCTACCCCGTAGCTTCGTAGGAGCTTTCCACCGGTTACACCGTGGTCGACGCCATTTGATCTGCATCTTCCTATATCGTGCAAGAGGGCCCCTATGCGGACAAGTTCCACGTCAACATCCCCTCTAAATTTTGCGATTTCGACCGCATATCGAGAGACGGCTTTAACGTGGTTTATCAACCGGTCGTCACAGCCGCTGTCCTTGAGAAGGTACAACGCTTCGCGATAAGACGGAAAGTTATTTGAAGGCAATTTTAAGTTCTTCCAGTTTCTGTTTCATTGCCTCGACCAAAATCGAGCTATCTTGAAAGTTAAGCCCAGCTTGGCATACCGGGCAAATAAAATCGTACTCACTAGCGTTCTCAAATAAAAACCGGCTGCAGCCATTTTCGCACGTGTAACAAATGTTTTGCCCTTCAAAATCCAAGCGAGTGCTGAGTCGCCGAATAAGTTTCTGGGCCTCTTCATCTATATTGCGTTCAATGTCGCTCAGCTCGACTTGCCAAAGATACGTCAACCACCCGCTGTCCTTGTCTCTCTCCCTTCTGTAGTTGGCCAGCCGATTTTCATATAGAATGTACAAAGTTCTTCTAACGGTGTTCAGATTCGTAGCGGTCTCTTCCGCTATTTTCTCGTCGGTGAGTTCATTGTTAGAAGCGCGTTCAATCATTCCTAAGCCTTCTTCCCCGACGAGATTTTTTAAATAGCCGCTAATCGCAAAATCAGTAACCATCATAATAATTGTGGGCCTAAACTAATTTATAACTAATCATAGTTTTGAAAGAAGTAGTTCGTGTGTTAAGTCATTCGGCTGAGGTAAGCCCTTTTTGCGGCCTCTATGTAATATAAAGCACCGTTGAACGCGCAATCTCTCGACGTGCCGTAAGCAATCGCCGAGATGACTGGTTTGGCGCGCTCGATGTAAGTACCTTCGTTCGGAACATCCATATAATTCGGGCCGTCGAAGACCTTCGTCACTCTAAAGTCCTGCTCCGCGAAGTAAATCATCCGGCAGGCAAATCTACTATAAGGCCTGGGGAAAACCAGTTCACCTTGGCAGCTCCGGATGTGAGCGTCAACGAGATTGATGCCAATTGCCCCCTCGATCGTATCAAGCGTGCCTTGAAACCGAGGATTGATCTCAATCACGACTGGCCCGTTTGGTCCGATAATGAAATCGATGCCGTTTGTCCCTACGAGGCCTAGGTCTGTCGCTATTGCGTTTGAGATTCGTTCGATATCGTCGGCATATGTTGTTCTAAGAGGAGTCACGCTGCCGCAGAAGCTAAAGCGCCTCATAGGACCTAAATGTTTCAGACCGATAAGTTGTTCATTAATAGCTAGCGTTAACGCTCGTTTTCCGGTTGAAAGTATAGATGCGCTAGCGTCAATACCGCGAATAAATTCCTCGACAATGAAGTCGTCCCAACCGTTCTCGTGATATTGTTCAATGCTGCGCAGCAAGCGTTGCTTATCTTTAACAAGAATGTTTTTAAATCCGCCAGCACCTTGTGTAGGTTTTAAAATGACAGGAAACGTCAAGTTGTCGTCCACTTGAAAGTGGCGCGGAACCGGGTACCCAAAAGACTCGAGCCTGTTCCTCAAGCGATCTTTGTCGTTGATGAAGCGAGCTAATGATGGGGGATTTCCAGCTAACCGGGGGATATCAAGCGTTTCAAATCCGGCGGCTAGTATCGCGTGATCATAATCGAGTCCCCTCACGAGAGCCTTCACTTCACTGAAATCAGCGGCGGTAATCACGCCTGGAAATTCATCCCTAATAAAGCGCGTGACGTCCCCACACTCGATTAGATCCTTATCCTCATAGTGGCTCACAGACTCAACGTAGAACCCCGCGCGTTTTGCAGAGCACATAATGTGCCTTGTGTTGTATCCGACGATCAGGACGCGCATTTGTTTGTCCCTTTGATCAGATCTAGTTGCTGAACTACTCAAAACGCTTCGCACCTGCTTTGTTCGTAATGTTCCCGATAATCGTCGCTCCACCTAAAAAATCTGCTCTGAGTTCTCGACCGTCTTGTACCCGATCGAGAAAAATACTTAAGGCTGCGATCTCTGAATGCGGTTGATTTGTAATCGCTACGTTGTAATCTGCCATTTTAAAAAGGTCAGGAGGGACCTTTTCAGCCCCTACCACGACCATCAGTTTCTCAGCAGAAAGATGCCGAATTATTTCCGGCAGATTTTGTCCATACATAGTTAAATGTACAACCATTCCTTTCTTGTCTTTCCAATTCGCAATCTCTTGTCGCCAGTCTACTTTATCACGAACCCAAAAGTCGCCGCCCCATCGCTGCACCACATCACGTATCGTGGAGACAACTGAGCGATCAGAAGTAGCGAGCAGAAGCCCTTGCGCGCCAAGCGCTCGGGCACATAGACCGACGTGCGTCGTAACGCGCCGATCGCGATCAATTCTGTGACCAACTCTCAAAACGATGATTTCCATCTCGATGCTCTGCTTCCACCTCTGGGGTAGCACACAAAATAAAGTATAGTCTTACATAAAGATAGCAGTGATTACTGTGATTATGCGATTAGCCCGGGTGCTTTCAAAGGAAGAGAGGTAACGATCATCGCTGAATGAAACCCGAGCAGAAACACTGCATCTAGACGAATTCGTAGCAAACGTTTATATTACGGTGCTGATCACCCAATACGGGAGGAGGCGGGGGTTGCCAAGCTAGGTCAAAGGCGATAGGTTCAGGGCCTATTCTCGCAGGAGTTCGTGCGTTCAAATCGCACCCCCCGCATAGGATCCCATAAAAGGCCTATGCTTCAGATTATTGCTGTCTTGCGTCACTTTTTACTGCTCGTATCGGCTACAGCTCCCACAATCGGTTGGTATGGATAAACTTCGCTAGTATATGTGAAGCCCTTAGAGTCGCGAACATTAAAGCCATCGGGATAATTATGGCCTCTTTAAAAAGTCAAATAAACGCTCCTCGCCACACGCTATAATCGAACAATCATTAGACCAGCAAGCCGCCGGCTGCTCCTGCCGATATGCTTAAGGTCAGTTATGTCCAGAATTATAAGATGCTAAAATGAACGACATCAGCAAAGACGAAACCTCTCAGCTAGCAGCAAAACATTGCGTTCCGTGCGAGATCGGCACAAAGCCTTTTGATCTTGAAACAGTTCAGGGCCTGCTGCCGATGGTGCCCAAGTGGAAGCCTGACGAAAACGCTAAGAAAATCGTGCGGAGTTTCAGGTTCAAAGATTTTATCGAAGCAATGCGTTTTATAAACAAGATTGCGGAAATAGCAGAAACAGAAGGACACCATCCCGACCTTTTCGTGTCTTACAACTACGTCAAAATCGCCCTTACCACTCACAACATTAGCGGTTTGTCTGAAAACGACTTCATAATGGCAGCCAAGATTGACGAAGTCTTTGAGGAGACCGCATCTAGCGAAAAGCAGCTTCAATAGTAAATGAAGTTTTGTAAAAGATATCCGTTGCGCCTAATTTGGGGCGAATGAGCTGCTTAAAGTGAGCTGCCGCGGCAACAGATCTGCCGGTTTGAACAAAATAACGACTTGTTAAGAATGATGGGCCCGAGGCGATTTGAACGCCTGGCCTCACGGTTATCAGCCGTGCGCGTATTCTCCGTCTTGAAAAGACAAAGACGGAATCAAACCTGGCTAAGCTACGGGCCCTTCCGCTGACAGCGGAATGCCTATTGGTGAACGAAATATATAATAATTCTTATCGGCAATTCCAAGCCTAATTAGCCCGCTGGATCTCGTTCACGCGAAGCAACGCTTATATGCATTGGGCGTAAACGAAGCTCTGGCGTGCGCACAACATAGTAAGCGAAAATCGACCTTATATTCGGGCCGGTAGATCAGGGGTAGATCGCTACCTTGGCATGGTAGAGGCCTCGGGTTCAATTCCCGACCGGTCCATTTTAGATTGAGTGCACACTATTCTGCCAGCCCACACTTTAAAGTCTTCAAACGTAACCTCTCCGAATCTTACGACTGACTTAAAGCGATTGCGAAATTGTTAGAAATCAAGCAAGTTTTGCCTAACTCAAAGCGTGCTGAAGCCAAATACCCTCTAATGTAGAGGTGTAACTACTTAACTCAAACAAATACATAAGAAATGAGATTTGTTTGCCCAGAATGCGGAAACAGGTCATGCGTCCAAGCCGCTGAACGCGTTATAAAAGCAGCCCCCACATTATATGCGAAGTGCCCTTCTTGCAACGATCTGATTCTCGACAAA
>CAZHSW010000051.1:0-6742 GCA_964534635.1 uncultured Methanomicrobia archaeon
AGCCCAAAAATGGCTAGGAATATTGCCAAGGAATCGCTGCCCGCACACCTCGGGTCAACTTTCGTAACGATTTGATAACCCAACAAGCTATTCAAAGTGACCGTGACACCGTCTAGACTGACAGGCATGCCGAAAAGGTGCAGCGTTGACACTGAGAGCACCGCTGTCAACTGTGAGGACCAAGTTCCCAAAGTGCTTTCGAGGAGTATAGGAAAACCGACGACGATTCCAAACAATCCAAGCAGCATTAACGGTATTCTTGACGCTTTTCCAAAAAATAAAGAAAATTGTGCAACTACAACGAAGACTACCGCAAAAAGCATTAGCGGAAGCGAATTAAAAAACGCCGTGACAAAATATAGAAGCCCTAAAGAAGCGCCGACTAGGATTACGCCGAGAGCTAGCCATTTCGTGTCGCGCGCGCTGTGGGTCGCCTCAATGATTTCCTTACGTTTTGCGTAGACCCACAAAAGACACAGGGCTAGGACTGCCCACAAATAGAAGCCATTTTGCTTGAGCGTTTCATAGTCAAAAAGTAAGGTTGCACTGACAAAAATTCCTTTGAACGCTGCAAACGTCAGGACGAGGCAGGCGCAGAATGCGCATAACTGCAACCCTAACCTTCGATCCTTTGTGAGCAGTGAACGATTCATCGACTTACTCTCCTCGACAGCTATGGAATAAAAAAACGCGTTACGATGGTCCTACATCAACGACAGCCTTAATACCCATTACGATTTGTGAGAACGTGCATAGATATACTTTTTTGTGAAACTGAGGATGTCTAAAACCCCCGCAGCGATCAGAATTGACGTCGACAGCGCGCGAGACGTCAAGCTCCTCCCGGAGCTCCTCGACCTGCTGCACGCTCTCGACGTCAAGGCGACTTTGTTTATCGCGACTGGTCATGACAGAGTGGCGCTAAACGTTTTCAAATACGTCGCGCACCCACGAAATGCCTTAAGGTTTATCAAATCAAAACCGCTTCGGTACGGCTTCGATAGTTTCAACAGTATCGGGCGGCAAGTGCCCATCGAAGCTATGCATCCGAAAGTCTTGCGCCGCGCTATCGACGAAGGACACGAATTGGGATTGCACGGATACGATCACTTCACGTGGGTACATACCCAGCGACAAAGAGGTCAGGCTGATGTCCAAGCGCTCATCACCAAGGGCTTGAAAGCATTGCAAGCAGCAGCACAAGCTGAAATTCGGGGCTTCGCCTCGCCAGGATTCACCCTCACTAACGGCTTGATACAAGCCACAGATGCGCAGGGCTTTGAGTACTCCAGCGACATTAAAGCCAACCAGCCAATGGAGCCGTTTTACCCTCAAACTAAGGCAGAAAGAAGCTCAGTTTTGCAGGTGCCAGTTTCGACAGACTCTATCGGCGAACTGTTTGCATTGGGATTTTCTGAAGGTGGGATAAAAGCACAGATAACCCGACATATCGATACGTGGCACGAACAAGGATTACCGTTCGTGATGTACGGGCACCCAGCGCACGAAATTGGATGTTATAAAACGCTGTTTTCTTCCATCGTGCAAGATTTACGCGAGGACACACGCTATAAGTGTTTAACGCTGGCCGAAATAGCGGAACAGTGGAAGAGGCGTGTTTGAAACCGTTAAGAATTGCGCAGATTTATGAGCTTGGCCCCACACCGGAAGGCGTTCTGTTGGGCGGCATCGAAGTTGCGTTGCTCGAGCTCTCAAAATCGTTAGCGAGATTTGGGCACAAAGTTACGATCGTCACGGGAGCCAGTAACGAAGCAGCCGAGTTTCACGTCAACGACGTGTTGGTAAAAACTGTAGATATAGGCGGAGCAATGCGACGCACTTGGGATGCCGCCAATCTCAGGTTTGGCAGACAAGTCACATTTCCGTTAGCGACACTCGCGGCCGACCTTTCTGGTTTTGACATATACCACGGGCACTTCTATACGTCAGGGCTGACGGCAAACATCCTGGCTCGAAAATACGGAGGAATCGCCGTCAACACGATCCACGGCTCATACTACGACATTTGGCGATACATAGAACCTCCTATAATCGCTTCGCTCTACAGGCTGACTGAGCGATCGCTTGCCCCAACACTTGCACGCTTGTCCAAAATGCAGATTCACACGGGCGCATATTTCGCACGCAGAGTGGTTGAATGGGGGGCACCTGCCCACAAAGTCGTAACGATTCACAATGGTTTCGACCCACGAGCGTTCAGTCCCAGCGTTATTCACAAAGACTCGGCAACTGACAAAACCATCCTATTTACCGCTCGTCGATTGGTTGAGAAAAATGGTTTAGAGTATCTCATCGGGGCGATGCCAAACATCATCGCGCACCACGACGCCCGGCTCGTGATAGCTGGAGACGGACCGCACAAGAATTTTCTCAAAAAACTAGTGGCACAACATAATCTACAAGAAGTAGTATCCTTCGTCGGAGCTGTGCCGCATACTGAGCTGCCACAGTTCATTTCAGCGTGCGACATTGTCGTTATTCCGAGTTTAATGGAAGCGTCCAGCCTGTTTCTAATCGAATCGATGGCCTCCAACCGTCCGGTTGTCGCGACGAACGTTGGCGGAATTCCTGAAATTCTTAAAGAAAACTGCGGCCTGCTTGTACCACCGCGAGACGCGTCTGCGCTTTCTGAAGCCATAAATCAGCTGATTGCTGACGACAGCCTCCGCGATAATCTCGCAGAAGCAGCTCTCCTTGCTGTCAAACCCCTTACGTGGGAGCGCATCGCGCGGCAGACGGTAGCTCTTTACGCGAAGACGATTTCGAAATCGGCAGACTAACGGTAGTAATCCGGGACCGTTATCTTTCTGAACTCCGTGCACCGATTACACGACTCTAACGGAAGTATTCCAAATGCGCCGCAGCGAACGTACTTGGTTGCTCCGAACCGTTCGTATCCCATGAACGCCATGCAATCTATATCAGGTTCCGTCGTGCCAGTTCCCAACCCCATAGAACCCCTCTGAAAAACCGTTTTTAATCCTATTATTTATACTTAAGCGCTCCCGTTACAGGAAAACCAAGGAGCTTTAAATCAGTGCGGACAGATCAAGCCCGGGCAATAGTGACAAATCCCGTATGACCAACGCGCGTAGAAGGGCGAGTCCCTCGTTTCCCAAACTGCATCTCTCGCTCGATTGCTTCAACGGTCGTTACTTGAGTGAAGGCAGAAAGTGCATTGCGTGCCTCGGACGCTTGCTCGTAAAAAGGAGAGAACGCTGCTATGAACCCGCCAGGCACTATGCAGGGTTCGACCGCGCGTATCGCTTTGCCAATTTCATGCAAATCGAGGGTGACTACGTCAAACTCTGCCTCTGCGGTGATATCGAGCACATCGCCCTCCACAACGTCGACGTTGGTCAGCCCCGCACATTTTACGTTGTTAGCGGCACGCCGCGCGAATTCGCCGTTTATCTCATAAGATAAGACGTGTTTAGCGATGTGACCCAAAAAGATTGCCGTAATGCCCGATCCAGTGCCTGCGTCAAGCACTTTATCGTTCTTGTTCAAACCGGTATGGGCGACGATGATGCCAATATCCTTTGGCATCATAGGCGCTCCCGTCCGCTTCAAATGACGAAAGTAATCCGGAGAACGAGGTTGGAGCACCTTAAATTCCTTGCCGAGGTGCGTGGTCACTGTGCTTCCGTATTCCAAAGCTTTCAAAGTGTCTAGTTGGATGACGCCGCTATCGGTATGAAGCTCTCCCTCTGATCCCACCAAGAACTGCTTCTTATCGTTCTTAACGGAGATCAATAGGGCGCTTTCGACCATATTTTGCAGTTCTTACCGCCCTTTCAGTTTCAAAATAGCGTCTGCAAGATCGCCTGCAGATGCAACTAGTGCTCCTCGAGCTGCTTCCTCAGTGACCCCTGCTTTTTCTGCAACCAGTTGGACGTCTTCCTCGCTTACCCGAACCCGTTCGACTGGCTCCCCTGAAATCTGATAATTCTTCGTCCCCTGAGCAGTCATAACGGTCACCGCCGCGTCGTCGAAAATGAGTTCTTTGTCAGGAAGCTGTATGATCACGCGCTCGACGTTCTCTAGCTGTTCTACGCCGATCCCCATTTGTTTCATCATCTGCTGCAACTTCTTTGGATTCATTCCTCGCATGCCGGGAATCATAAAACTACCCACGTCAAAGAAGTATTTGAAGGATTCGCCTCTGTATTGTCTAGCGCCTTTATGGCGACACCAGTTGCCCGCACGCGCCCTGGAAACCTTTCCTCACTTTCACCGCCACCCCTCTTTTGAACGCGAGCATCTCTGGCGGACTCAAGATAGCCTGTCCGGTCGCGAGGAGCGTGTCGTTTTCGTCAACCACCAGCACCTCGTCGCGTGCCCTCAAATCAGGATCTGCATACAGCACGTGTTTTGCAAAAGCCGTTTTTCCTATCCCCACGAACGGCGCAGCTTCTGAACTAACGATAACGCGAAGTTTTGGATATGAAAAACGGGCGTGCAGGCGACGCGCTCCGAGCTCACCCAGCGTGAAAAATCCATCGGAAGCACGTAGGGTAGCGATCCTAGTGCCGTCTTCCAGTACCTGGCTAACTCGACCTGTTCTCGACAGCACAAAGCTAACTGTATCTGGGAACAGGCTTTGACCAGCGCCAAACCCGAACTGATAGTCCGCAATGATCCTGACCCGTTTCAGCACAAGCATTATATTTTTGCCTATGCATTTTAGGTTTATGCCTCGAAAGCCGTTGAATTTCGAAGAAATGCGGCGAATCGAAGAAAATTGCGTTGCACTCGGCATTTCCAAATTGCAGCTTATGGAAAACGCCGGCAAAGCAGTCGCAGAACAGGTTAGACGCATCTGCAGAGGCTCATCACTGCGCCCGAAGAAGGTTGTCGTGTTCTGCGGAGCAGGAAACAACGGCGGTGACGGATTCGTCGCGGCTCGACACCTAGCCCGTCATCTAGTGGTCGACGTCGTGCTGGTCGGCGGTGAGAGAGGCCTAAAAACTGAAGAGGCACGGAAGAACTGGAGCGTCTTGAAGCAACTAGATCACTCAGTGACGTTGTATGACGGAGCAGCAATTCTCTGTTCGGGAAGCCCACTCGTGAATCTGGAACGATATGACTTAATCATCGACGCCATTATAGGAACAGGACGGGCTGGACTAGTACGCGAACCAGCGAGAACCGTTATCCGAATTATTAATCAATCGAATGTTAAGAAACTATCAATTGACGTCCCCAGCGGCAACAATACAGATACTGCCGTCAACGCAGATTACATAGTCGCGCTTCACAGCCTCAAAGCCGGCGCGCCGTCAAAAGGTGCTAAAATCTGCGACATAGGAATCCCCAAGGAAGCAGAACTCTACACAGGCCCCGGAGACATCTCGTTCCGCCGTAACGCCGATAGTCACAAAGGCGAAAACGGCAAGGTGCTAGTGATAGGCGGCGGACCCTTTGCAGGCGCCCCAGCTTTGGCTGGCATGGCAGCTTTACGTAGCGGGGCCGACATTGTGACCATCGCTTCACCAAGAGCGGAAGTAATCTCAGGATTCAGTCCGAACCTTATTGTCAAGCAGGTAGGCAAAAACCATATAACTACAAAAGACGTCCCGGACCTAATCGATCTTATCGCTCAGCACAATTCTCTGGTGCTGGGGCCTGGTATAGGGGCCGATCCTGAGACCCTGAAAGCCGTGAAGGAGTTGATATCAGCTTCAAGCAATCTGACGCTTGACGCAGATGGCCTCCGTGCGCTCGAAGCCTCTGAATATGAAGCAGGTAAAATAGCGGTGACCCCCCATCTAGCCGAATTTGCGGCTCTGACGGGTGACGCGGTCCCAAGCAGTCTTCAAGAGAGGATAGAGGCAGTAAAAACTTTTTCGCGACAATGGAACGTCATCACACTCCTCAAAGGTCGCGTTGACATCATTTCAGACGGCACTGCGTATCGGTTGAACAAAACGGGGAACGCGGGAATGACCGTCGGCGGTACCGGTGACGTCTTGGCGGGGCTCGTTGGTGCATTTTCAACGTTTTTGGAGAAACTGCAAGCCGCATCAACTGCCGCTTACCTAAACGGAAGAGCAGGTGATTTGGCATTTTCCCGCTTTGGCTACAGTCTATTAGCAACAGATGTTATCGACAGTATACCAAGCGCGCTTTATAACCAATTTTAATAACTGTTTCTACGCTCGGTCGCGTCTTAATTGCGACACAGCGTCCTTGAAGCCAACGTAAACCCATTGATCGTAGATGCTCGCGGCGTCTCGGTTGTCTAGCACTTGACCTTTGATGTCGAAGCCCTGCATCGTTTTTTCAATAAAGTCAACTTCTTCTTTCTTTTGAACCGTAAACAGGAAAAGCCCGTCGTTAATAATTCCAACAGCTTGTGACAAGATTTTCCGCCAGTCGGTCTTATTGAATTCGTAAATAGCCCCTAGCATAAAACCGACGACAGATCTAAACTCGTGGTACCTGTCAAACTCGTACTCCGAAAGATGACGAGCGTCTAACACGGCCGTTTGTTCTCGTTGGAGCGCGCCGTGGAATAGCCCTTCGCAAACCGCGCATTTATCGCTATCTAACGCAAAAACGTCGTATCCCATATCGTGAAGCACGGCAGTGGCCATGCCGTTGCCACAGCATATCTCGAGCGTTTCTCCACTGTCAAGATTATAGTAGGGTTCAATTTTGGTCCTAAAAAGCAATTTCAAACGTTGCTGGCGCTCACGAGAATAGGCCACGACATCCG
>CAZHSW010000052.1:0-3226 GCA_964534635.1 uncultured Methanomicrobia archaeon
GTAACGTAGCACAGCACCTCAGTGCCGCGCAAATCTTGGAGCTCCTTTATTATGTCGAGCCGTTGTTTTGTTAGCTCCGAGGCTTCGGTCAGATAGCTCATGCTTTCATCTATCGGGACTTACTTATATAAACCTGTCATCAACTTTCGAGCTGCAATCACGCCTAAACGGGAAGCAGCGCGATAACTGCACTGCGATCAAGCGACATGCCTCGTTCTGGGACGAGAACGTTCAGTTACTGCGATAGGGCTAGTCTTACGAAATGAGGACTTATTAGCCCAGGTAAAACGGCAGGCATTAAAATTATTAGCAGCTGCCGGCGTTAGTCTCACAGATTGCACGATAGGTCAAGCCACTGCCATTAATTATGCCAAAACTTGCGAGTGAGTGTATACTGCCTTTCGTGCTTTAAGATGTCGCGGTAAAAACCTTCCTCATCAACGCGTGCCTTTCTAATGACTCGCGAGGCGGCCTCTGGACCAAGCCCACGCGAAGCCAAGGCGATGACCCCTTTTTTCCCGTGCGATAACACCAGATTGGCATTTCGATAGATGCGCTTTGTGCGCGCTTTTTCGTCTGCAGTCTTCGTGTTCTCCGGTTTTGACACGATTACGACGTCTTCGTCCTCCCACGGTTTCAATGCTGCTATCAACCTCGAGCTACACAGAGGACACTCTGGGTGCTCAGGCACGTTTGCGACATTTCGTTTCGACTTCCATTTCTTGCACGTCAGGCAGAAGAGAATCACACGATCATTCATGATTCTGTTCTTGAGGGCCGCAAGAATTGATCTATCTGCATTGTCGGTCACCAAGAGCTCGCGCGTGCCGTAGTGCCTCTGTCTGCTCAGAGGGCTGAGTTTGGATGTGACGACTACTACTTCGCCGTCTTGAATACGCCTGAGTATTTCGCTCGTGCGCTCGAGATCTAACCGGCTGTTCGCTATGTCGCGTACCGCCGCCTCGTAAATAGCGGTGTCCTTCAGCAATTCAGCGAGTCTTTTGACGTTTAAGTGCTTGAACTCAGCGTCTCGCTCAACGACGCCAAATTTGCGCGCTACGTGCACAAGCTTCCACTTTAGCAGCATGCTGTTCTTCAGAGTGATATCGATCAGGGGCTGCACAAATTCCGGTCGCATTTGTCGAAGCACGTTAGCAACTGACTCCGCGCCTAACGCGCTTGGAAAGTCCAGCTGAATCCAGTATGGATTCACCTCGATTCCAACGCTGGCACCGAATCGCGCGGCAAGCAAAGAGGAAATAACCCGACCTAGCGTCTCGTTAACCTTATGGCCAAAGCAGGCGTGAATCAGCGCCGTCTTCCCGTCGACCTCAACCACAACCCGCCTATCAGTCGGGATTTCAAATTTTTTTTGTCGTTCGATCATATCAACGACGGATCGCACCGTGCGCAGATCAGTTCGAAAATCCCGTAAGAGGGTTCTAGTCGCGGTCGCGCTCGACTCGTTCGCGATTTGTTCTCTTATCTTCCCTACCTCGGCAGCGACTTCGTACGGCACTGGTATCTGTTCGCCCGCCCAGCTAGGGATTTCGCCCGTAGACCTCTCTACCGGCTCAACTTTAACGCGCTCGTCGTCAATTTCTATGATTCGCCACATCTCGCCTTTCGTAATAAAGATGGCTCCGGGCTCTGCAAAAGCAAGCACAAACGTCTCGTCCAGGGTCCCGATCCACTTCCCGTCAATAGTGTCATAGATTCCGTAGGTTTTTTCATCAGGGATCATCGAAAGGTTCTCGTAGCAATAGCGGCGGGTTTTCCCCATCTTCTTAATCAGTGGTTCTGCGTCGTTTCGCTCGACTTTGAGCAACCGCTGCTGCTCGAGAAGCTTCACGATCTCAACAAATCTGTCGATTGCCAGGCCTCGATACGGGTAAGCCTTTCTGACAATTTTTAGCGCCCGCTTAGCACTGACCGTCCCGTTCAACGTCATGAAACACAACTGGTTAGCTAGAACGTCTAGAGCCTGGTGATCGACGTGCACGGGTTCAATCGCATTTTTTTTCGCGCGACGTGTTATCACCCAAGACTCGACAATATCATCAGGATGCGTAGCGATGATTGTGCCTTTCGATTCTTCTCCGATACGATGACCAGAGCGCCCTATCCGCTGTAGCAGTCTAGTCACTTCACGCGGAGAATTGTACTGGATCACGTGCTCGACATCTCCTATGTCAATCCCAAGTTCCATAGAAGAAGTGCAGATCAGGCCCTTCTTAATTCCTGCCTTAAATTCGTTCTCCGCCTCGATACGTGCTTCCTTCGAAAGCGACCCGTGATGAACGCCGATATCCGAGCCGCGAAAAAGAGACCCTAGCGCCTCAGCAGCTTGTCTCGTGTTGACAAAGATAAGCGTGGATTTGTGCTGGTCTACGATGTCGCGCACGACGCGTGCGTGGCTTATGAGTTCTGGCGCGATCATTTTTGATTTAGCTGCCAAGTCATCAGCTTGAGTGACTTCCGGCTCCGTGACTGTGAAATCTGACCTTTTAGCAGCAGAGACTTCGATAATAGAGACTTCTCTCCCGGTTCCCCCGAGGAAATGCCCCATCTCTTCCGGGCTGCCAACGGTTGCAGAAAGACCTATCCTTTGAAACTCTCCCACTAAATCAGCCAAGCGTTCGAGGCCTAGGGCCAGCTGTCCCCCTCGTTTTGAACTCGCAAGGTCGTGGATCTCATCAACGATCACGAACTTCATAGAGCTCAAATTCTCTCGTAGCCGTCTTCCCATAAGCATAGCTTGCAGACTTTCGGGCGTTGTGATGAGCATGTCAGGCGGGTACAGAGCTTGACGTCGCCGTTCGAATTTAGTAGTGTCACCGTGTCGAACGGCGATAGAGAGCTGCAGTTTCTTGCCCCACCAGTCTAGCCTTGCCAGCATGTCCCTGTTCAGCGCTCGAAGAGGGGTTATGTAGAGAATTGAAATACCGTGTCTAAACTCAAAGTCTAACAGCCTGCTGAAAACCGGAAGCATTGCGGCTTCAGTCTTCCCTGTTCCGGTAGGAGCGATAATAAGGACGTTCTTGCCGCTTAACACACTTGGAATAGCAAGGTGCTGCACTTCCGTAAGGGGACCAAATCGTTCGACGTAGGCATCTCTCACGCAGGAATTTAGGGATCCAAATATAGGCTCTTTGAGGCTGCTGCTAGCGACCATAAGAAATTGAGCAGCAAGCGCTGTTGTAAACCGTTCTTCGCAAAAACAAAA
>CAZHSW010000053.1:0-12610 GCA_964534635.1 uncultured Methanomicrobia archaeon
GATTAGAATCGGCAATCCTATTAACGCTCCGAAAGCCTTGCGAGCAATAAGACAGTCCAACGGCATTGCAGAATCTGTAACTGACTTAGAGATACTCAATGCTCAAAAAGATTTGGCGCGTTTGGAAGGCATCGGGGTTGAGCCTGCAAGCGCAGCTTCTATCGCAGGGCTGAGAAAGCTCGTAGCGCAAGGCGTCATTGGTCATGACGAGGTAGTTGTGTGCGTCGCGACAGGCCATCTTCTCAAAGATCCTGAAGCAGTTATGAAAGCATCCAGTCCGCCTATCGACGTAGATGCGGATTATGACGTTGTTTGTTCTAAGATTTCTGCGCTTTAAAACTCTTAACAAATACTAGAAGGTCTCAATCGGCCTCGGGGTTCAATAGCTCCGTGGTCAGCCCGTATTGGACTAAGCCACGGCGGCTGTGTTTGGCTCCTACCCCTCTGATTCGGACGATATTTTGTAACTTTGTAGGTTTTGGTCTGCGTAATCTTGTATTATCTTGATTTGCGCGTCGCCTCCGGGCATTTTGAAAAGATGAGCAAATCGTTTCTGCAGTCTGAGATATTCTTCCACAGGCCTTCGCTTGGGAGCTTTCATCACACTGGTGAGCTCTCCATCTTCGACTTCGTACATCATCCAAAGTCCGGTCTCGACTGCAAGTCGCGCAATTTCTATCGTTTTTGCGCTGTCGAAGCCCCAACCAATGTTGCAAGGAGCGTGAATCTGCAGATATGCAGGGCCGCTGACAGAAACTCCTTTTTGCACTTTCTTTGTCAGATCCCTCGGATAACCAATAGAAGTTGTGGACACATAGGGAATGCCGTGCGCCGCGGCTATGGCAGGCATGTTCTTTTTTGGACGGTCGTTTCCAAACGATTTCTTGCCGAACGGACTCGTCGTCGTCGACGCGTCAAATGGCGTGGAGCCACTTCTTTGGTTTCCCGTGTTCATGTACGCTTCGTTATCATAGCAAATGTAGCAGACGTCGTGACCCCTTTCGAACATACCAGAAATAGCCTGCACGCCAATATCGACGGTTCCTCCATCACCGGCAATCACAACTACCTTTCCTTCCTCGCTTCTGCCAAGTGTTTTGAGCGCAACTTCAATGCCGGAGGCGACTGCCGCTGCGTTTTCGAAGAGAGAGTGAATCCATGGCACTTTCCACGCGGATTGCGGATATTGCGTCGAAACAACTTCCATGCAACCAGTTGAACTTGCGACGAGCACGTTGGCGCCTGTTGCCCTAAGAATCGCCTGCAACGTGAGTGCTGGGCCACATCCAGCGCACGCTTTGTGGCCGGACGCAAAAAGGTCGCTTGGCCGCTCATCTTCTCGTTTTTGCATATGGGGACCTCTTCAAACTATAGGATCTCTGCTCGTAAATCGATAAATTCGCTCGTAGATATCTGCTTGTCAGTGCGAATGCGTTCAAACATCTTTCGGAAGTTTCGTTTTGGAATATCCCTCCCTCCAAGACCAGCGATAAAGCCGAATACCTTAGGAGTACTTTTGCTACGGTAAAGGGCAGCTTTCACGTCGGCAGAAAGTGCGCCCTCAAAACCAAGCGAGATGTTTCTGTCCAAAATGCCAACGGCGTCGGCATCAGCTAACGCTTCTCGAATATCCTCTGCCGGAAACGGACGGTACGAACGTAGCTTGATAGCACCTGCGCGGATACCGGCGTCTCGGAGATCGTCAACGGTGTCCTTTAATGTACCGACCACTGAGCCCATCGCTATCAACACATATGCAGCATCCTCACACCGATACGTTTCTATAAGTCCGCCATAATTTCTACCGAAAACTTCACCGAATTCTCTCGACACGTCCGGTATGATCGTTTTGGCGGCCTCTAACGCTTGCTGATTCTGGTATCGGAACTCGGTGTAATAGTTCGGATCGGCAAACATCCCGAAAGACTTTGGATCGTCAACTGTAAGGTAGTCTGTCGGCGCATAAGGAGGTAAAAAATCATCGACCAGATCTTGGTCGAGGAGCTCTACGGGTTCGTATGTGTGCGTCAGGGTGTAGCCGTCCATGCAGATCATTACAGGGATTTGAGTTCTGCTATCCTCTGCGATCCGGTACGCTTGTATTGTAAGGTCGCTTGCTTCTGTGTTGTCTTCCGCATACATTTGGATCCAGCCAGAATCGCGCTCAGAGACAGAGTCTTGGTGGTCGTTCCATATGTTGAGAGGAGCAGAAAGTGCTCTATTAGCCACTGTCATAACGATCGGGAGTCGCATCCCTGCCGCGTTGAACAGCACTTCGTGCATTAGGGCCAGACCCTGTGAAGTCGTTGCAGTATAAGTTCTAGCCCCTGTTGCGCTGGCTCCAATGCATACTGACATCGCGGTATGCTCGGACTCAACTTTGACGTATTCTGCGTCGAGGTCTCCGTCGGCGATTAGCTGAGAGATATCTTCAACAATGTGCGTTTGAGGGGTTATAGGATAGGCAGCCACAACGTTTGGTCTCGCCGCTTTCACTGCGAGGGCGATCGCGTGAGATCCTTCCATTATCTCTATCATGCTATTTCTCCTCCACCTTCATCTTAATACCTTGAATCGGGCACTCGTTCGCGCATATCCCGCACCCTTTGCAGTACGTCGGATCTAGTTCGTATCGAATATCTGCCTTCTTAGCGGCAGCCTTCCTGATTTTGCCCGCCTTTTCCAGTTCTTCTGCTCTTTTCAAGGCCTCTGACGCTTCGTGATCGCTTAACTTGCGCTCCCGGATGGCAGCGTCGGGACAATTCTCCAGACATTTGCCGCACCGTGTGCATTGCTCCATGTCGAACTCTGGAAAAAAAACTCGCCAATCGCCAGTTCGTGTGATTTCTGATGTTCCCGGCTTACCGACTGCCCCTCGAGCGATTTTTTCGTGCTTTTCGTAAACCGCGGTTTTCTTTTGACTTCTTGATTTTGTTGATGGCCTCCGTTTCGTGGAAGTCATAAGCTGATAGGCCTTTTCTGCGGCTTGCACGTTAACTTCGCCAATTTTTCCCGGGAATCTAGCAACAACCGATCGCTTGATCGAATCGATACTAATTTCGCCCGTGGCGCCTGCAAACGCGCCGAGCAAGGTTGTGTTTACGATAGGCCTGCCGATAATTTCCAATGCTAATCCTGTAGCGTCGATCGTCCTAACATCAATCCCCGCGTCCAGTCCGACGTTTTCGGCTGATTTTTCTGAGTTCACAATTACAATGCCGCCAGGCTTAAGTCCTGCAGCAACGTCAACAGCCGAAATGAGGGTCGCATCTTGAACGAGGACATAATCGGGCTCGTAAACTTGACTCCGTAGTCGAATTTTCTTATCACTTAGTCGCGCAAATGCCGTGACTGGTGCACCTCGTCTCTCGACTCCAAAAAAGGGGAATGCTTGACTGAATTTTCCGTCTTCGAAAGCTGCTATTGCAAGCAGTTCGGCCGCGGTAACGGAGCCCTGTCCGCCTCTGCCGTGTATGCGTACCTCTTTCAAGTTGTGGCCTCCAATGTTCGTTTTTAGTAGCTCTATCTGTTTAATCCTTTCGAACTCAATAATTGAACGTAAACGCTCTTTTGACGGGTTTTAGAAGTTACTCCGGTTGCTTACGAGTAGAGTGTTACAATTTGGGGTGATAGCCCTTTTGACTACTGCAGCCTACACGACTTGTTCTTCAGAAGTCGACCTGAACGCCCATAATATCGGTGGCGCCTTCCCACACGTCTTTTGCGATAATTGCACATCCCTGCGCAGCGCACCAGGGATCTAGGGTAACGCTTGACATACGAAGATGCTCTTCCAGCAAGCCCCTAACGTCAGGTGCAGCAGAACCCGCCAGGAATATCGAACAGCCTGTTGAGTAGTCGCGGAGCAGCACTCGCATTGCGCTAACCTCCATCGCTGCAAATAGTGCTAAGGTCTTTTTGAAATCGTTCTCATCAAGATTACGTTTCAAAAGGCCGCCTTGAGAAAAAGCTTCGTTGGCGGTCATAAGTCCATAATCCACATCTCTTATCGCTTGAAGGTCCAGTGGTCCTTGCACGACTCCCGGCGCGAAGATTGCTGCGTCGATTGCGCCGATGATGCGAGATTCGGCAACGGCAAGAGACACGGTATTCGAACTTATATCGCACAAAATGAAGTCACGGGCTTTGTGATGTTTTGAAACGTAGTAAGCGAGTCCAAGTTTTTCCGCCGAAGCCCCGTGAGAAAAGAACTTCATTCGCGAATCTATGTTTGATTTATCGTGGATACCAGGTAATACGACAGCAGGCGCACCCGAACTGCAAATTGCGTCATAAACTGCTGTACCTCCGCCAACATACGTCCCGGCCCCACCCGAAGCTTTAAGCCCCCTGTTATGGACTTTTCTGATATCAGAGATTTTGGTGATGCCGTCTCCCATCGAATATGTGAGGCCGATGAGTTTGACGGATTCCAGTGAGAGATTTAGTCCGTCTTCAAGATCTGTTATGACAGAAGACTCGACAATGTTTTCTCGCGGCAGTTCAAGCTTTCGGTTATCTAAAGTCGCAAAACGAACAGCTTGGGTGCCGTGGTCGACGCCGATAAACATTCTAATCTACACTAAAAAAAGCCTCAGGCGGAATTCGAATCCGCGACCTCGTCCTTTCTGTGTTTGATTGTTGAGACATACCAAGGACGCGCTATACCAGGCTTAGCCACTGAGGCAGAACTCATCTTTATATATTTGGTTACAATATAAATAACTTGAGTCGGATTACGACGTCGCTAAGCTAAGCTAATGGCAAAAAAGCGAGATTTCTGCCTTAGTCGCCGCCTAGATAGTTGTTTATTCTGACACAGAAAATATCACAAATTGTTGGGGGCCTCTTCATAAGTGATGCTGACTTGATAGTCGACAAGATACTCAAAAAAAGCTTGGAGCTCCATCAAATAGAGCTTTCTGCGCCTGAGGCCGTTGAGATAAGGCGCAAAGCTGTCGAAAAGATGACCGGTGCTACGTTAGATGGACTGCGAGCTTACGTCATCGACGCCGAATCCTCGTCACGACGAAACATCGAAAATATGATCGGAGCTGTCCAAGTGCCAGTCGGGGTTGCTGGTCCTTTGAAGGTTTCAGGCGAGTATGCCGACGGTGAGTTTTTAGTTCCTTTGGCCACAACAGAGGGCGCTCTAGTCGCTTCCGTAAACCGAGGCTGTAAAGCCGTCACTGCGGCCGGAGGTACTTCCGTTCGAATTTTTAACGACGAAATGACTCGGGCTCCCGTTTTTGCAGTAGAGGATGTACGAGAAGCGCAGAACGTTGTTGCGTGGGTTAAGCAGCCAGAGAACTTCGTCAAACTTCAGAGAGCGACGAAGGAGACTACAACGCATGGGGAGCTCCTTAGGGTAGACCCGTACGTTGTGGCTGATAATGTTTTCTTGCGGTTCGCGTTTGACACGAAAGACGCCCTTGGCATGAACATGGTGACTATTGCCACTGACAGACTTGCCGACGTTATTGTCGAGGAGCTCAACATTCGATTAGTCGCCCTTTCGGGGAACTTGTGCATAGACAAGAAGCCTGCTGCTATCAATTTGATTGAAGGCAGAGGCAAGAACGTAGTCGCGGAAACATCTATTCCTCGCAGCATCATTGAGCAAGAACTGAAAACGACGCCGGAAGGCATGTGTGACGTTCACTATCGAAAAAATGTGCTCGGGTCTATTAAAGCGGCATCTCTCGGATTCAACGCGCATGCAGCCAATGTCGTCGCTGCGATTTTCATCGCGACTGGCCAGGATGCAGCTCACGTAGTCGAAGCGTCAACGGCAATAACCAGTCTCTCGTTGCGCGGCGAAGAGCTGTACGCATCGGTTAGCATACCATCTCTGCTAGTAGGGACGGTCGGTGGAGGAACTACCGTCAAAACACAGAAGGAGTGTTTGTCAATTATGGGCGTCGCAGGAGGAGGAGAGCCTCCGGGGGCGCATGCGAGGAAATTCGCTGAGATTGTCTGTAGTGCGGTGCTTGCTGGCGAAATCAATCTCATAGCAGCCCTTGCAGCCCGCCACCTCGCTCGAGCACACGCCGCACTAGGCCGCTAGTGCCGTCTCTCGCAGCGGCGCAAGCTCAACTGCCTTGTAAGCTCCGCTTGTTCAGGCAACGAGCTCTTGATTGAACGCTCTCAAAAAAGTCGTGACACATTGAACTGAGCATTTTTGCCTTTTTTTGAGGCGCACACTCCAAAAAGAGGGGAGTCCGACACGCTACACTGGAGTGAATTTTGTACCGTAGTAAATCATGCCGTCTGGACCCTCTTCGCCGAGCTTTCGAAATACTGACCTGACGCGCGTGCCGATCTTCACTTCTGATGGATCGCAAACGATTTGCGCAGTTAGCTTAGGCCCTTCATCGAGCTGTACGATTGCCAAAACATAGGGGGTCGCCTTATTGAAACCTTCAGGTGCAGAATATATCGTCGTGTACGTGACAATTTCTCCGTTCCCGTCAAACTGATATTCGCTAATCGTGCCTTTGCGCCTGCACGGGGGACAGACAAGTCGCGGCGGGTAGTAGTACGTGCCGCAATTTTCACATTTCGTGCCTATAAGGTTGTACCGGTTCGGTATTTTTCTCCAAAAACGCGGCGCTGTCACAGGTTACCTCGCTAAGATATGCACGACGACGGTACCGCCTGTGCCACCAACATTGTGGGTCAATCCAATTTCAGCTCCTTCGACTTGTCTTTTTCCGGCGTCGCCTCTGAGTTGCTCGACAATCTCCACGGCTTGCTTGATTCCTGTCGCTCCCACTGGATGCCCACACGCCTTTAGCCCGCCACTCGTGTTAACCGGTATTTCACCACCGATTGCTGTCTCACCATCAATCGTTGCATGGCCTCCCAAACCTTTTTCAAAAAACCCCAGATCCTCTATCGCCATTATTTCAGCGATCGTAAAGCAATCGTGAACTTCAGCGACATCAACATCTGACCTTTGTAGCTTTGCAATCTTGAAGGCGCGATCGGCGGCTACGGCTGTCGCATCGATGCTTGTCAGGCTCCGTCTGTCGTGCAAGGAAATGGTATCACTCGTTTGAGCAGCTGCCTTGACGTAGATAGGGGTATCTGTGAACTCTTTCGCTCGAGCGGCAGGCACTAGCACAACAGCAGCGGCGCCATCCGTGATCGGACTGCAGTCGAAAAGTCGCAAAGGATCGGCAACGAGAGGTGAATTGATGACGGTGTCAATCGTGATAATGTTCCTGAACTGTGCTCTCGGATTCATCGATCCGTGGTAATGATTCTTGACAGCAACTTGAGCGAGCTGCTCTCGCGTGGTGCCGAATTCGTGCATGTGAGCGCGGGCCATCATAGCATAGAGCCCTGGGAATGTGGCACCGACTGCGGCTTCCCATTCTCGGTCAGAAGCTGCTGCTAGCGCGTCCATAGCTTTTTCTGAGCCCACATCAGTCATTTTTTCTACGCCCGCGGCAACTACGACGTCGTGATAGTCAGAAGCGACAGCGATAACGCCGCTGCGCAGCGCCAGCCCTCCTGACGCGCACGCTGCCTCCACTCGAGTGCACGGCACGCTATAGGTAGTGAGACCCGTATAATCTGCGATAAGCGCTCCGACGTGCTCCTGCTCGACGAATATGCCGGAGCTCATGTTCCCCCCGTAGAGTGCCTCTACCTGTGCACCGCTCACCCGTGCATCTGCGAGAGCCATCAAACCTGCTTCGATGAAGAGATCTCGGAAGCTTTCGTGCCACATTTCGCCGAATTTGGTGCACCCTATGCCAACGATTGCTACTTCTCTCATTCCAACTCGCCGTGTTGTTGTGTTAGGCCCGCTTACAGTACGATCTTATTTTTGTGTTTGGCGTAAATAGCGTAGTCTATATAGATCGGTCTCTCCAGCAGTTCTGCAACGGTCGGGCCCTGATCTTGCAGACTATGGATTTCTTCTGTCACGCGAAGGGCGAACGAATCGCTGCCCGCACCTGATCCAAATGAGGTCATAAAGATGCGGCTACCCGGTTCTGCAGCGTCCAGTACCGATGCTAGTCCGATCAGAGATGACGCAGAATACGTATTACCTAGTTTTTCGACCACAAGACCTTGTCGTATCTGTTCAGGTGAAAAACCAAGAGTTGCAGCAACTGAGCGCGGAAATTTGCCGTTTGGTTGGTGAAATACCGCATAGTCAAATTCTTCTGGGGTGCTCTGAATCTTTTCCAATAAACCTCGCGCCCCGGCCACTACGTGCCTAAAATATCCCGGCTCCCCCGTAAACCTTCCTCCGTGCTTCGGGTATTGCTGGCCTTCGCGCCTCCAAAAGTCGGACGTGTCCGTCGTGTATGAATATGTGTCCTCGATTTCGGCGATGACGCGGTTTTTTCCGACAATATACGCGGCGCCGCCTGCTGCGGCGGTGTATTCGAGAGCATCTGCGGGCGCTCCTTGTGAGGTGTCAGCGCCTATTGCCATCCCAAATTTGATATAATCAGCAGCTACCAATCCGAGGCACGTCTGCAAGGCAGCAGTTCCCGCTTTGCAAGCGAACTCGTAATCAGCGGCCATAAGTTCCGGGGTTGCCTGTACAGCCTCAGCAACGATCGTTGCCGTCGGCTTGACTGCGTAAGGATGAGATTCACTGCCTACGTATATAGCGCCGATGTCTGTTCCGGTAAGTCCTGATCTCCGAAGGGCGGAGCGAGCAGCTTCGACTGCGATTGTAGCCGTATCTTCGTCTTGATCTGGCACCGATTTTTCAGAAACGAGCAGTCCTTTTTTGATGTCGTTGGGATTATCGCCCCATACTCTTGCAATATCTTCAACTCGAATCCTGAATCGAGGTATATAGACGCCATACGTTGTAATCCCAATTGACATGCTGATAGCTCCCTGATAAGCAGTCTTTGTTCGATGTTTGACTTAACAGATCTTATAATGTGATTGTAGAGGAAATCTCAAAAAAACGAAGATTAAGCAGCATTAGATGAACACAAAAAGTCTCTACCATCCTTGAAAATTGCACTACGATTCATATATTGTACACGTCATTTATTAGCTTTTGGAGGAGCTGTTCTGGTCCGAGCCTACACTCAAATGAAGCGTGTGGGGCCACCGAGATTTGAACTCGGGTCTGAGGACCCCCAGTCCCCAAGGATATCCAGGCTACCCTATGGCCCCCTCGACTGAGTATGTGCTAACCCTATATTACTTCTATTCTTAGCGCGCGGGCATCTGCTTATACTCAGCAGAAGTCGCAGACTAGGCGAAACACGCACACTCTGTTGTCATTCTCCAACGTCATTCTACAATCTGGCACAAGTATTAGCCCCTCGCCTCGGAAAAGAAAGCGCGGGCTCTCTCCACTTATTTACTGGATGGCTTGCACTGGGGGGCTAAGCACGAACTCACCTTTTTCGATCATCTTCTTAAGATCTTGCGTTAGCCGCTCCGCATTGTACCGATCTGATTGTCTAAGCGTTACCGGGATTTGCAAGTCGTCGAGTTTGATGGCACCAAGATTGCCTTGCAGCGCACCGTGCGGGCAAACGATTAAGCAAAAGCCGCACCGCACGCATTTTCTAAAATCTATGCCTTGAAACGCTTTAAACGCACCAGTTGGGCACTTTTCCGCGACGTCGCACTGCACGCAGTTCGCGCAAATCTTTTTTGAGTGCTTGAGCGTTCTATATTCTTTTTTCCAAACGTCACTATATCGGGCATACCCAAGCAGCTGACGCCCGTTAACGTCTACAATTGGCAGAGGGATTTGATCGTCTGTTCGCTTGGCGTGCACGAGCACGCGTTCGTTAAGGATAGGGATAGGAATTGCCCAAGAGCAAAAAACGTCCGGCCCCGCGGAGGTGTTGAAGCCGCCCACGTACTTAGGATCCATGTCTCGCATTGATGCATATCCCGAAAGATTTGGCTTGTCTGCCGAGCTTCGTGTTCCCGTGCCCGTTATGAATCCGACAGCTCCGTTGAAAAGGACTTTCGTACCCACGCCGATAGTGTCAAATTCAGGGTCCTTTTCAAGAGGATTTATCTCGCCGCACCCAGAGAAGCTAGCCTCCTTGTAAGGGCCTTGAAGACACGTTACAGAAAAAATAGACCCCAAGCAACTATCTTGCGAGTTAACAAACGCATTATAGTTCTTGAACACGTTGCGGGTGGCAGAGAGTGTTGCAAATTGCATCTCGTCGAGCGTCGTATGGCCGCTGATATAGCGTCCTTCACTCGTTAGAATTTCAAAATCTACGTCGTTGCCTTTAACTAGATCGCGAAAGAGATGCCCGCCACCATACTTGGTGTCGGTCCGGCTAACAGCAGTCCCGTAGACCATTAAATCGAGCCATCCAAGCCGCTCATTAGGACACGGGCCAACTATGGCGGGAACGTCGTTTAGCCAAGCCATTTCGGCCTTTTCGAACACATTTGGGGCTGTGGCTCTAAACGACAGCGTTGCGTAAGTGCCGCTCATGACCCCTTTCGTGCCACTCGTAATGACATCGACCTCATCGATTTTTTCGTTGTCGCGCACTAAGTTGCAAAACTCCTGGGCAGTACATACTGTGACGTCTCCCGTCGCTATCTTGGCGTTAATCTCATCTATGCTTCTCAAGGGCATGTTTGATGTTGACATAACGTCATCTGTCGATAGCTGCTAAGTTGTTGCGAGCTCCCCTTGCGTTCCAGCGCGATGCCTGATGTTGCCATCAAACTGCATCAGACGCTTGTGTAAGCCCACGAAATGTGGGATATACACGCGATATACTTTAAGTCGCGTGGGGTCGACTCCGAGCTCTGCTGCTTTAGTGCTTAAATCGTTGAGCTTGGTTTGGACATTTTCGAAGCTTTCGCCGCAGCTCTCTGCTTCGAATCCTTGTCCGATAAAAACGCCGTCAGCACCCATTTGGAAAGCTAGTGCTACGTGTTGAGGGGTGAGTCGCAACACTGACGGCACGCTAACGATCCGAATTGACGGTGGGTAGCGGAGCCTAGACTCACCGATGTTATCAGCCGCTGCGTAGCCTATTTTCGAGTCCAAGAACGCTATGTTTCTTATTTCGTGCTTGCCCTTTCCTGCTAGGACGCCTCGTATCGAGGCTTCGAGCTGATCCTCGGTACTTCCGTGCAAATCGAGCGCTCCGGCAGGGCAAACGTGCATGCACGCGCCGCCACCTGTACAAAGTATCGGATCAACCGTTGCTTTGCGATCCACCATTTTTATCGCATTATTCTTGCATTGTCGGACGCACATACCGCAGCCATTGCAATTATCCTTCACGAATGCGGTAAGCGGTTCTACCGATACGCACTCTTGACCAACGAGAGATAACGCCTCGAGCGCAGCTGCATCTGCTTGCAGAACGCTGTAAGTAATATCCTTGGGACCTTGCGCGGTTCCGCATACGAAAATGCCTTTAATATTTGTGCTTGCGCCCTCGAGTTTCGGGTGTTTCTCTTTGATGAACAGATTGTCGCTTAGCTCGACGCCGAGTCTCTCTCCAACTTGAACCGTTCCTCGTGACGGTTTGATGCCAGTCGAAAGAACCACTAGATCGGCGTCAACTTCGAGGCATTGTGACCGCAGTGTGTCTTCTGCGCTTACGTATAGCCGATTCCCCTTTTGCTTAACCTCACTTGCTCGGCCACGGATGAATTTTACGCCCTTTTCTTGCACGTGTTTGTAATAGTTTTCATAGATTCCTGACGCTCTTATATCTGTATAAAGCACCGTAATTTCGGTTTCTGGGAAGTAATCTCTGATGTAATTGGCGTGTTTTAGGGCAACCATACAACAAACAGATGAGCAATACGGCAATCCGGAAGGCTTTTCATCCCTCGATCCCACACATTGAATCATCACGATCCGTTTGGGCGGCTTACCGTCCGAAGGTCTCAGGAGCTCACCATTTGTCGGCCCGTTCACTCCAATAATGCGAGCAAGCTCTAACTGCGTAACAACGTCTTTTATTCGACCGTAGCCGTACTCTGGCCGTAAAGCGGGGTCGAACTCGTCGTGTCCAGTTGCTATGATAATTGCTCCGACGACGATTTTTCGGAGCGAAGCTCTCGCTTCAAGGTCGATTGCGTGCGACTTGCACACGTTGACGCACTTGCCGCATCGTATGCAGTGATCGAGGTCTATCGTATATTTGTCAGGGACGGCTTGCGGAAAAGGTTTGTAGATAGCTTTTCTGTTTTGTGTGTTAGCGTTCCACCAATCTGGTACCTCGATCGGACAAACGGTCGTACAATCTCCACAGCTAGTGCAACCTTCACTCACACTTTGCGGCTTGATTTTGACGTCGATGTTGAAATAGCCAGCGGTCCCGTTGATATTGGCAATTTCTGCGTCTGTTAGCAATTCGATGTCCCGGTTTTTATAGACGTTATTCATCAACGGGCTTAGCGAGCACATCGCGCACTCTTCCACCATTTTGTGCGGCGAAAACACTTTTCCAACCCTCACTGCGTTGCCACCAATAGAGGGCTCCCTTTCGACCAGGAACGTCTTGATGCCATTTTCTGCTAGAGCGAGCGCGGCAGAAATTCCGGCTATGCCTCCCCCTACGACGATCGTGGCGTTCTTGACGTCAACGCGAAAATCTGAAAGAGACTCGGCGTG
>CAZHSW010000054.1:0-9085 GCA_964534635.1 uncultured Methanomicrobia archaeon
CACTCCTAGGACTTGGTGCCCCCGCCATAATAGTCGGTGCGATTTACTTATTCTTAAGAAGACGATGAAAGAGGGTTATTCTTAACTCTCCTTTATTGCGGCCATAACGCAACTCTTTTTTTTTAGTTATTGAGGAGGCTAAGTATTCCTTGCAAAGGAAAAATGGGAGCTTAAAGAGAAACTATTTATATCGTATTTTAAAGAGGTACGAGCAGTACTTGCCAATCAAAGTGCAGCGGAGGTAGTGTTCTGGCACCGAGGCAAAAGGTAATGGCGTTTCTGATCGCGGTTGTTCTAGTAACGCTATCTATTCAAGTGGTTGCAGCGACAACTGAGTGCCCCCAATGTCAAGTGAGGTATAGCGAGGACGTGATGATGATGAATGGCCCATCTACGCCAAACGACGCCTTGACTCACGACGGACCGCTCTCGCTCCTCGACCCTTCGGCATTTCACAGCCCCATCCTAGTGAATATCGCGGACGTTGTGCTCAGGTTGTTGTGAGCTTAACCCAGCAGACGCTAGGCCCGATTCTTTTAGTTTTTTTTAGCTTGTTTATTGAAAACACGTGCCTTTGATGGGTGAAAGCGCTTTCGCGAGACGTTACTGCCGCTCGAAAGACGTCTGTAGTGTCGCTTTGAGCATGAGAGGTGTACAGTCGCGTTGAAAAAGCTTCGGGCGTCGCTCAGGGCGCGCGCGTGCTGCGAAAAGACTTTCTAACATCACGTCTAAAGGGGATCAATGATTAGGGTTGGGATAATAGGCGGATCTGGCTATACAGGCGGCGAATTGCTGAGATTGTTTGTACAGCACCCAGAAGCTCAAGTCACTATAGTCACTTCACGAGCTCTTGACGGGGTCCCCGTGGGCGAGGTACACCGCTATCTGAAAGGGTTTTACAATTTACGCTTTGTAAACGCAGAACCGACATCGGTCGCAGAAGCAGCCGACGTTGTTTTTCTAGCCGTTCCGCACGGTGCAGCTATGGAGCTCGTCCCCGATCTTATAGAAGAGACGCGCATTATCGATCTCAGTGCTGACTACAGGCTCGGACGCCGCTATGAAGAGGTTTATGGTCCTCACACAGATCCTCGAGACGCCGTCTACGGCCTTCCTGAACTGCATCCTGAAGTTGCATCCGCCAACCTGTGCGCGAATCCAGGGTGCTACCCTACAGGGGCCATCTTAGCCGCAGCTCCCCTCGTGAAAGCGGGATTAGTGGATCATGTCGTGTTCGACTCGAAATCTGGCATTTCTGGAGCGGGGGCCGCCCCCACCGCCACTTCACACTATCCCAATCTCGCTGAAAACGTCGTACCCTATCAGCTCACGAAACACAGGCACAAAGCCGAAATCGAACAGGAGCTCGCGCGCCTAGGCCACGCAGCGGTCAATTTCTCCCCGCATGTTATTCCAGCCGTGCGTGGCATTCTTACTACGGCGCACCTCTTCCTGAGCGAGGGATTGGACGATGAGCAGACGCGGACATTCTACAGCGACTTTTACGCTGGAAAGAGGTTTATTCGGTTCAACGTGCCGTCTCTCAGCTTTGTGCGTGGGACAAACTTCTGCGATCTCTTCATCGAACAAGACTCCGCTGCAAATCGCGTTGTCGTCGTTTCAGCTATCGATAACATGGTGAAAGGCGCATCCGGCCAAGCCATCCAAAATATGAATATCATGTTCGGCCTGGATGAAACGACGGGGCTTTGGTTTCCCGCCCTATCGCTTTGAGGAGCAACATGAAAGTGTCAGACGTCATGAATCCAGACGTCGTTACGGTAAGACCCGACGCGACGATAAAAGAGTGTATCAAGCTGTTACGGGAGAAGAAGGTAAGCGGTGTACCGGTAGTGTCCGATGCTGGTCTCGTCGGCATCATAACTGAAAACGACTTGCTTGCCTTGCTCGAGGTACCTGAACACACGGGTTATTGGCTGCCAAGCCCACTTGAGATTATAGAGGTACCGGTCCGCGAAATCATCGAACGTCTCGAACTCAGAGATTCGCTAAGCGAAGACATCGGTGATTGGAAGATCGAACGCGTTATGAAAAAGTCGGTCCACACGATAGACAGCGAAGCCGATATCGAGACTGCCGCTGAGCACATGACGAGGCATAAGATCAACCGGCTGCCAGTAGTGGACAAACGTGGGAAATTGATCGGAATCGTCACGCGTGGCGATATCATCAAAGGTATTGCTGAAGGCAGCTGATGCGTTTAATCGAAGGAGGCGTCTGCGCCGTTCGTGGTGTGAAAGCCTTTGGGGTCAAAGAGGGTTCAAACGGCGTTGCCCTGATTACAGGGGGCGGACCAGCAGCAGGCGTTTTTACCACCAACAGAATCACGGCGGCTCCAGTTATTGTTACCCGCGAACACCTTGCCCGAAGTCGTGAGATCAAAGCAGTACTAGTTAATAGCGGCAGTGCGAACGCTTTCACCGGAATAGAGGGCATCAACGATGCAGAGCGTCTAGCAAAATCGCTTTCTCAGCACTTGCACATTAATGTGTCACACGTCGCAGTCGCGTCAACTGGCGTCATCGGAATTCCTCTCAACAAAAGCTGGATAGAAGCAAAGATTGAAACGCTTTTTTCTGGCCTTACCGACAGAGCTGAAGGCAGCCTTGCCGCAGCAAATGCGATTACGACCACTGATTCTACGTTAAAGCACATTGCAGTCGAGTGCGACGGCGTTAGGCTAGGGGGCATCGCAAAAGGCGCCGGCATGATTGAACCGAAACTGTGCACTATGCTCGCATTTGTTTACACGGACGCTCAGCTCACCGCTGATGTTCTGCAGCGCTGCCTAAAGCAAGCAGCTGACAAAAGTTTTAACATGGTCGTCGTTGACGGCGACACGAGTACGAACGATAGCGTTCTTTTGGTAGCGACTGGCATGAGCAGCGCTCCCGTCGAGATCGAAGCATTTCAAAAGGCACTTGACTTCGTGTGCGTCGAACTCGCAAAGATGATCGCGCGGGATGGCGAAGGCGCCTCCAAAATGATGGAAGTGACCGTCAAGGGAGCACGGAATCAAGGAGACGCTGTGAAGGCGGCAAAGGCAGTTGTGCGGTCGCCTCTCGTAAAAGCAGCACTTTTTGGGGCAGATCCGAACTGGGGGAGAATAGTTGCAGCAGTTGGTTACTCGGGCGCCTTCGTCGACCCCTCACTTCTCTCTTTGTCGTTATCAAATGGAAAAGACGCGCCCGTTGTTGTCGCCGACCGTGGATCTATATTGCGAGCGGCTACTAAGCGGCTCGAAAAGCCCGCTCTTGCAGAAATAATGAGAGGGCCCGAGATCTTCATCCAAATCGATTTAGCCGTTGGCGCCGCGTCTGCAACGGCGTGGGGGTGCGACCTTACGAGCGAATATGTGCGCATTAACGCTGAGCACGCCACGTAGCGACTAACCCTCGATCTGGGTTTTAATATCGAGAGCTTCGAGCTGAATGTCTCGCTTGTTCAAAATCGTGGCCATTGCCTCAATAGATTCCATAAAGCGCACTACTTGATCAAGATAGGTTAGGACGTCTCCGCGGTACGCGTGAACGCCAAAGGGTGACATCTTCTTCACGATTTCAGCGGGATCTAAGCCTTCAACACGCTGATTTATAATCCACTTTGAGAAGTTGCGTTCAGGGCAGCCGCAAAATGGGGATCCCTCACAATCACATCCTACAAATTCCGCGGAAAATGCAATGACGCTGTTGAGTGTTTTTTGGTCGAGATACGTTAGCTCGTCACCGTTTCCTGAGAAGAACATCTCCAGATTGCCTCCGCTGAACACGTTAGGCGATACGCGCACGCCGAGCGCCTTTGCCAAGCGCAGCACGTCGTTGAGGTATACCTGAGTGAAAATCTGAAGATCCAGCGCGATGTCGAGCGGAGCTCGGCATTTCTTCACGGATTTGACCATTAAAACCGCTTCACGCACGGTAAGAAAATTAGTAGAGACTATGTACCCGAGATTCGTAGCTTTACCGTCTTCGGACACGAGCCCTAAGCGTTTGAGACGCTCCAACTGAGACTCCAGCTTGTAGCCGCTTAGCATTTTCACCGGCTGGCCGAAGGTAAGGTTCGCGAGTGCCTGTTCCGCCTGCTGGTCATCATCATATTCGAGGTTGACACGCTCGACGGATCCAGAGAGTAGATTGATCGCGACTTGATCCTCCGTCTGCGAATCCCTTAATCTCCTTTCTGGGTCAGCGAGTAACACTGCTTTCCCAATGTCGTGATAGCCGGGCCTTCCAGCACGTCCGAGCATCTGCTGAAACTCTTGTACGCTCAGCCAATTGATACCCATCGCCAATGATTCGAATATGACTTGGGAAGCGGGAAAATCGACTCCCGCTCCAAGTGCAGCCGTGGTTACCACGACTTCTAAGGCGCCATCGGCAAAACTCTTCTCGATCTTTTGACGTTCCTGATACGTAAGGCCCCCGTGGTAAGGAGCACTATTCGCTGACAGTGCCCTAGATATGCCGTGACAACGTGCCCTAGAGTTAGTAAAAATGATCGACTGGCCTTTATAGCCCTTGTTCGACGTGCGCCTGATTTCATTTCTTGCGAGCGTGTTGACGACAGCAAGCTTGTCACGCTCGCGAACGAAAACGAGGTGTCTTTCAATGGGAACCGGTCGCTCTTCATACTCCACAAGCTCAGCGCCAAGCGCTCGCGCAAGTGCGTTAGGGTTGCCGACGGTTGCTGAAAGGTAGAGGCGCTGCGACTCGGGAGCTAACGTTTTGAGTCGAGAGATGAGCCCGTCAAGGCGACTTCCGCGCTCTTCGTCAACCAACATGTGGACTTCGTCAACGACGATCGTTCCGATCTCGCCGAGGAGCTCAGCATTGTGCATACGGAGCACATGGTCAATGCCTTCATACGTCCCGACGAGGATATCGGCCGAATAATCGGGCTCCACTCGTGCCCATTCATCGGTCCGAATCCTGCTACCACCTATCCTTATGCTTGTATTCAAGCCAAGATCTCTGTAACGTTCAGTAAACTCATTGTACTTTTGATTTGCCAAGGCGACAAGAGGCACCACGAATAACAGTTTTCCCTTGCCTGTGAGCAGGTTGTTAACCCCGGCTAGCTCCCCAATAAGTGTCTTGCCGGTGGCAGTCGCAGAGACGATGAGCATATCCGCTCCGTCCAAAAGCCCGCGTTGTGCCGCTATTGACTGGACAGGAAGCAGCTTCGATATGTGCTTGCTTAGCGATCGCTTCAACCTTTCGTCTATGGCAAGCTGCTCGAGAGAAAGGGTAGTGTAGCTTTCCAACCTCCGCGAAAGGACGTCGTATTGCGTAAGCTCAGGGTCTATGTCGCAACCCAAAAAACTTAAAACGCGATCGAGGTCGCGCACCTTGTCGAGCAACCCGTAGAAGTGACTATAGTGAGTCAAGCCTCGCAACTTAAGCTCTCTGCGAAGTTCAGATTGGGCGCAAGCCGTGCAAATTTGTCCCCCGTCGTGACGCACAAAGTTAGCGTTAAATGGCTTATATTCTCCATTTCCGATGCAAAACCCACAGACGACCTGACGCTCGTATGGGATCTGATAAGCCTCGAACATAGCCGTCAAGTCGGAACACACTTTTTGTTCCGCCGAAGTGGCACGCTCGCGCTCTGCAAGCGTCACCTGGTGCTGCCGCAAAACCTCGATGACTTCAGCAGGCCTCACGAGGCGCTCTTTGCCCCCTTTAAAGACGACGAATCGTTTGGGCCTCGGACCCCGGGGAGTTGTATGCAACGTCAACGTCGCCCGCAGTGCGTACTGAGTGGGTTCAGTTGAAAAAAGCTTAACGTGAGATCGGTCCGGGAAGGCAATCAGATGGGCCATCTATTGGTGTCCTAAGCTCAGATCGACCGATTCGTAGGAGATGTCTCGCGATATTAGTTCAGCGATTAGCGAAGGTATGGCTTCATCGGTTCCTACCACCGCCACGGAGAGCCCGCGAAATGCGGCTTCAACGACGCCCTCGGCTGCGGCGTATTGTATCAGCGGCGATATGCCTGCTTTTCTCACCGAGACGAGCGCTTCCAAGCCGAGCACCGCGACTGGCTTATTCGCCACGACCTGCTTCAGGGCTTCGAGATCCACTGCTGCGGACCCGCCGCGCTGAATCCGCGGAACAACGGCAACAGTCACGTGCACGCGGTCCATGGGGATGATTCCAGTCAGATTCGCCACCCCAACATCGTCACCTTTACGAGCTTTGCCGATCGTGGTTCCGCGCGCCTTCGCAGCGTCGCTGGTTACGCTTGACGCATATAGGATCCCGTCTCGCATGGTAAGCCCGACTCGTGTCTGTTTGGCAATGTCCTCTTCAGCAATTGCCGTCCAAACAGTGACCTTTCCGACGATATCTTCCGTGATATACCTTATGTAATTATTGAGCTCGTTTGTCCATTCGATGATGATCTCTATGCCTGCTTTAGTTACCTCATATTGCCCACGCTTGTTGAACTTCACCCAGCCGTCTGCCACAAGTTCTTTGAGGTACTCGGAGACCGCCTGGGGTGTCACTCCGACCCGGTCGGCAATTTCTTTTTGTCGAATTTTAGGTTGAAGCGCAGCTACTTCTACAAGCACCTGCATCTTGGTGCTCTGCACTTTTTTCATCGGTGCAAAAAAAAGACTAACCCTTTTCTTCGGTTATCTCAAATCGGTGTCCCTTCACCACGAGGGTTCGCGAGCGCTTGGCGATGCCCCTGAGAAAAGTTGGACTTTGGTTCAGCGTGCGGGAAAGGCTTTGTACTGAACTGTTGCCGTTTTTCACCTCAAGCTCCATGGCATCCGCAACTTCGCGCAAAGTCTCATCATCGGTAATCGCGATACGAATGAGGTCGGAAATGTCAGATATTGAAACCTGGAAATCGGCTCGAAGGCGCGAGTAAGAGCTGTGGTATTCCAGCTGCGGAGTGTGCCCTGGCTCCGGCATCCGCCACTTGCTCTCGACGAGGCCGCTTTTTTTTAGCATGTCTAAGCTGTAATAGATGTCGTCGTGCAACATCTCTTTGAGCTCATCCTCGGTTCTCCAGCCATTGAGCAGCGAATTAAAAAGCCTGTTGTGCGCGTCCGATTTAAAAACTTGCAAAAGTGGGACTAGATCGGCTGGGTCGTTGACGATGCGGGTCCGGTTATTCATGCGACTACCTCTCATCTTAGAACGCTGCGAAAGTAATTAAATCTTTTTGAACCCCGGAACAGACATTATTAAAGAGCGCGTTCATAAAATGCAACACGAATTGCAGCAATCCAAACACTATGGAAAAAACACAGAGCGAGTATATTCGGGCTAAAGTTCGCGTAATGGGCGTTGTGCAAGGAGTCGGCTTCCGACCTTTCGTTTACAAGCATGCCGTCGAGCTGCATCTGACCGGTTACGTCAAGAACTTCGGAGCGCACGTTGAAATCGAAGTTGAGGGATCACGCGACGCTATCGTTAAGCTCATCGAATTTGTGAGGAGAGGGCCCCCTATAGCGCGCATTGACGACGTGCGCGTTGACTGGGATCATCCGCGCGGATACACTGATTTCACGATCGCAGCAAGTGGAAAGGGCGAATTTGGCTTCACCTCGCCCGACATCGCCATTTGTGACGACTGCCTTCGCGACTTGCGGGAGAGCAATCGATACGAAGACTATTGGGCTACGTCATGTGTGAACTGCGGTCCGCGTTTCACTGTCACTGAACGACTTCCGTACGACCGCGACACGACTTCAATGGTCGACTTCCCGATGTGTTCTGCCTGCGCGGCTGAGTATCGCGACCCACAGGATCGACGGCACCACGCGCAAACCATTGCCTGCGAAAGTTGCGGCCCCACGCTGACATTGTTTGACACGGATCTGAGGCAATTGGACTCTCCGATCAGCACAGCCGGCGCGCTGTTGCTCGCTGGCCACATTATCGCAATAAAAGGGATTGGAGGCTTTCATCTAGCGTGCATCTTCGATACCGCGATCGAACTCAAGCGCCGTCTGGGCAGACTTACGCAACCATTGGCGATCATGGCGCCGCACGAAGCCTGGGTTCACGACTATCTTCAAGTCAGCCGAGAGGAGCGCGCCCTGTTGACCTCTAACAAGCGGCCTATTATGGTGCTTGAAAAGCGCAGCGAAGGAATATTTCGCGAAGTCTCAAATCTGCACAACATAGGCGTGATGCTTCCTTACAGCGGCCTTCATCGCTTGCTCTTCGACATAGTCGACCAGCCGCTCATTATGACAAGCGCGAATACGCCAGGCGAACCGATGATAATCGCTAACGACGACGCGCTCGAGAACTTGCGTCAGAAGGCTGACTTCTTTCTGCTCCACGATCGGCGCATCGTCAACCGCTGCGACGATTCAGTCGTGCGTGTGCTCGATCAGCCCGCGTTCATCAGAATGTCGCGCGGTTACGCACCGACGTCGTTGGCGGTGCCTATTTCGTACGATAAAAACATTCTCGCGCTTGGGGCTGAGATGAACGCCACTGTGACGACCTATAAAGACGGAAGGTGTTATATAAGCCAGCACGTTGGCAACATCGACAAGCCGAAGACCTTCGATTACCTTGAAAGCTCTGTCCGCAACTTAATCGCTATGAGCGGCGTCGATGTGAGCATTATCGCCCACGATTACCATCCAACATTGCGATCAACGCGGCTCGCTGTCGAGCTCGGAGAGACGTATGCCGTACAACACCACCACGCGCATATTGCCTCATTGATTGGCGAAGGAGCGCCTAGCGACCTCTTCGGCATCGCAATCGACGGAGTCGGCTACGGGTACGACGGCACGATCTGGGGTGGGGAGGTGTTTGCTCCAACGCTCGAAAGAATCGGCGGCCTTATGCCCGTCGCCATGCCGGGCGGAGATTTAGCGACGCGGTACCCAGTTCGAATGGTAGCCGGCATCCTGCACGGTATATGTGAAAGAGACAAGCTTGTAGCGAAACTCGTCGCTCTAGGCCTCAGTGAGCTTGAGTCATCAATTCTACTGGAGCAGATCGAGCGAAAAGTGAATGTCCCAATGACCTCGAGCACGGGCCGGGTGCTCGACGCAGTGTCCTCAGTACTCGGCGTATGCCAAAAA
>CAZHSW010000055.1:0-1956 GCA_964534635.1 uncultured Methanomicrobia archaeon
CTAAAGTTTTAGGCAATTTGACATCCCTGCCGTTCTCCTGCAAAAGCCAGCTCATACTTGGATCCAGCTATTGAGTACAAATCACGCACCGTGAATCACGAAGTCAGTTGCGGTCCCTGTTCTAAGTTAAGTTTGCTTTTAAGCAACGCATGCAGTTTTTCTGCGCCAACAATCTCCGCATGATCCAGCTCCCATTCTGCAGGATATAACACAAATGGCGAGCATTGGGCGCCGCCTAAACCGCCGTGACTCCCGATTAGCTCTTCGAACGCGGCGATCTCGTCGCTTTGGGAGTCGTAGAAGCTGTTGACCAAGATATCGGGCGCGTGTTGGAAGCTGTCCGTGCGCCGCAAGTGGTCGGCTGCGTGTGGGCCAAAACTAGCGAGCGGATTGTCGCCTTCGAAATGGTCATCACGCAGATAGTACGTGCCGTTGCTACCAACGATGAGGGGCCCATGCGCTTTCGATCGAACCATGACAAAACCGATGCACTCTTGGCTGATAAGTCCCGGGATAAGCAGGGGGAAGGCGCTACTAATCTGCTCGTAGCTCATACGATCCTGACATTCTGTGAGATAGATGAGACCCAAATTACCTGAAGCCAATATGATAGCCTGTGCCTCCTCACGACGTGTGGAGCGCTCTTTTTCCTTACGTCTGATTAAGTCGATGAGAGGCGTTGTTTTTTGGGTTACGTAGTCCTTTCGCTGAACTATAGGATCAGCTACGGCTTGACTAAAGTGGTCTAGATTTGAGTCAAGGGCGCTATAAATTTTCACCCCGTCACCCATCAAGTGCCGCACCAAGCTTTCGAGATCGTAGCCACAGCGCTGCTTTAACGTCGCGCCGTTTGCTTGGCCGTGATCAGAGAGCACGACTAACTGATAAGGACGTGGCGCGTACCCTATCGCGAGTTCGAGTCGGTGAAACTGCTTGTCTAGCTGCTTGAGCGCACGAAATGAGGAGCTGTCGGAGATTCCGTTGTGGTGTGCTATTTCGTCGTACGCAACGTAGGTCGCATAAGCCACATCGATACGCCCTACAATGACGTCACCGACTAACGTGTCAGTAGTGACCTCGCGCAAAAAAACGTTTGCTGCAGCGCGCGTCAAGAAGTACAAGACAAACCCTTTGCGTAGACGTGGTTTCACGGCACAAACGATTTGCCGCACGCGACCAAAGAACTCTTCAAGGATATCCCAGAAAAAAAGCGCGATAATACGCGGGATGTTTGAGGGATTTGAGTACAAATAGAGCCATGATTTGGTGTAAAAATGTCTCATCTCCTTCAATCGACTAAATGTGAATATATTGTCCGCAGCATCTCCTGAAAAAAGATTTGTGCGGCTCGCGCCGTTTTTTGCCAAAAGTCCCCGCCCATTTGAAATTCGCTTTTCGATTTCAGGCGCGTCTGAGAGGCCCGTCGATACCATTATTCTGTTGCCGTGCTCCTTTTCGACCCACCGAAAACCCGGAAGATCATGGTTATATCCGTGCAAGATGCCCGCTTGGCTGGCTCCGGTTTGACTCGATAGGTCAGTTTCCCACGAGGCAATGCTATGGCTCCCACTCTCGAGCCATTTGGCGAGCGTCGGCAAGTATCCCTTGTTAATCGCTTCGCGAAGTATCGATTCAGCGAGGCCATCGATCTCCAAGAATATAGTGCCTATACGCCCCGTCCGAATCACCCCTACGGTCTTCTTGATTTCTCTACGTAGGATGTTACGGTAATACCACGCATCATCGTCGTTAGTCAGTAGGCTTGCGAGAACGACGTTAATTGCTGTCAACCCGATTGCGGTCAAAACAAGGGCAAGTCCTTCGACGCTGGTACCTGGCACAAGTTTACCTGTAAGCCAAATTAATAGCGCATTGAGCAGCAAAACTCCTATTCCAAAGGTGTAAGTCAGGAACTGCAGCGTGGATCGTGTCAATATCGGCCATAGAAGAGCGTTT
>CAZHSW010000056.1:0-4774 GCA_964534635.1 uncultured Methanomicrobia archaeon
CTCGTCCCAATATCGTGCCGGGCAAACACGTCCCCTTTTATGAAATTCAATGCCCGCTCTGCTTCTTGTTCTGCTTGTTCTATCGTTTCTGCCACGCCGAGGACCGCCAAAGCGCGCGACGTGGTCGTGAATATCCTCCCGTCGCGCTCCTCGACGCTCGCGTAGAATAGCGTTGCGTCGATCTGTTTAGTCTCTATCGTAATCTCCGTTGGTTTGGGGCTGGCAGGGTAACCGGCAGGCACCACGTACTTGCAGACGGTTGCGCGAAAGTCGTATTCGGTCGACTTTAGGGTGCCATCGATTGCCGATTCTACCAGTTCGATGAAGTCAGATCTGAGGAGCGGCAAAACGTTCATTGCCTCTGGATCGCCGAAGCGACAGTTATATTCAACGACCATAGGTCCGGTTCTCGTCAACATGAATTGTCCGTAGAGTATGCCTTTGTACGTCGCGCCGTTTCTTTTAAGGGCGTTTACGGTATCCTGCATAATCGCAACGGCGGCTTGATAGTCGTCGTTGTCCATAAAAGGGAGCAGATAAGACTTGTCCGAGTACGAACCCATACCCCCTGTGTTCGGTCCAATATCTCCTTCAAAGGCGCGCTTGTGATCTTGAACGGCCGGAGCGGGCTCCACTCCCTTCCCGTCCACAAACGCTTGCACGGTGAACTCTTCCCCAGAAAGACACTCTTCAATGACGACAGGCCCGTGAAGCTTCTTGAGGTAGTCTCTGCCCTCAGAATAGCTGTCGACGACGACAACACCTTTTCCGCCGGTTAACCCGAAAGGTTTGATCACTAACTTATCGTCATCGATATTTTCTCTAATGAAGCCCTCTGCTTCGCTTAAATCCTCAAATAGCTTGTATTTTGGGCATCCTTTGATTCCCTCGTTGAACATAAAGGAGCGCGCCCACCCTTTGTTGGACTCGATCAAAGCTGCCTGTCGGGTGGGGCCAAAAGCTCGGATCTCTCTCTCGTGCAGAGCATCGACAATCCCCGCTGCGAGCGGTGCTTCAGGGCCGACCACGACTAAATCGGCGTGCGTCGCGTAATCTGCGATTCTCTCTACGTCCGTCTCGTTGACAATAAGATAATCGCTGCATAATCTAGCGATCCCCGGATTTTTGTATCTCATTGCGGCGCATAGCGTTGGCTCTTCGCCGCTTTGAGCTATTGCCATTGCAATCGCGTGCTCGCGACCGCCGGAACCTACGAGCAAGACCTTCATGATGTGGGGAATAAGACATTTGATGATAAAAAGCTATTCAGCAGCGGCACAAGGACGCAAGAATATAAGCCCGTTTCTGCTCGTTGTGGGAACCAGCGTCCCTACTATGTTGGAATCAATGAATCCCAAACCAGCAGTTACCACTACGTTCTAGACTCTTACAGCGATCGCGAGTGCTATTCGTATTAGATACAGGACATTTCATAGTTTTATCTCAGCTCCAAGTGTCTCAAGGGTTGGGGGTGAAGCAGTTCCCTATTCATATCATGCTCGCGTCGTTATATGGCGCTTAGCTCTCGCACGCTCTGGCTTGGCTGCCGCTATCGCTGACATTCGCTTGTACTTGCGCCGGCGTCGACTGCGCCGGTTAGTGGTGGATTGAAATGAACAGAGCCTACGATTTAGTGCTATCGTTTGACAGCTAACTCGGCCACCCGGCGACTCAAGTAGATTCAAAGAAAAGTGCATTTAGGATCTTCTTGTAAGGCCGCTCCGTGGAATGAGGGTGTACGACAAGCGTGTGCCTCTTCTTGCGTTCTACGTTCAATAGCGGCCCATTTTTTGATTCTTCCTGAGATTTGTATTTGCGAGTTGACGTCATGAGATGCGAGAAAGGCAGGGTGTTATGTGAGCACGGTCCTTCGTAGGCTTGCTAGAACATAGCGGCGGGTGCTGTCGCAGACTAGAACCGAGCGTACGCGTGTAGTTGGAGGATCGCTAGGCCGCGAGAATGCGATCAAGACGACTTCGAGGAGCTTTGGCAAAGCTGCAGATTTTAGTATCAATCAATAAAAGCAATATTGTCTTTCGACTGCAATATTTATGTCAAAAGATAATATCTTTATTCATGCCGGATGTACTGGCTAATTAGCCAGAACTGCGCCTTCTGCTAAGAAGGTCAAGTGGAACGGTTTCATTTTAAATGAAATGTTAGGCGACAGGAATATCCCGCGGGAGATGGCGTAGGGATGGATATGAAACGTCGTACGCGTGGTCGATAAGCCATCCATGGACCATACCTAGATTCGAAGGACGCCCACATCAATTGCGAATTGGGAACTGAGCAGCGATTCTGACAGCTTCATACCGGCGGCAGAAGTGACGTGAGGTGAAGATTCTCGTAACTTCTCTAACCGACCTGAAAGCGTCGCAGCACAACAGGCCCATCAATTCGTCCGATATTTAGCAAAGAAACCCGACGTAAGTGTCTTAAGTATAAGGGACCGGTGGAAACAAGCGCAACGCAGTGATTCCTGTTTTTGCGCTAGCTTCACCGCTGCGAGCAGCTAATTGGAATTACGCTCTGGACAAAAAAGCGGAACTTTTATAGACCATCACAACTGCCTATGTTGTGGCCCGAAGGAAATACTCCAGCGAGACGGTGTGAATGTGCGGTATAGTGGGATGCATCGGCAACCGAGCTGTAACGCCAATATTAGTTGAGTCGCTCAAATTGCTCGAGTATCGGGGCTATGACTCAGCAGGTATAGCTACGCTGAACGGCGCGGATATTGATATAACGAAGACCAAAGGCAAAATCGTTGATCTCGAGAGTGTATTGAGCTCCGAAGGAAAACGTTCCGAACTCGAGAGCACTGAATTTTCGGCCGATAGCGCCTGCTTAGGCATCGGTCACACCCGTTGGGCGACCCACGGGACCCCGTCAACGACGAACGCGCACCCGCACACCGATTGTAATGGCAGCATCGCTGTGGTGCATAACGGCATCATAGAGAACTTCCAAACGCTAAAAGAGGAGCTGGCGCGTAAAGGGCATTTTTTTAGCTCTGACACGGACACCGAAGTGCTCGCGCACCTCTGTGAGGACTGTTATAACGGCGACTTGGAGCGCGCCGTGCGTGATGCCTTGGCGCGCGTCGAAGGTTCGTACGCGATTGCGGTCATATCGGACAATGAGCCAGACGTCATTGTTGTCGCAAGAAAAGAAAGCCCTCTTATCGTAGGATTGGGAGACGGCGAGAACTTCATTGCCAGTGACATTCCAGCGATTAGAAAATTTACTGACAAGATTGTCTACATGAACGATGGAGAGATTGCGCGGGTTACTCGGGACAACGTCACGGTCTCGACGCTAGAGGGTTTGAACGTCGAAAAGACGGTGACAATCGTTAAAGGCAGCGTGCAAGAAGCCGAACGCGGGGGTTATGAGCACTTTATGCTCAAAGAGATCCACGAGCAACCGAAAGCGCTGCGTGAAACTATGGAAGATCGCCTATGCGAGCTCGAAGGGAGCATCGATTTTGAAGAACTCCGTGCCCTCGAAAATGAGATCCGTGATATTAAAAGTATCAGCATTATTGCCTGCGGCACTTCATACCACGCGGGGCTGCTCGGAAAGTACATACTAGAGGATCTGCTTCGCATCCCGGTTCGCGTCGAGTATAGCTCAGAGTTTCGATATAACAACTCATTGTCAGGGACGAAATCCCTTGCAATCGGGATAAGTCAGTCAGGTGAGACTGCAGATACGCTAGCAGCGATGAATGAGGCCAAATCGCAGGGGTACTTGACGCTCGCAATTACGAACGTCGCTGGTAGCACCGTAACGCGAAAAGCTGACGAAATCCTCTTAACGAAGTCCGGGGCGGAAATTGGTGTCGCTGCCACCAAGACCTTTACAGCGCAGATACTAACATTGTATATGTTCGGCCTCTACGCGGCGCGGCTGAAGAAGCTCATAGACGTTGAGACGTCTCGTCGCATCATTACCTCAATGAAGTCAGTCCCTGGTCTGATTGAATCTCTGCTCGACAACTTCGGTGATATCGAGAAAGCTGCCTCTCGGGTTTGTGAGACGGATTGTTGCTATTTCATCGGACGCGGACTTAGCTATCCAACCGCACTTGAAGGTGCTCTGAAGATGAAAGAGATCTCTTACATCAGAGCTGAGGGATTTCCAGCCGGAGAACTGAAACATGGCCCGCTTGCGCTCATCACCAATGGCACGCCCGTGATCGCGCTCGTGCCAAAAGATAAGACGTATTACAAGACGCTCGGCAATATCAAAGAGGTGAAGGCGCGAGATGCTTATGTAATTGCGGTCGCCAACGCTTCTGATGACGAGATAGCCAAATATGTGGATTCTGTCATCGAAATACCCGACGTCGATGAGTTCTTCTCGCCAATGCTGACCGCCGTGGTGCTTCAGTTGCTTGCCTATTACGCCGCGAAGAATAAGGGTGCTGAAATTGACCAACCACGCAATCTTGCCAAGAGCGTGACGGTAGAATAGCTTCGAGAGTGCAACTCTTTTCTCGGGGTCATTTTTTGAACATCCACTCGCTCGTTAGAGGGCAGGTGTCGTTACCGAAATCTCGGGTTTTGAGCAAGATTTTTTAGTGTTTTACGCCAAGAATGGAGATTAGAGCGTATATGAATCCCGGCGCTATTGAAGTCGGACTTGTGATTCACGGTCCTGAATTGATCGACTCCGGAAAGATTGGTGACCTATTGAACGTTCTGCGTCCACTTGGGCCTTTACACGCGCAGGCTGGTGGGACAATGGCGCGTGTCGCTATTCTCGA
>CAZHSW010000057.1:0-6937 GCA_964534635.1 uncultured Methanomicrobia archaeon
CTACACAATTATATTTAACGTTTTCCCTCGCCAAGTTCGTTTATTTTGAAAATCTGGACTCGAAACAGAGCTTTTGGTTACACCCCTGCTGGTCTTTCCGTTAACGGGCGATGCTAGGCTGCTGCGAGCTAAGCGGTTTACACGTACATGATGCTCCACTGGAACGCGATTTTCTAAAAAACCCAGGAACACCTTTAAGTAGTGTAAGCTCAGCTGCGACTGTATTTCATTAGTAGTACTGTCAGCTCGAACTAAAACCGCCTTCTGAGCCCTCCTTCAACAAGAAGCACTATTTTTTGTCGTCTCATAAATGAGCGGCACAAGTAATCTCATATTTTTCGTCATCAGGGCGCGAAGACAAATCAGTTGAAAAGACTTGTGCACAGGAAACGGCTTCGGCCATTGAGTGGAAAAATTGCCCTAGCCGGCGGTACGCTCAAGTATGATTTGGTCATACCCTAGTATGACTCTATCAAAAGAATAGACTGCCGTCCGGCTGAGGCTTATTTAGGGGGCTCCATCGTCCTGTCCTAGACACCTAAACCAATTAAATAGAGCAAAATCATCAAAATGGCTCCAGGAATTCCAGCCAGCGCAGAGAATCCAACCGTAATCCAGTTAATCGGCACGCCGATGCCCAAAACATTAGCGCCAGCAAGAATGATAAGACCAAATATTGCGTTTGGAATAAGATAGCGCAACAATCTCCAGCCGACGCGCAGTAAGGCGATCACGAGGCTCACAAATACTATGACGAGGATGATGCCTGCAAGAACGATCAGAACGTCCACGCGTATCTTCAACAGACTAGCTAATTATAAACGCTGCGATTTTTGTCCGCCTTGTTTTGCCCTTCCAAGAAAAAGCCCGTAAGCAGCATCTGGCTCCCGCCGTAGTTAAAGTACTATTTCGCATAATAAGCATGCAGATGCAAAGCTTCATCACTGCGCCTCCATCGGGCCTACACGTTTGAGTATTAGGCAACGCGCACATTTCTCACGCATTACGAAGTCTGCTGTTCGTCGCAAAAAGGACTACGCTAATCGCAGCTGATAGAACTGCTCCAACCGCCAACGCTCCAGATACGCCTATAAAATCAGCCAACGCCCCAAACGGAAACGCTCCTAATGGTCTGATTCCCAAGACAATGAGGGTGTTTATGCTCATAACAAGTCCGATCAGGTGTCGAGGCGCGTTCAGCTGCAAAAGCGTGATTGAGAGAGCTGATGCAATGCTTTGCGACGCCGCGACAATTATGAGCAAGGCAAATGAGACTGCATAAAAATGCAGTTGAGAGAACAGGATCACAGAAAGCGACATCAGAAGTGACGTCACCATTAGCAGGCGGCCTTTGTATGCAAAATTGCCAAGAGATGCTACTCCGAGAGAGCCGACAATCGTGCCGATCCCGATCGCTGTGTACAGCACCCCTAGTTGCTCCGGCGTTGTTCCCAGCACCGCAACGCCAACAAGGGCGAGCAGTACTGTATATGCCGCGGCAAAAAACATCAGCGAACCGTAATTAATGAGCAGATCTGCCAAGAGTCGCTCGCGGCTTATGTAGCTCAAGCCTCTGCGTATGTCGCTGAACAGCGTACCCCTACCCGCAGCATCCATCTTGGGGAACCTCATTAACAAGAGGGCGACCAGAACGGCCACATAACTCAATCCGTTGAAGAAGAAATTGCCGGCATAGCCAATGATGGGCACAAGCGCGCCTCCTAGCGCCGGTCCCACTATCGCGGCTCCGTTGAAGATAATTGCGTTCAAGGCTATTGCGTTGGAAAGGTCTTCCCGTGGCACGAGCCGTGGAATAAGCGCAAATCGAGTCGGTTGATCAAAGCTGAGCGTTATGCCAGCTAACATGGCAAGCGCTGCAATTTCCCAAAACTGTACGATGCCGGTGATCGTCAAAGCGCCGAGCGTAAACGCATAAATGATTTGCAGGCTTTGTGTGACAAGTAGAAGGCGACGCTTGTTCACGCGGTCTGCTGTGCCCCCTCCCACCAGTGAAAAGATCAAAAAAGGAGCCGCTTGGAAAAAAGAGATCAGGCCTAGGGCTAAACCGGAGTTGTTTGTGAGCTGGAGGACGAGTAGGGACTGCGCAATAATCTGCACCCACGTGCCGACGTTCGACAATATCATCCCGAACCAAAGGAGAGCAAAGCTGCGGTAGTGCAGCGCCTTGAACGTCTGAGACCGAAGAAACTTCTGCGGAGGAAGAGTCACAGACGACGAGGCAGCAGCTTCCGTTTCAAGAGCTGTCGTCTCAGTTAACTCATCCAAACTCGCAGCCCCTTGCGAGATAGAGACAGGGAGGTCTTAAACGCCTTTCGCTGTCGGCCGCTGCGTCCCTAACTCCTTACGGCCCGCGGCCTTACGTCTTAACTGGGTCAAAAAGCGTTTGGTCCTAACGTTTTCTGGCAAAAATCACTTCACTGATCTGCTTCCTCGCTTCATCAAGGATACGCTCAATCTCCAATATCTTCTCGTCGTCAAGGTATGAATAGTTGGAAAACACCGTGCGGGCAATTTCTCCAACGCGTCGCCCTACCCCAGGCAGCGAGCTCCATCGTGGCTGGGCAGCTCGTGAGCTCAGCCGTTCAACTGTGTCGCGATGATCTTCTAAGAAACGGCTTCCCTTATCGGTAATGACGTAAATTTTCTTGTGATCTTCCTCGTTCATTGTGACGCAACCCTCATCCTCAAGCATTTGCAAGGTCGGATAGATCACACCGGCGCTCGGAGCGTGGCCACTCACGTCCTCGATAGCTTTGATAATGCCATACCCGTGAAGCGGTCGCGTGCGGAGCGTCATGAGCACAAAGAACCTGATGTTGCCGCGCTCCATTCTAAGCGGCCCAAATTGAGAGATTCCTAGAAACTGATCGTGAGCCCATTCTTTCCATATTCGGTGTCTTGGCACGATACGAACCTCATTCTTTTTGGATATATCTACTGTTATGATTTTTGACAGATATAACATTTAAGCCGAGTCGGCGCGCCTAGTGAGGTTAGTCGCGCCAACCACGTAATAGAGCCGAATATTCAACTGCATTAGTCCGCGCGCAGGGATCCTAGGATTAGATCTCGAACGTCCGAGCATTTGTTGAGAATGCCGTCGCGGCGCCGCGACAGTGGTTTGCTGCTCAATCGTCACGGTAAGGCGCAAACACCTGATGAGAATGCTAATAACGATCGTCGTTAACTGAACTACAGATAGTATGGGTTATCAGTGGGACGCCGAAGATTACGAACGCCATTCTTCACCACAGCAGCAGTGGGCGCACGACGTTTTTCACACCCTAAAGCTTAAGGGCAATGAGAAAGCGCTTGACATCGGTTGCAGCGACGGCAAGGTCACAGCAGAGCTTGCAGCGCTCCTTCCGAATGGCTCAGTGCTCGGAATTGATAACTCTGACACAATGATCGATTTCGCTCACCGCCGATTTCCTCCGGTGTTTTTCCCCAATCTACAGTTTCGCTGGGGGGAAGCAATGCACCTCACGTACTACCGCGAATTTGACCTCATCACGTCGTTTGTAAGCCTCCACTGGATACACAATCATCTCGCGGTGCTCGCTGGAATTAAACGGGCCCTTAAACCGGGTGGACGAATCGTGCTGCAATTCGGAGGTAAAGGCAATGCTGCCTTAATTTCAGCAGCTGCGAATTAGGTGAGCGCTGAAAAACGTTGGAAAGGATATTTTGTCGGATTTACGTATCCGTGGCTCTTCTACGGCGTTGAGATGTACAAAGAGCTCATTAGCCGTGCTGGGCTAGCTGATTCCAAAGGATATGGTACACGATGGAAAAGAATCGCTGAAAGCGTGGGTGCGCACAGTTTTCTTCCTTACACCGCACGTCTTGCAGAAGCGTTGCGTGACAATTTCATAAAAGAGGTTGCGAGTGCTTACGTGCGGCAACAGCCGCCTGACGAAATCGGACGCATCCACGTCCAAATGGTACGTTTGGAAGTGGAAGCCACTCTGTAGGTATCTGATCCAATGCCCTGGCTCGGCACGCACGGCTCCGCCAAACAAATCGTCAAGGCTTGACTTTCCTTAGAACCTCAGCCCGTTCGAGGGTGTCGCATCGTGGGCACTTAAGGTACTTCCACGCGCCGTCTTTCCCAACGCCCTGCGGGCTCACGAAATTTGCTATGTTAGATATCTCAAACTGCTCTCCGCATCGTTTGCAGCGGTATGCATAGGTTTTCGTGTGCCACGTGATCAAACTTATAAGCACGACGCCGACTAAGATGAGCCACAATATTGCCCCGATGATGCGATCGATCGCAAAGAGAAAGATTGCCGCTGTTACGATCAGGAGCATCCCGACTGAGATGTAAATGGCGGTTCTCTCCCAATCTTGTTTTGTAACGGGTTTATACGACACTTCTACCCGCCTCGCCCGCCTGCCCGTAGTGGATCGAGTGCAGTGTCGGTCAGCGCTGACGCTTGTTGCGCCATCTATTGTAGCGCCACGCAAGGTATTATGCTTTTCCCGAATGTACTATAGAGTAACAGAAAACCTGCACGTCGATGCCTGTAGCGTCCGAGTCGGCGATTTTCAGCTCATCTAGGTCGCACAGCTGTTCGAGCAAATTCGCGCTTTGCGCGATCGGTACATTTGGGCTACTTGCGGAAAGTCCTTGAGTTGGCGCCCCAGCCCTTCCAGGAACGCCGGGGTCGCGAAATGCTCCTCAAGCGTGATGGTTCGCATCGTCTTGCTTCTCTCTCGTTGAGGCAGATTACCCTGTTTCCCAACGTCTTCTGTGGCCATTTCCAGCCATAAACCTTACGACGAGCGGCACAAGCTTACAGCGCAGCTGTATGTACTTGCTGATCGGCTCCTCCGCGTTTATCTGTATGTTACGGGGCTCGAATAACGGAAGACTGCTCATTAAAGTAGTTGAACACGTTACGAGCAGTCGTCCTATCAACGGCGGGCACAGATTGAATCGCTTCCACGCTTGCTTTCTTGAGGCTTTTCACAGATCCAAAACGTTTTAGAAGCTCTAACTTCCGTCGTTTGCCGACGCCGGGGATTTGATCGAGCATGCTTTCCAAGAGCTTGCGCGAACGGAAATTGCGGTGTCGACGAATAGCGGCTCGGTGCGCCTCATCCCTAATGCGCATCAGGACGTTGAGCGCCATCTGCGGAACTTCAACCGGCGCCGACCGACCGTGCGTATAAACAAGCTCTTCGCGCTTTGCAAGGCCGACAAGCGGAATTCTTAAGCCGAGGATCGTGAGAACGTCCCTGACGGCGTGCACTTGTCCCTTTCCGCCGTCAACGACGATAAGATCTGCACTTGCCTTTCGTTCTCGATATCGCCGGCCGACGATCTCCTTAAGCATCGCATAATCGTCAGCGGTGGCGGCAGATCTGATCTTGTAGGAACGATATTCGTTAACCTGTGGGGCGCCGTCGATAAATACGGCCATCGACCCGATGGATTCCGCACCAGCGAGGTTGGAAACGTCGAACGCTTCGATCCGGTAGGGATAAGAGCGCAGCCTGAGCGCATCTCTGAGAACATAAAGTGCGTCAGCTGCCGTTGGCTTTTTAAGCATAGACTCGGCATTTTTGTGGGCAAGCGCCACAAGTTTCGTCTTCGGCCCGACTCGCGGAACGATCGCGCTAACGCGACTTCCTCTGATCTCGGTGAGGAGATGCTCGATGGCTTCTGCCTCCTCGATGGGGTACTCGAGAAGTAAGTGCTTAGGCACGTAGGCGCCCTCGAGGTGGAAGTAGTGCTGCTTGACAAACGCCGTCATCAATTCAACCATTTCAGCGCCTTCGGCTCCGTGGAGCGCGTACGATTGCTGTCCTGTGACCCTTCCGTTACGGACCATGAGGATCACCGCACAGGCCTGCGGGCCTCTGACAGCAATGGCGATCACGTCTTCGTCGCCGCGACGCGGCTCTACGTATTGCTGCTCTCGCACGCTCTCGAGAATGGCAATCCTATCGCGGAGTGTCGCAGCGTGCTCGAACTCCATATTAGCTGCAGCTGTGTGCATGTTGCGCCGCAACTCCTTCAGGATGTCGTCCTGTCGCCCTTCGAGGAACCGTTTGATACCCTCAGCGTGCTTAGCGTAAGCTTCCGGATTCAGCTTGCCTGCGCACGGGCCTGCGCATAGTTTGAGCTGGTAATTCAGGCACGGCCTCAGCACTCGCTGCAGGTCTCTACTACAACTCCGCAGAGGGAACGCCTTGCGCAGCGCCTTGACGCTTTGGCGCGTGGCCTGTGCGCTTGTGTACGGGCCGAAATAGGCTGATCCGTCGTTTCGCACCACACGTGTCACGTTAATACTCGGATAGGGTTCGTTTGTAACTCGGATGTAGGGGAAGCTACCGTCGTCGGTCAACCTCACGTTATATCGCGGTTTGTGAAGCTTGACGAGATTCGATTCGAGTATAAGCGCCTCTTTTTCGGTGTTAGTGACAATCCACTCGAGGTCATCGATCCGCTCGACCAGTGCCCTCGTTCGTGGCGCGGCCGGCGTCGCGTGAAAATAGGAACGGACGCGGTTCTTCAGAGAAATGGCTTTGCCAATGTAAATGATTCTTCCCGCAGCGTCCTTCATCAGGTACACACCCGGGCCGCTCGGCAAATTGTCAAGCCGTGCCGTGATTACAGCTTGCATCGCTTTTAGTACCCGTTTAACACTCGTTTGAGAAACTCGCCCGTATACGTGCCAGATCGGGCGATTAGCTCCGGCGTTCCCTGAGCGACGATATACCCACCTTCGTCGCCTCCCTCGGGACCTAGATCGATGATATGGTCGGCAGTCTTTATCACGTCAAGGTTGTGCTCAATGACGAGCACCGAATTTCCCGCGTCGGTAAGACGGCCAAGCACCGCGAGCAGTTTCTTGATGTCGTCAAAGTGAAGTCCGGTCGTCGGCTCGTCAAGAATGTAGAACGT
>CAZHSW010000058.1:0-5212 GCA_964534635.1 uncultured Methanomicrobia archaeon
ACAACCAGCTGAGCAAGCGTCTTAGAACCTCGCTTGAGTAGCTTCAAATAGAGATCTGCCTGCCTTTCATTGAGGCCAAACGTTTGAAGCCGTTCAGCTACCGTCACGTCCATGAACCCGCATATTTGACGTATGATTTTATAAGTATGGGTATGAAGCCGCACAGGAGGCACTGCAAGCCACTTTTATCGCGGAATTTCGTCGCCTTTCTCCTATCATAAGCTGTAGAGAAGCTTGACCTTTTTATGTCTGCGGTTTAAATCTTTACAGGATATTTCTCATGATAGCGATATCGACATTGATGTTTTTTTAATCGGGAAGGCCAGACCCTGGCTAGAATCGGGCTGATGATGTATCGATAAGCTTGTTCTGCTTGGCTCTAAGATGGATATGCCTTTGATAATCGTCGTCCTCATAAAAACACGATCTCGAGGACGCGCAGTATCTAGGAACCGCTCGTTATCAGCTCAACAGCTTGCCTGTAGGATTTTGAACGAGCTTCGCGTCAGCCTGAATATAGCTGATTAGCCTTGCATCCCTCACGAAGACGCAAGAGTGAAGGCCCTCATTCCGTCGGCAATGTCACGATAAAACGTGCACCGTGTCCTTTGTCGCTCTCCACCGCGATCGTACCGGCGTGCAGCTCAACGATTCGCCTGCAAACGGCAAGGCCAAGACCCGTTCCTTTGGCTTTATCCGTGAAGAGGGGGTTGAATAGTTTGTCTTTGATATCATCACGTATACCGACACCGGTATCTGCGACTGTAAAGTGCACTGCCCCGTTCGAGGCAGTTGCGTTGATCGACAGGGTTCCGCCTTCGGGCATCGCTTGAATCGCATTCAAGATAAGATTTGTAAAAACTCGCTGCATGAGCCGCGGATCGAGGCACAGCGACAGGTCGTCTGGGACCTCTGTAATAACGCGGATCTTTTTTGGCACGCGCATCGAGGAGAGAGTGCGTGTCACGAGATCCGCCGCCCGAACAGTCGTCAGCTCAGGATTGAGCGGTAGAGCGAAGGCCTGTAAGTCGGCTACGATCTTGTCCATGTAGCGCACTTGTTCATCAACAATGTCGCAAAGATGTTCGACGTTGTCACGGTCAGTTTGTCCAACCGGCGGCGTCGACTTGAGAGCGCTTTTCTTCCTCTGTAAGTCAATCGCAAAACGGATCGCTTGCAGCGGATTGCGCAAGTCGTGACCAACCATAGCGGCAGTTTCGCCAATCGCAGCCAGACGCTCGACATTTTTGAGCGCTTTTTCTGCCTCGAGACGGCCAGTGATATCGATGCCGGCGCCACGGACGCCGGCGAAGTTGCCTTGGCTGTAAAAAGAGGGTGTATATATCCACTCAATCCACACGTGACGCCCGTTCTTCGCAATCGTCTCGCTCACTGTCTGCGTATAGCCCTTAGAGGTACGCTGGAGGTCTTGCGCAATCTTGAAAAATTCGTTTTTTGTGGAGTCGACAGTCCGGTGCAGGATATCACTGAGCTCGCGTCCGATGAGTTCAGCTTCAGCGTATCCTAAAAGCTCTTGCCCATATCTATTGACAAATTGGATATTGCCGTGCTCATCCGTTTGTAGTATCACGCTGTTCACGTTTTGGACTAGTTCTCGATATTTGTGCTCACTTCGTTCAAATGCGGCCTGGATCCTCTTGCGGTCCGTAACATCGGTGCCCGAACTTAACGTCCCGATGACATTATCGGCACCATCTCGCAGAAGCGCGTTATGCCACTCCACGTCGCGCTCATCGCCGGCTGCCGTTAGCACAGGGCCTTCATAGCGTCGAAACGCTTGTGCCTCTCCTACAATGAATTTCAGAAACTCCTCTCTTGCGCTCGCTCGGGCCCGTTGGGGCACAAATCTGTCGAACCAGTCGTGGCCTAAAACGCTTTCCTGCTTCACACCGAGGAGCTCGCACCCTTTGCGATTAAGGCGAGTGATACGTCCTTCCGTATCCAATGCAACCATCAAGACTTCCGCTGTGTCAAGGTATTGCTGTGCTTGATCGCGTTCGCGGCGAACGCTTTCTTCGATAAGCTTTCGGTGTGTAACGTCCCTCGCCGTCGATATAACTGCGTCCACTTGTCCTTCGTCATTGTAAATCGGCGTGAGAACGTATTCGAAATCCTTCTCTTCGCTCTTATTGACCCAGTGCAACTCGTCTGTCACCGGCAAACCCGTCGCGAACACTTGGTCGCCGAGAGCAAGCATACGCTGCATCGGATTAACGGGGACGCCAAGTTCAGTCCACATTTTGCCCACCATTTCGTGAGGTTTAAATCCCAGCGCTTGGGCTGCAGGCCGGTTGACGTAGATATAGCGGCTTTCCCTGTCAAATACGTATATAAGATCTGCCGAAGCTGATAGAAAACCCTCAAGCGTGCGCGTCTGCTTTGCGACTTGACCCGCAAGGCGTTCGTACTCTTCGCGTATGCGTTGTTCGTCAGTGACATCACGAACCACTAGCACAATCTGCGCGACGCGCCCTAGCTTCTCGCAAATCGGATAAATCGAAAAAACCTTACGCTTTGCGTCGATGACTGCTTCAGTTCGCAGGTGTGTTTTGGAAGCTATCACCTCTTGGTTCCAGGCACTTATCTTCTTCGCTAACTCGTTTGAGATTATCGCTTGCAAAGGCGCTCCGATTGCTGTAGAGAAGCTCGTGCCGAGCCAGAGGGCGGCAGCCTGGTTGAGAGCGCGGATAACTTCAGCCTCATCGAGAACCAAAACTGCATCGAACAGCGCGTTTGGTACAGCGTGCTTCTCTCGTGCCGGCTTATGCACCGGCAAAATAGCGCCATCGGACGCCTGCCATTCGCTCTCGTTGTTGCGTTCGTGCATTCTCTCGCTTTGCCTTGAAGAGGCGGCAAGCAAACATGCGCTGTGGGACTTTATTAAGCTTCTTGGACAGCGAATGAAGCTCGGGTGGGGTGGCGCTTGCCAGATTATAATGAGATAGCCAATCCTTACGTCGCCCATAAGGTCGCCACAGTCGGCGGTACTGCGCTCGACGAATACGCTGCGCTTTTGTTGATGGGAGTTTAGGCTCGCAAAGATCTTGGTTCCAGTCAAAAAAATTAATAAAGAGAAGCTTCTGGAGTATTTAGGTGTAAGCATGGACAACGTTGCAGATCACCTTTTTGAAGCACTTTTTGCCCTCACCGACCTTCGGGTGCTGCTCCGCGAAAGCGCTCCGCTGCATAAGCTCAACCAAGACCAACAGACGCAGGCCCAGAAGGCGCTCGAACGTGCAAAAGCGGCTTTATCGGAACTTGAAAGGGCCCTTCACAAATGAACATCGCAGGTAACATACCGATCCGTGAAGTCGAGGAGAACTTCATCAACATCCAGCCTATCCAGGCTGCGGGCCGTTTGACGGCAGAGGCGATGAAAGCGCTGATCGCGTACGGAGACGGGTATTCGACGTGTGACCAGTGCCGCAAGCCTTTTCGGCTTGACAAAATCCGCAAGCCGCCCATCGCAGAATTCCACGACGATCTCGCCCGATTCCTTAACATGGACGAAGCGCGCGTCACGCCGGGCGCGCGCCGTGCGTTTCAAGCCGTATGTCTCGCACTCGTAAAGAGAGATGAGATGGTTTTAGTCTCGGCCCTTGGCCATTATACCGAATTTCTGGCCGTCGAAAATGCCGGGGCGATAATCCGTGAGATCCCGGTAAATGAAGCGAACATCGTGACTGGCGACGCTGTCGCACAAAAAATTGAAGAAATCACGCGCGAAACTGGGTCTCCACCGGCGCTCGCCATGCTCGATCACTTCGACTATTCGCTAGCAAACGAGCACGATGTTGCTGGAGCGTCGAAGGCAGCTCACCAGTACGACGTTCCGATATTGTATAACGGCGCGTACACCGTTGGCATTAAGCCCGTGGATGGCAAGGCGCTCGGCGTGGACTTCGTCGTTGGCAGCGGGCACAAGTCGATGGCCTCGCCGGCGCCTAGCGGGGTGTTGGCAACGACGAGCGAGTACGCAGATACGGTGTTCAGCACCACACAGATGATCGGCGACGTGACTGGAAGGCAATTTGGCGTTAAAGAGATTCAAATGCTCGGTTGCACGCTTATGGGGGGCAATATCCTTGCTATGATGGCGTCTTTTCCGACGGTGAAGCGGCGCATCAACGAGTGGGATCAGTACGTAACAAAATCGAATTACGTCGTAAATGCGCTCCTCGCCATCAACGGGAGCACGTGCGTCAGCGAATACCCGCGCAAGCACACTCTGACCAAGGTTGACACGAGCGGCAGCTTTGACACAGTCGCCCGGACACATAAACGAAGAGGCTTCTTTTTTAGCGACGAATTGAAGCAGCGAGGCATCGTGGGGGCGTTTGCTGGGGCAACGCGCGCATGGAAGTTCAACGTATATGGATTGAACTGGGATCAGATACGCTATGTCGCTGATGCATTTGGCGAAATCGCTGCAAAGTATGGGTTGTCATAGAAACCGCGAAATCCGATGATCCTAAGCCTCATCCGTACGGACTAATGTGAAAACTGTGATTTCAGGTGGGCAATTGATTCGTATCCAAAAGACGTTAGTTCCGAGACCACGACTCGTGTAGTGGATCATGTCGCCAATTTGATACCGACCAAGCGGGTATTTCTTGGCGTGAGGTCCCTTGACTATCGTTCCGATGCCAGGGATAACGAATTGGCCGCCGTGTGAATGACCAGAGATCTGTAGGCTAAATCGTCCTGTCGTTGCACTCACGTCAGCGAAGTCTGGTTCGTGCGCTAACAGGATTGCAGGGCCATCGTGCGGCAGTTTTCTGAGCACGAGGTTCAAGCGATGTTTGCGCAACATGACGCTGTCGACGCCGGCGAAATGCAAGAACGCGCCGCCTCGCCGTATAGTGTAGACGTCGTTACTGAGGTCCAAGATATCGCTGCGCCGCAGTATCTCCCGAACCGCAGCCGCGCCGACCCAGTGATCGTGATTCCCGAGAACTGCGACAGTCGCATCCTTTGGCTCAAGCTTACTGAGCAAGGCAGTCGTCTCGTCAGAAAATCTATCGACCTCATAAGAGAAGAGATCGCCTAAGATAGCGATGAGGTCCGGGTGTTGTTCATTAATCATACCGATGACGCCGTCGAAACGCTTCAGGTTGAGCCATTGGCCGATATGGGCATCCGCAATGCTTGTAATCCTGTAACCGTCGAAGGCCGGATCTAGGTCGGGAAT
>CAZHSW010000059.1:0-2264 GCA_964534635.1 uncultured Methanomicrobia archaeon
CAAAAACGTTAAAAATCACTTTGTCGTAGTTTCGATGACTCGGACTTTTGCGGTAGGGTTTCACCTTAGAGCAGGGAACAAAAACACAGACGTTAGACCGGGGCGGGACGTACTGGCTGAGTACGAACTCGTTCGCCCTCACCATGTCAGGATGAGAGAAAATTTTGGCGCCGAGGAGCGGCTGGGTTGAACGTTCTGACTCCGGAATGATCATTCAATGCGGTGGCCTGTTCTAACCTTATAAAAGGCTCAGGCTCTTAAGCTCGTTAACGATGCGGTCGACCGCATTGGCAGCATCTTCAGGCTTTCGCCCGCCTGTAACAACCAGCTTCCCAGAACCAAACAAAAGGACCACCACCTTGGGGTCCGACAACCGGTAGACGAGACCTGGGAACTGCTCCGGCTCATACTCGATGTTTTCGAGCCCAAGACCGATTGCGATGGCGTTTAAATTCAAAACCGAGTGAAGATCTGCTGAAGCTACGATGTTTTGCACCTTAATTTCCGGCGTTCCCTTGACGTCGATGCCAATCTTTTTTAGACTCTGAAATACGTTTTTCAGACCCTTGTACACGTCATCTATGCTTTTTGCGCCGGTGCAAACAATTTTTCCCGATCGAAAAATAAGTGCAGCGGTTTTTGGATCCTTGGTACGGTAAACAAGGCCAGGAAACTGTTCAGGATCGTAGTCGGCCCCTTCTAAAGCAAGCGTGACTTGTTTGAGATTAATTTCTTGTCCGATGCCGGTCGAGGCTACTACATTTTCAATCTTGATTGTGTCTCGCGGTTCAACCATAGCTTCCCCCTCCCGTGGTGCTTTATAAAGGCTTTTTATATATAACTATAAGGGGCGGAAGTTGCCATTCTGAGCGAAGAGCGCGTTAAATATCGCTCGCTTGGCCCTTATGTGTCCGCAGCAATTTTATCTACATCGTGAGTTTATGATACGCGAAGTCGCCTGAGGCGGAACGATCGAGGCTCGTGCGAAGCGTCGACGCAGCGACAATAACTTGATCGCGTGTTACGACGGATGAAACTAAGGTTAGTGAGACCGCGGCTATCGGCTAGAGAGTGGAATGAGAATCGCATTCGAGCTGTCGGGAGAGAGCAAAAGCCTGCCGAGAGCTGAAGTTCTCGCGCTTTTTCGCGGTGCCGTTACATTGGAACTGGAGCGCATCTTGGTGATGGATGTTGAGGCGTACGACCCAACTCTAGGCACTCGACTGGCGATGACGCACGCCATAATTGAAGTGGCGGGCGTATGTCCGCAGTCGCTTGCGTCGATCTACCGCGCTGCCCAAAGCCTTGAGCTGCCTCACGTCAGCGTTGCCGTTCGAGCAAAGCGCGTGGGAAGCGGTCTTAAAAGCACAGATGTGGAAGCTTTGATTGGGAAGGCACTCGCTGAGCGAGGATATCAAATTGACCTCATGCACCCCCGAATTCTCGTGAGGGCGTTGCTTAGCGAAGGTCAATGCGTGATCGGCCCGCAGTTAACTGCAACGGATCGTTCTCACTTCGAATTGAGGCGCCCTCACCTTCGACCCTTCTTTTACCCAGGTGTACTGCTACCTAGGATTGCTCGGACTTCGATTAACCTTTCAGGTGTGCGTGAAAAAGAGCTTCTATTCGACCCCTTTTGTGGCACCGGTGGTTTACTTCTCGAGGCAGGACTCGTTGGAGCGGCCGTTCTAGGATCAGACGTGGACAGCAGGATGGTTTTCGGAGCTAAGATGAACCTCAACTATTATGGCGTTGACCACGACGTGTTCATACAAGACGCCCAGCGAATGGCGCTGAGAGCTGAGTGTTTAGACGCAGTTACGACTGATTTCCCATACGGACGTTCTGTCAGCGTACGAGCAGTTTCGTCAAATCAACTGACAGCCAAGGCGTTAGATGAGATTTTTCGTGTTCTCAAGCCCGAAAAACGCGCTGTTTTTATATCGCATACTCCCATTGAGCGTGCGCTTTTCGACGTGGGCTTTACGATTGAGGAGCGTCACTCTCACTACGTTCACAAGAGCTTGACGAGAGAGATCTTTGTAGCCCGTAAGTGAGGAACGCGCCAAGACGACGCGACACACAACGAAAAGAGGAGCGCGTTTTGCTCCTTACATCCAAGCCTCAGCGCCACTCACTGAGGGATAGTTGTAACTAATCGCCGACTGACCGAAGCTTGCGATGCGCTAACATCAAATGCGATGCATATAGCGGAAAATATTTTCGTGTTGAGCAGTAATTTGTACTCCTTGGGCCCTGCCTAT
>CAZHSW010000060.1:0-33695 GCA_964534635.1 uncultured Methanomicrobia archaeon
CATCCAATCACTGTCGTGCGCGGAGACGGTGACCGTCGAAGACGGGACGCATATCAGAGTTCGCGCGTCAGGTGATGACGCGTGCGGCAGTATCGTTGACGCCGTGCGGTCACGTGGCGGCAAGATTCGCTCTGTGCACAACGTTGAGCCGACACTCGAGGACGTGTTCCTCTACCTCACTGGCCACGAGGTACGCGAACAGGTTGCCGACAAGGTGACCACTACCGCGCCTTCGAGACACGGCCCGAAGGTGCAAAACAGGGTACGATAGGAAGGTGCAGAATGGGAATCAGAAGCGGCATTCACGACAGTCTGTGGATTGCGCGGAAAGACCTGTTGGAGCTTTTCCGAAACCGTATGGGTCTAATAATGCTTATCCTCATGCCCCTATTCATGATGGTCATGGTCGGCTACATCTTCCCGTCAAACAGTGGCATGTCGCACGTCCCGGTTGCACTTGCTAATCTTGACACTGCACAAGGCAATGCGTCTCTCAGCACGCAATTCGTCACGCAACTCGAAGCCGTAAACAACAAGACAGGAATGATGGATCTCTCCACGGTCAGCAGCGCCGATGACGTAAAGTCGAGCATTCAAAACGGGCAGCAGAGCGCGGGAATCATCATTGGGAGCAATTTCACGTCGAACCTGAAGTCAGGCAAACAAGCAGATGTTACTATCGTCATTGATCAATCGAACCCTCAAACTGCGTCCCTCGTGCAAACGACGCTCACACAAGCCATTGGACAGCTGGGCACGCAGACGGCAACATATGGCTTAAATCAGACGTATAAAACCCCCTTGAACTATTCGCTAGCGCGAGTAGCCCCCTACGACGTCAAGACGACAGGTATCGTTCCCGGACAACCCAACTATTTCCAGTTCGTTGCCCCGGGCATAATGGCGATGGTCGCCATGATGTCGCTTATGACAGGACTTCCGCACGCTATTTCCTACGAACGAGAGATCGGAACTCTCGACGGCATGCTCGCCGCCCCGGTACACCGGATGTCGATCCTGGCTGGCAAGGTCATCGCCCAGACAACACGCGGCATGCTCCAGGGAATCATCATTCTTGGCCTTTCGATTGGCCTCTTTGGGGTTGTCGTGCAAGGCAGCCTTGCTCTCGTTGTTGGGCTCTTGCTGCTCACTGTGTTCAGCATCGTCGGCTTAGGCATTCTCATCACTTCATTTACGAGTACAGAAGAGACCGCCACAATGGCCATGATGACGATAACGTTCCCTATGATGTTCCTTAGCGGCGTGTTCTTCCCCCTGCAGCAGATGCCTGACTTTATGCAAGTTATCGCCAAGTTCCTTCCGCTCACCTACGCCGTCACCGCGTTGCGGCGCGTCGTGGTGCTCGGTGTGGGCATTCAGGCAATATCGACAGATATCATTGTTCTGTTCGGTTTTGGCACCGTCTTGTTGTTCATCGCGCTCATGGTTTTTGAGCGGGCGATGAAACGATAACAACAGCGGCCGGACAAATGGGTGTCGATTGACCCAATGTGTGACAAGAAAAAGTGGTCACGCGAGGTTAAATTCTCTACCGAACTGTCTTGGTTGGAAGGGACAGAACGATGCCAACCCAAAGTACGGGATTTTACTACGGGCGTCTTGTACAACAGTTGAACGAACTCAAAGCCCACGAATGTAGATGGTGCGACAAGTGCTTAAGCTGCGCTGTTAGCCTAGTACTCCATCCAAACGAGCCTAACGGTTGCGCGCGCCGAAACGCGACGCTATCGCAGCACGTCTCGTAGCTCCTCAAGTTTTCGTAGCACGCCGGCAAAGGCCCAGTGGCGCCGCAGCGTTGCTTGTTGTCATATAGACTTAGAATAGCGAATAAATCGCAGACTTTGAATTTGAAATCGTGATCTGCCTAACTAGCGAAATGATGCCCGCTATTTGCGACGGCAAAAAGAGTCTCGATAATTTTTAGAACTGACGCCTAAGGCGTAGCGCAGCGAATATTACAGCAAGGCTTCCCAAGGCATATAATGCTTCAAAGCCAGGAAGCGTATTCCGGCTGCGCGCCAATAAATTACCACCGGTCGCACTTGGCGTAGCAGTCGAGGGTATAGCAGACGCTGATCGAGATGCTGCCGCACCAGCGGTGTCTGCGGCGACTCTTGTTACTGTGATGGCATCAACGGCCTTTGCTCCGGGAGGCAGCTTTGCCATTCCAGTTTGCGAAGCTGCATCTATGCTTAGTGAACTAGCAGCGCTTGAATTAGCGGCTATGGCATAGATTTGGAAGGTCTTCTCAACGGCAAATACATTGGCTAAGGAAAGGCGCGTTGACCAAGTTGTGTCGTTTTGCACTCGTACCGGAGACGCAGGCGGATAATACCTGCCTGCCGTAGGGTCATACGGTACTATCCAAAGCGAGTACCCTTTTAAAAGCTGTGCTCTACCGCTCACAGGCTCAGTCGGTCCTGCAGTGCCGTTCCTCGGGGGCGCGTCGATTTTGACTACGTTTCCAGGGTTGCTCGCGGCATTAGCGATGGTAAAATTTGACATAAGCAAAAATACCGCTACTAACGACATAACGGCCCATCTCAGCGCGCTCATATAATTAGTCTTCACATGTTAGTAATTGATTATCATATAAGCCTTGTCAATTAGTGCTTAGCCCGTTAAGCCGATTTCTAGGTAGCGCGTCGAAGTCCTGTAAAAAAGTGGTGATCCTAGGAAGGCTGCTACGCTTGGTGGCCGCGCGCAGTTAACTATAATAGAGATGGTTCTGACTATTGACTCGCTAATAAACGGCCTGCGAACGATCGGTTCCGTGCAACCAACCGGCGAGATATCTCAGTCATCAAAGTGCTTCGGGTCCGCTAAAGACGATCGCCTGGTAAAGCGCAACTCAATTTCATTCAAGTATGATCGAGCAAAGGACTGACGTAGTTATAGGACTCGAGGTGCACGTCCAGCTGACGACGCAATCAAAGCTTTTTTGTGGATGTTCAACACGTTACCAAGACTCAGAACCAAATACTCACACGTGCCCGATTTGTCTCGGTCTCCCCGGAAGCTTGCCCGTCATCAATGAGATGGCAATTGTTTATGCCGAGCGCGTTGCAAGAGCGCTCAATTGTTCGATCCAGCCGACGCAATTCTACAGGAAGAACTATTACTACCCAGATCTACCAAAGGGCTTCCAAATCAGCCAATATGACTTTCCACTTGCCATAAACGGACACATGACAGTAGACACGGACGGGCACGAGCGGACGATACATATCAGACGGGTTCATTTAGAAGAAGATCCAGGGAAACTTACATACCGGGGGCCCATCGAGAAAGCACAGTACTCGCTCATTGATTACAACCGGTCGGGCGTGCCGCTCCTCGAAGTGGTAACGGAACCAGACCTTCGAACTCCCAAGGAGGCGAGGCGCTTTCTCAATAAGTTGCGAAACATCCTGGAGTACCTCAACGTCTTCGACGGCAATCTTGAAGGATCTCTGAGAGTCGACGCAAACGTCTCGGTTGCTGGCGGACAACGTGCTGAAGTCAAAAACATTTCGTCCTACAAAGGCGTCGAAAAAGCACTCCTCTTTGAAATAACCCGCCAAAGAAACTTGCTGCGCAGAGGCATCCACATCGCGCAAGAGACGCGACACTTCGACGAGTCGCGCGGTATCACGATCTCATTGCGCTCGAAGGAGCAAGAGCAAGATTATAGGTACTTTCCGGAACCCGACCTCGCTCAGGTCGACCCCGAACTTCTCGTCAAACAATTCCCCCGACAAGCAGAAATAGAGCTGCCTGACGCGAAGCGCCGCCGGTTTGCTGAGCAATACCACATTTCAGACTATCTGGCTAAAGTACTCACCGCGTCAAAACCACTCGCCGATTACTACGAAATGGTAGCAGCGGCTGTAGACCCGTCGGCAGCCGCAAGCTGGGCGGTCGACGTGCTCCAAGGCGAGCTTAACTATCGCGGGCTTGAACTCAGCGCATTTAGTCCGGATTACCTGATCGACGTAATCAAGAGAGTTACCGACGGAACGATTACCGAAAAAGCAGCGGTCGAGGTCATAAGGACTGTCCTCGACCGCGGTGGCAGTCCTTGCGAGATCATAGAGCGGCAAGCGCTTCACGCAGTGCCGGCAGAGGAAATTAACACAGCCGTTAGACAAGCAATCGAGGAGAATCCTCAGGCGGTTGCGGACTTTCATCGCGGCAGGAAAGGGGCACTCAACTTCCTCGTCGGCCAAGTGATGAAGAAGACGCGAGGAAGGGCTGATCCTTCAGTGACTAACCGCCTTATCCGGGAGCAGCTTTAATGCATCTCGTAGTCACGGAGAAGGATCTCGCAGCGAAGCGAATAGCCGAGATTCTCTCGGACGGAACCGCGGCGCCAACGAAAGTCGCTAGTGCCAGCGCCTACCGTTTTAACAGCACTGTGGTGCTCGGCCTCAGAGGCCACGTCGTCAAACTCGACTTTCCTGAAGCTTACCGGGACTGGAAGGTTAACTTTCACGACCTGATACGCGCCGACCTCGTCACGGTTCCCACCCACAAAGCGATAGTACTCGGGCTCAAACGGGCCGCAAAAGATGCCGACCGAGTAACCATTGCGACAGACTTTGATACGGAAGGCGAGCTTATCGGTCTGGAAGCGTGTTCCATCGTCAAGTCCGTAAAGGATGTGAAAGTGGAACGGGTACGATTCAGCGCGATGACGCCGATGGAGGTCAAACGTGCCTTCCGATCTCCTACGCAAATCGATCTTAATCTCGCCCGTTCCGGAGAAGCGAGACAAGCTGTGGACCTAATCTGGGGCGCCACGCTCACGCGCTTCATATCAACGGCTGCCAATCGACTGGGAGATCGCTTTTTATCTGCCGGACGAGTGCAAAGCCCAACGCTTGCGTTGATCGTCGATCGCGAGCGTGAAATCGCACAATTTGTGCCGGAGCCTTACTGGGAAGTATTTGCCGACATCCGCATTGGGAGTGAAACGTTTCAAGCAAAACACCAAACCGACCGGTTTCAAGATAAAGCAAGCGCAATGTCTGCGGCTCAAAAAATTGATGCAACGGCGACAGTCGTTAGGTTTGTAAAATCTGCACGAGTGGATGCCCCTCCACCGCCCTTCAACACAACAGAGTTTCTCGCGGCCGCAAGCGCGCTCGGCATATCAGCTAGCCGCGTCATGGAGATCGCAGAGCGGCTTTATACGGCAGGATGGATAAGCTACCCCCGCACTGATAACACCGTTTTTCCAAACGAGCTGGATCTCCGCCTTATCGTTAGCATGTTCAAGAGCGGCCCCTTCGCCGCCAACGCTCAGTCACTGCTACAGAAAGGATCATTGGTTCCCACGAGAGGCAAAAAGCAAACGACCGATCATCCGCCAATCTATCCGACGGCGCGCGCAACCCCGACAGACCTTGAGCCACGAAGTTGGAAGATCTACGAACTCGTCGTGCGGCGATTTTTTGCCACGCTCTCGGATCCCGCTCGGTGGTGCACCAAGAAGGCAGACCTAGAATCCAGTGGTGAGCCACTGAAAGCGACAGGACTTGAGTTATCGGAGCCAGGCTGGCGCTACCACTATGCTTACGCCCACATCCAAGAGCGGCGATTACCCGACCTACACGTCGGTGCAGTTCTCGCTGTCACCGACAAAAAGGTCCTTGAAAAGGAGACCCAACCACCACAGCGATGGGGGCAAGGCGCCCTCATCAAAAAGATGGAACAGCTCGGTTTAGGAACGAAAAGCACACGGCACGAGATCGTGCAGAAACTGGCCCAGCGCGGCTATATCGACCTCAGCCCTCTGCGCCCTACAGGGATCGCGTGTAGCGTCACCGAATCACTTGAACGGTACGCGCCAACCATCGCCAATCCTGACATGACGCGTCTTCTGGAGGAGGAGATGGAGAAGATTAGCAGCGGCGCACTTGCAAAGGAGGTGGTGGTAATCAACTCGAGGGATATTCTCGAACAAGTGCTCGACAGACTCGACGAGAGACGCGAGGAGATACGCGCGTCGCTCCAGGCAAGCCTCCGTAGGGATGCAACCGTTGGCACGTGCCCTGAGTGCGGCTCCGGTCTCATCGTGCGCCGCTCGAAGCGTGGCGGACGGTTTGTGGGATGTTCAGGCTACCCCAACTGCGCCTTCGGACTTCCCCTTCCTAAGTCAGGGAGGCTGCGCGTTACCGCCCGAAAGTGCAAACACCACGATATGCGTCTTTTGAAAGTGCAGACTGGCACGCGACTGTGGGACCTCGGATGTCCCCAGTGCAACTACACAAGCTGGAGAGAGAAGAACAAAGAAGGATAACCCGATGGCAACTTTGGATCCGCTGCCCGATTCACTGGTTTATTGAACGCACAAAACCTGCGATTTTAGTTTTGATGTCTGTGTTTTCTTCGATTGCCGTGCCCGTGACTATAACATCCGCCCCAGCCTTGGCGAGCAAGGCAGCTTGTTCATCGGTTCGTATCCCGCCACCGACAATGAGGTTCGTATCCTCTATCGCCTCTTTCACAGTTCTCACCATCTCAGGCGGAACCGTTTCAGAGACGCCAGAGCCTGCCTCGAGATAAATCCACCGCATGCCCATATATTTTCCAGCGAGCGCGTACGCAGCTGCAATCTCCGGCTTGTTCCGAGGAATAAGCCGCGCATCGCCAATCCAGCCTACAGTCCCCCCTGGTTCAACGATGATGTATGCGACGGGGATGGGTTCGACTCTGTAACTCCTGATAAAAACAGCCCCTAGCGCTTGATTTGCGCTTAGATACGCCACGCTTCTCGAATTCAACAGGCTCAAGAAGAAGATCGCGTCGGCGGCGACGCAGGCCGAACCGACGTCTGATGGAAAGATAATAATCGGGGCTTCTGTGCTGCCCTTTATCTCGCGCACAGTGAACTCAAGCCCGCGGCCGCCGACACCGACCGAGCCGCCGACAAGAATCGCGGTCGTGCCCCCTTCTGTGGCGCCCTGCGCAATACGCGCAGCTTCTCCTGGCGACTGAGAGTCGGGGTCAATGAGCGTCAGGTGTATCGTTCCGTTCTTGCCGATCGCCGCCTCGAGCTGCTCCTCAATTGTCAATCGGTTAACCTCGTCGCTCCTTAGATTTGACCCGTAGATGTTTATAACCGCATTTCCTGCATCGCGTCGCTTTGGGTGGGTTGCGCGCGTTGCATCGCATGCAGATCTTGATGTTCAACAGCCTTTTTTCGGCCTCTGGAAAACGTGCCATCAGATGTACCTCTCGTGTCGGTAGCAAACATACGCCTTACCACATTTAATCTTTCTGTTCGCCGGAACCGGAAAAAACGTGAAATAGCGAGCGTTTTAGCCTCGCTGGTAGACGTGTTCGCAAGCAAGCACCGCAGCTACTGTTTCCGCCGCTGCGTAGTCGTTCAGGGGAGCAGCGTTTAGCATTAGAAATACTGGGCCCCATTTAAACTTGTCCAGAAGCGTCCTTGCGCGCTGTTGCTCTCCAAGAATGTAGAGCGCGGCCGCGAACGCCTCTGCGGTTGTGAGCTCGCTGGGCCGCCCATAGTTTATGGGATTTGCTGCTATGAGGTACGGAAGCCGCCTTTTGCTGCGCGCGCGTAACGATTGGAATACGCGTTCAGTTTGATTCCACGAGCAGTCAACTGCGACTAGTGTGGTCACGTCATCCGCGCGGCACAATGGGGCAGGAGCTGACGGGTCGAGCAAGATGGCATGGGACGTCGAGCGAGGCGGACCGTACAAAAGGCTTACGAGATGAAACTTGGCTAGTTTCTTCGCCGTGCACTTCTTAGGGTGACATTGCCCGGTGTGAAGTACCCACAGTCGCATGCTCATTTTCGGACGGCTTACTTTTAAAGAACGATCTTATTACAGGGTCTGGCGAATCCACAGCGCTCAAAACATAGAGACCTAGACCGCGTCTGATCCGCCCTAGCATATAAGAACAAAAAACGAGTGTCCAAAAAAGCTCACTAAATGGGCTTTTTTGAACGCAAGGGCTCTTTCAAAAATATACGTAGCTACATCGTGCAGGAGGATGCGAGCTTATCCGCGACGTCGCCTGCGCTGTTAATTGGGAACTCGTCCGCTTTCATCTTGGAAATATAATCGTGAAGCTCAATTTTCTGGCCTTTCATAGAGCATTGCATGACCGTCCCCTTGGGAAACACGGTCATTAATTGCTCGCGACTCTTTATGGGAAAGGCGACCTGGGCTTTCTTGAGCTCGAACACGATTTCGGCTTTAAAATTCTGAATCTCAGAGAGAGCCGGGTCGATACCATAGTCCTCAAATACAGGTTTCTTAGAGGGTTGTTCCGCCATTATTATCGCCTCAATACAATCTATAAGCTCTATCGATATCTACACATCAAGCGATGTCGGTATATGGTTACACGGTAAATACTTAATAGTTTTGGCAAAAGAGCAATTGAGCCCGAGATTCGGCTTCGTCCTCAGGCACGGCGAATCACTGGGGCTCGTTATCTGAACTACGCATTGCACCTCACGGGCGCACGCTTTTTGAAGCCCACGGCAACTTATTCAAATTCGCTGTAGACCTGCTCCATCAAACTTGGCAGCCCGCCGAGGACGTCTCGATAAGAGACTATGCCGAGTATCTCTTGTCCATTGAACACCGCTAGATGATGCACCCCGCCTTTGCGAAACATCTTGGCGGCATACAAGATGGGCATACCGGGAGACACGATAAAGAGCGGCTTGTTCGCTGCTTCACCGACCGTCACTTTGCCGATATCGACCTCATCAGCAAACAGATCGACGACGTCTTTTTGCGTGATAATGCCGAAAGGCTCGTCTTTTTCAAGAGCCGACACGATGAGCGCATCCGTTCCTAACTCAACCATGCGATTCGCCGCGTCTAGAAGAGAGAGGCTCGGATCGATCGTAACCACGTCGCGTTTAATCACGTCCCTAACTTTGAGTCGTTTCACGATACTCACCGCCTATGATTGCGCAAGCGCCCTAGATAAAAGCTCTGGTGAGTTACTAAATCGACGAGAGCCATTCATTTTCCGTGCCTTAACGACGCAAAAGAGCAAAAAAACGCATTTTGATCCGTTAAGATTAAGCCAAAAACTATATCGTGTGACAATATAACTTTACATATTTAATCATAATAATTGTGTAACATCTCGGTGTCACAGTGTGAGCAACGATGTTATGCGGCTAGTTGATAAGCTCAAGCAAGGAGCGGTAGCGCGATGCAGAGAACGGGTTTTGCGCGCAGGGAACAAAATAAAGAATTACGATGAAGAGGGAGTGGCGCACAGATCAGAATATTCCATCGCGGAACATGTGAAGCGGCGGCGCGGCCTATGAACGTAAAGAGGGCTGAAAAATGACGGAGCTAGAACCGTCAGTCCTGCAGCAAATTAGGAAAAAAGAGGTCGAGCTAAGCGTAAAATCTGACCAAGCGCGGCGAGACGCCGAGCAGATTGTCGCAGAGGCGAAACGAGAAGCAGCTGCTACGTTAAGTGCGGCGGAGAATGAGGGAAGAACCGTCGCTAACGAGTCTTATAAAATTGGACTAGCCAGCGTCATGGACGAGGTCGCGAGACTCAAGCGGCTCGGTGAAGAAGAGACTAAATCTGCGAAACTGCAAGGAGAGCGCAATTTGCCGCGAGCGGTAGACCAAATTGTGAAAGTCATAATTCCGGAGTAGCAGTATGCTCCAAAAAATGGCCAAAATCCAGATCATCGGGCCAAAGGATGACTTGCACAGCGCCGTCGATTTTCTATATAATCTTGGGACTGTCCATCTAGAAGACGCGTCGACTACGATTGCTCCGGGAGACACAATGTTGCGACGTGGACTAACAGGCCCGAAAGCCGACGTCTCAGGCGTGTTAATCAAGGTCAGCGGGATGTTCAACCTGCTCCCTGTAATGACCGTCGAAGAGACGCTACGAACACAACTCTACGGCCAGCTTCGATGGAAAAATGATGATGAACTCGTCAGCGAGGCAACCCAGGTCATAAGCGAGCTTGAGGCTACAACAAAAGAGCTTGCGACCCGAAAAAGTGACATAGAGTTTACGTTGACCAATTTGGCGCAGTACGAACGAGTGGTTGAAAAGCTGCGACCTTTGGAAGACCAGCTTCCTTTTTTGGAGGGGTTCGAAGTCACGGTAATTCTCATCCAACGCGAGTTTAAAGACGTTTTAGAGATTATTCGCGCGGCACTTGTTGAGATTACTCACAACCAATTCGAGTTGATGTCGGCTGACGTCGACGAAGAGACAACAGCCGCAGTCACGGTATTTAACAAGAGATACTCGGAGCAAGTACACTCATTCATTTGGTCGCAAAATGTTAATGAGGTCAGACTCCCTCCTGAATACTTAGACAAGCCGTTTGGCGAAGTATTGACGCTCGTAGAGGAGCGACGGCAAGGTGCCAACGCGGAGATAGCGACCGTCAATGAAGAGCTCGCAGCGCTGTCCGGGCACTGGTATCCAAAGCTTTCGGTGCTCAAAGACGTTCTGGAAGACAGAAACAACGAGCTCAGTGTTTTTTCAAAGTTTGGACAAACGGACTACACCTTCGTGATGCTGGGCTGGGTTCCAAAAAAACAGCTGGCTAACACAAAAAATGCATTGAGAGAGGCATTTAAGGGGCGAGTCATTGTTAACGATCTGAAAGTAAGTCGAGACGAAGAGAAAAATGCGCCATCGTTCTATGATAACCCTCGAATCATCAAACCTTTTGAGTTTCTGAGTGGATTGTTGAGTCCACCGCAATACGGAGAGATTGAACCGACGCCTTTGCTCGCGCTTTTCTTCCCGTTTTTCTTCGGCTTTATGGTAGGCGACATCGGGTACGCCATCTGTATATTAGCGTTTGCGCTAGTGGTGCGACAGTTCTACGGGAGGCGCAGTAACGCCATCAAGCAGCTCATGAACATCCTGATCATCTGCTCTATTCCAACGATGTTCTTCGGCTATCTCTACGGCGAGTTCTTCGGAAATCTAGGACAAATGATGGGCTGGATCCACCCAGTAACGATAAACGGGTTGACACTCGACAGGATCAACATTATCGTACCGCTGCTCATTTTCACGATCGCCGTTGGGATATTTCACGTTTTTCTCGGCCTCGGTTTAGGTATAATGAATGCTATCTCATATCAGAACAAAAAGCTCGTGTGCTCTAGGGCTGGCCTGATGCTCGCCTTGACGAGCATAATATTAATCCTGCTTGCGGTAGTTGCAGTGATTCCCTCGATACTCGTAACCCCCGGCATCGTTTTGCTCGTTATTGCACTCCCGCTAATCTTCTATGGGGGCGGAATAGTGGGAGCAATAGAGGTTATGAGCGCGTTTACAAACGTGCTCTCATATGCGAGATTAATGGCAATCGGACTGGCTTCCGTAGTACTAGCGCTGGTAGCCAATGACCTCGGAAGCTCAATGGGAATTGTTCTGGTAGGTTTTTTGATAGCAGCACTGCTTCACGGATTAAACGTTGTGCTGTGTATGTTTAGCCCCTCGCTCCAATCACTCAGACTTCATATCGTAGAGTTCTATTCAAAGTTTTACGAGGGTGGGGGCAGACGTTACGATCCTTTTAAGCGGGGGACGGTAAAATGAGTGTCAAGTTGGCTCTCAAGCCGCACAAGACGCCGGATTTTAGAAAGGAGGTAAAAAAACCCACCTTAACCGTCTGAAAGACGGACGGATCTATAACCTGAATCAGTTGACGGCACGTGCTTTTAATGTCAGTATTTTGTCTAAACCGGAAATTTGCAGAAGATAACGGGCTACTTAAGAGGCGAAACTAAAAAACCACACGGAGTTGATGAAAAGATGGTCGAACCAATGATACCAATCGGCGCTGGGATTGCCTTCGGACTAGGTGCGCTCGGAACGGGCATAGCACAAGCGAGAATCGGCGCAGCCGGGGCAGGAGTAATTGCAGAAAAACCAGAATTATTCGGTTTAGCGCTTGTTTTTGTGGCGCTGCCAGAAACGTTAGTCATCTTAGGCTTCGTCATCGCAGCCATAATCCTTTTTGTTCTAGTCTGACGCCACGAGAGCTAGACAGTCAAATGTTGAAGTAAGGCCTCTTCTCGCGGTCTCAAAACTGATTCGTGAGATAAGATAGTCAAACGAGCTATCGCCCCAATGACGCAAAAAGCGTGCTTTCAAAGGGAGAACTAGAACGAGGTGAAAAATGACGTACGAGAATTTGATTGAATCCATGGAGGTGAGCGCCGAAAAGAGAATCAATGAGATACTGAAAAATGCACACGAACAAAGCGGTGAAATTAAGAGGACTGCACTGACAAAAGCCGAATCGATAAAAACGGCATACCTAGAGGAGGCACAAAAATCAGTTGATGTGGAACGAAATAAACTAATATACCAAGTTAAAGCCGAAAACAAAATGAACGTCATAAAAGAGAAGGACCGCGTCATAAGAAGCGCGTTCGCTGAAGCTAAAAAACGCCTAGAAAACTTCAGAAATGACGGAAATTATCACGATAACTTCAAAAAAATGCTACAGGAAGCAGTTAATGCATTGGCGACAAAGAAAGTGCTGCTTCATATCGACAAGCGCGACGAAAACCTCTGCAGGCAAGTATTGAACGAATTAAACATCAATTCGGAAATTGTCGCTGACTTAAAAAGCGAGGGAGGGCTAGCAGTCAGCACGAAAGACGGAAAAATTGTCGTTTTTAATACGTTAGAGTCACGACTGGCCAAAGCCGAAGAACTGATGAGGCGAGAAATTTTCGCGACCATTTACGGTGATTAGCTTGGACTACGAATTCGTCAACGCTCGAATACGGGGCATGAAAAGTCGCTTACTGGATCGGAAGAAGCTCGAGGCACTGGTGGCAAAGTTAGACATTGATTCCGTAATCGATGAGTTGTCAAGTACTCCCTATCGCCCAGACATAGAAGATGCCAGCGTTCAATACGCTGGCCTTGCTTGTGTCGAAGAAGCGTTGCGGCGAAATCTGGGGAAGACCCTTCGTCTCTTATTTAAGTTCTTGAAAGGAGAAGACGCGGAGCGATTTGTTAACGTCTTTTTGAACAAGTGGGACGTTCAAAACATAAAAACGATCTTGCGAGGAAAAAACATCCACGAAGTGGCTGACGAAATCCTCGCGAGCTTAGCACCCGCAGGTGCGCTTGACGATGCAACCCTCATTGAGCTTGTAAAGCAGCCAGATGTCAAGGCTGTAATCGATTTACTAGCTACCTGGGGAATCGAATATTACAAGCCGCTTACTCAGCATTTCACGGAGTTTAGCGAAACAAGGGACCTGGCCGTCTTGGAATACGCGTTAGATAAATTTTACTACAACAGTGCGCTGGACGCTGTCGCAGGCGACTCTTACGACGAAGCGATTGTTCGACAGATCGTTAGATCCGAGATAGACGTAACGAACATAAAAAACATCTTACGCATCATACGTGACAAGGTGGAACCGGAAAATGCTACTTATTACTTCATTCGCGGCGGAAAGGAGCTAGACTTTGATAAGCTGGTAATCGTCAGTCAAGCACGGACGACTGAAGGCGTTATTAAACTATTATCTAACACCTCCTATGGTTTCCTCACTGAGATCCCCAACGAGTACGTCACAACTGAAAAGATTTCCGCATTTGAAAAGGCGCTAGACAAGTTCCTCCTGCAAAAAGCGCTGGCTATGTTCTCAGGAGATCCTTTAAGCTTCGCCATGGTTGTCGGTTATTTATGGGCCAAATTGAACGAAATAACCAACATCAGGATAATTGCGACCTGCAAAACAGAATACTGTCCAGAAAAGGAACTGATGGAGGAGCTCGTCTTTGTTTAAGTTTGTGGTAATCACGGATCCAGAAACAGCACCAGGATTTCGACTCGCAGGAGTTGACGTGATTGAGGCGTCGACTGGCGAAGAGGCGAAGACCATAATTCCGTCCCTGCTATTTAAGGATGACACAGGCATCGTCGCGGTTAATGAGGATTTTATGGAATCCTTGGACGAGAAGCTATTGCAAAAGATCGAGAAGACACATCGGCCGATCGTTATTTCGATCCCGTCGCGAACACAGCGGATTGATCGCGCTGATTATATCGAAAGAATGCTTCGCAGGGCGATTGGGTATAATATCGTGGTAAGGAGATAGGGTATGTTGCAAGGATTAATCTCACGGATCTCTGGTCCAGTGGTCTACGCCCATGAAATGCGCGGATCTAAACTCTATGACGTTGTGCGAGTCGGTCACGAGAAGCTCAACGGAGAGATTATACGATTGGACGCAGACGAAGCAGTTATTCAAGTCTATGAAGATACTTCAGGACTCACGGTTGGAGAGCCGGTTGAGAACACGGAGACTCCGTTGAGCGTTGAACTTGGACCGGGCATAATTTCGTCGATCTACGATGGCATTCAGCGGCCTCTTCCGATACTAATGGAAAAAAGCGGCGACTTCATTTCGCGGGGCATTACTCTGCCCGGAGTGGATCGGAAACGGCAGTGGGCGTTAACTGCCGTTGCGAAAAAGGGCGACGTCGTAGCCTCTGGAGACGTTCTGGGGACCGTCAACGAATACCATATTTCGCACAAGATCATGGTTCCGCCTCACGTTTCGGGGGTTGTCTCTGAAATAGAGAGTGGTACATTCACCGTGGAAGACGCCGTGTGCGTCTTAGACAACGGGACTTCGATAACACTTTTGCAAAAGTGGCCGGTACGAAGAGGCAGGCCTTATGCTAGGAAGCTCGATCCGACTTTGCCCTTGCTAACTGGACAACGCGTTTTTGACAGCATGTTTCCAGTAACGAAGGGGGGCACTGCTATGATTCCGGGTGGCTTTGGGACGGGAAAGACCGTGTCGGAACAAACGCTCGCAAAGTGGGCAGATGCAGAAATTGTGGTATACATTGGCTGCGGAGAGCGCGGCAATGAGATGACTGACGTGCTTACCGAATTTCCTGCCTTGATCGACCCTCGAACCAAGCAACCATTGATCCAAAGAACCATCATGATAGCCAACACCTCAAACATGCCGGTGGCAGCGAGAGAGGCTTCGATTTATACAGGCATAACGATGGCAGAATATTATAGGGACATGGGGTACGACGTAGCTTTAATGGCTGACTCGACTTCGCGGTGGGGAGAAGCGCTTCGCGAGGTCTCGGGAAGGCTGGAAGAGATGCCAGGCGAAGAGGGGTACCCTGCGTATCTCGCGACTAGGTTGGCTGCTTTTTACGAACGTGCTGGTAGGGTCGTTTGCTTGGGCTCCGATGAACGAACCGGATCCATAACAGTGGTAGGCGCGGTATCACCGCCTGGAGGCGACTTTTCTGAGCCCATCACACAAAACACGCTTAGAATAGCCGGGGCTTTCTGGGCATTGGACACGAGTTTGGCGTACAGGCGACATTTTCCGGCCATCAACTGGATAAACAGCTACTCACTCTACGTTGACAGCGTCCAAGATTGGTTTGTGGACAGCATTGCACGCGACTGGCGATTTCTTCGAGACAAGACGATGTTTCTCCTGCAAAAGGAGGTTGAGCTCCAAGAAATCGTTCAACTAGTGGGGCCGGACGCGTTGCCGGAGGGAGAGAAGGCAATCCTCGAAGTGACGAGAATGATCCGAGAAGACTTTTTGCAGCAGAGCGCTTTTGACGAGATTGACTCTTTTTGCCCGCTAGACAAGCAGTACTGGATGCTAAAGGCGATCCTCACATTTCACGACGCAATCACAGAGGCCCTTAGCAAGGGAGTTTCGCTCCCCCAAGTGTTGGAATTGCCGGTGAAAACAGAAATCGCACGGATGAAGGAACTTAAGGACGTGGGCACTATAGAAACCCTTATACGCAAAATAGATGAGAGTATCGGAACTCTGGAGGCCGCGCAATGAAATCTGACAGCCTGCTCACCAAAGATTACAAGACGATCAATTATGTGTCTGGACCGCTTATATTCACTGAAAACGTAAAAGGAGTCTCTTTCGGGGAGACAGCCAAGATTACACTTGCTAATGGCGAAGAACGTACGGGCCAAGTCTTAGACGTCTCGCAAGAGCTTGCGATTGTTCAAGTCTTTGAGGGTACTAGCGGCATTGACGACTTAGAGACGCGGGTCAGATTTACGGGAGAGCCACCGAAAGTAAACGTCTCATTTGACATGCTTGGGAGGATTTTTGATGGTGTCGGCAATCCAAGAGACGGCGGGCCTCCTGTCATCTCGGAAGAAAGTGTCGATATAACAGGTACGCCGATCAATCCGTATGCCCGCGACAAGCCGGCAGATTTCATCCAAACGGGTATGTCGGCAATCGATGGCTTAAACACGCTCGTGCGGGGACAGAAGCTTCCTATATTCTCTGGGTCTGGTCTGCCAGCGAATAGGCTAGCCGCGCAAATCGCCCGGCAAGCTAAGGTGCTGGGCGAAGGTGAGAACTTCGCCGTCGTTTTTGCAGCGATGGGTATCACTTACAAGGACGCGTCATTCTTTATGAGAGATTTTGAACGAACGGGCGCACTCGAGCGCGTCGTTTTCTTCATGAACTTAGCAGACGACCCAACCATAGAGCGCGTCGCAACGCCTCGATGCGCTTTGTCAGCAGCAGAATACCTTGCTTATGCCCACAACTTGCACGTGCTCGTTATCCTGACTGACATGACGAACTATTGTGAGGCTTTGCGAGAGATCTCCACTGCGCGCGAGGAGGTGCCTGGCCGACGCGGTTATCCCGGATACATGTACACGGATCTAGCGTCAATTTATGAACGCGCTGGGCGCATCAAAGGCAAGAAAGGATCCATCACCCAAATACCTATACTGACTATGCCAGACGATGATATTACTCATCCGGTGCCGGACTTAACTGGTTACATAACGGAAGGGCAAATCGTACTGAGTAGGGATCTGTATAGGCGAGGAGTTGATCCGCCGATTGATGCGCTTCCCTGTTTGTCTAGGCTGATGAACCTCGGCATTGGCGCAGAAAAAACGCGAGAGGATCACCGAAATGTCGCCGATCAACTCTATGCGTCCTATGCATACGGGCGAGACCTAAGACGTTTGGTCGCGATTGTTGGAGAAGAAGCTCTGACTGAGCTTGACAAAAAATATCTCGAATTTGCGGACGAATTTGAGAGGAAATTCATTTCGCAAGGAAACGAAGACCGGAACATCGGAGCGACTATGGGGATAGCTTGGGACCTCTTCTCGATGCTTCCTGAGGACGAGCTCAAGCGCATAAAGTTGGAGTACATTAAGAGATATCATCCTGTCTATAAGGGGCAATGACGTGGAACAAGTCAATCCGACTAGGATGGAACTAATTAAGAAAAACGCGCAAATCAAATTGGCCGAGCAAGGCAGAGATCTTCTGCGCGAAAAGATGGACGCCCTCATTCAGGAGTTCTTTCACATTATGGTGTCAGTTTCAAAATCGCGAGAGGAGCTCGAAATCGCCGCCGCCGTTGCGCAGCGTTCGCTGTCCGTTGCGGAAGCAGTCGACGACCCGGTCGCGCTAAAATCGGCATCTTTCGCAACGAAAAGAGCTCTGGCGCTTGACATTAGAGGCAAGAACATAATGGGGGTTCCTGTCCCACTTGTGCAGAGAACGAGCGTCACAAAGAGCGTGCTGGAACGGGGTTATAGCTTGATCGGAACGAGCGGCCGGATTGACGAAGCAGCAGAGAAGTTCGAGGCCGAGCTAGACCTAATCGTCGGACTAGCAGAAACTGAAACGTCCCTCCGCAGGCTCGGTGACGAAATTCAGATGAACCGAAGGCGCGTTAATGCCCTTGAACAAGTACTTATCCCTGAGTTGAAGCGTCAAGCCAAGTACATCAAGATAGCGATCGAAGAACGGGAGAGGGAGGATCTATATCGCTTAAAAAAAGTCAAGAAGATCCTCGAACGACGGAAAGCGACAAAGAAGAAACCAATAATAGCCACTAGTGCGTAAATTTGACGCGTTGCCCACAGCTCGTCAAGTTGTGCCTATCGCGCTTGTGTGAGACGGATAGCACTACTCTTTGCGGACGAGCGCGGTGCAAACTTCGTCGATCGCAACTTTTTCACTTTTTTCTTTGTTTTCAACTTGTTTTGCAGCCGTTATGATTCCCTCTAAATCAACCTTTGTCAACCTCGAAAAAGAGATGTTTTCCCATTCGCTGCGTGTGATACAGACCCAAACCTCACCTAGAAACTGCTTGAGCATATCGATGTCTGCTGAAGTAAACGACTTCCATTCTGACGGCATTTTGCGCCGAATTTTTTCGAGTGCAACCTCAACGGCTTTTTCCTTGTGAATTTGAAACAGCCGCCTTCCAACTTCCTCGTCTCGGGCTTCGGGCATAACGCGACCCCATACATACTGTATCTATTCGAATATCTTTTTTGCGGAAACTGAGGCTTTCTGACTTTCTAAGAGCTGTATATGCTTGAATTAGTTCGCCGCGTTCATCCAGACTGGACCGTTCAAAAACCTCCAGCAAAAAAACTACCGAAATGAGCACAAGAGGTTTTTTTCGCTAAATAAGATTTCAGGCTGCTTCTGACGATGCTGCTTTAAGCTTGATTTTCTTCAGTCGGAAGATGTTTTCGCGTTCCATTTCTTCAAGCCTGAAGACGATGAACGCCTCAGCCTCTTTTAAATCTGGAATAACGCGAAATTCGAGAGCATTCACGCGACGTTTTATTCGCTCGATTTCCATGAGCAGTCGCTTGACAGCTGTCTCGACTTCTGCGGCTCGAATGACCTTGTCTAACAGCTCCTCATAAGCAGCTGCGGCTTCATCAATGGCTGATGAAGTTCCGATAATTCCGTACCCTCGCTCATCTATATTTTGACTGATACTGGTGAAAGACACCTCTGGGACCACGACACCCATCATACTTCTGCTTGTTAAGGCTACTTCAGGCTTGTTCTTTAACGCAAACGCGGCAGAATAGACTTCGATCACACCTTCGACCATTTTTGCGATGTCTATCTTCTCCTTAGCGACTCTGTACGTGTTCGCCAAATCCATGCTCGCATCCTTAGCTTTCTCAAGGACGTCAAAGAATTCGAGAATAAGCCCATCGCGCTTCATCTTCAGCAAATCGTGGCCTGATTCGGATAAACGTATTTTCTTCTTAATCTCGAGCAGTTCCGATCGTGTTGGTTTTATTTCCCTTAAAGCCATATACGCCCCTAGAATACGAGGATTATGGCACTGTGCCTGCTCCTCTGATCATTTCTTTGTAGGTCCAAGGCGCCTTTATCAAGAAGGCGCTGCAACTGGCTCCTCTGCCTTTTTTCCGATGTGTGCAGGATGGTATTTCTCAATAAGCTTTTTATCAATTCTCGTCAGCTGTGCTTCAGGCAGCGCAGCCAATAAGTCCCAACCGAGCTTGAGCGTATCCTCAATACCTCGGTCTTCTTCGTAACCCTGCCGTACGAACTTGTCTTCGAATTCATCGGCAAAGTCGAGAAGCGTCTTGTCGCGGTCTGATAGTGACTCTTTCCCGACGATCGCTACAAGGCCGCGTAGGTCCTTGCCTTCGGCATACCCCGCGTAAAGCTGATCCGAAACAGCCTTGTGGTCCTCTCGCGTCTTACCAACTCCAATCCCAGAGTTCATCAGGCGGGAGAGCGAAGGAAGCACGTTAACAGGCGGATAAATTCCTCGCCGGTGCAGCTCACGAGAGATCACAAATTGCCCTTCAGTTATATATCCAGTCAGATCGGGAATTGGATGAGTGATGTCGTCACCGGGCATAGTTAGAATGGGGATCTGCGTAATTGAGCCGATCTTCCCGCGAATTCGTCCCGCTCGTTCGTAAACCGACGCGAGGTCGGTGTACATATACCCCGGATAACCACGTCGGCCAGGCACCTCCTCACGCGCCGCACCGATCTGTCGCAGGGCCTCGCAATAGTTCGTCATGTCGGTAAGGATGACCAAGACGTGCATATCGTGCTCATAAGCCAGATATTCGGCTGTCGTAAGCGCAAGCCGAGGGGTAATCAATCGCTCGATGGCTGGGTCGTCGGCCAAATTCAAAAACACAACAGCACGCTCAAGAGCGCCAGTACGCTCAAAATCATTCATAAAGTGTTGCGCTTCTTCTGCCGTGATGCCCATCGCAACAAATATGACGGCAAAAGCTTCCTCGGCGCCTAATACCTTCGCCTGCCGAGCGATTTGCAGGGCTAGGTCATTATGCGGAAGACCAGATCCAGAAAAAATAGGCAATTTCTGGCCTCTAACGAGCGTGTTCATCCCGTCGATAGTTGAGATGCCAGTTTGAATGAATTCTGAAGGGTTGTCTCGAGCGTACGGATTGATCGCTGCGCCCGTAATGTCAAGTCGCTTTTCAGGTACGATTTCTGGCCCGCCGTCAAGTGGCTCCCCCGACCCAGAGAGGATCCGACCCAGTATTTCTTTCGACACAGGCATTTTGATGACTTCGCCGGTAAACCGAATGCGCGAGTGCGTGTCAATACCCGCCGTTGTCTCGAACACTTGGATAGCAACCAACTTCTCAGACGTATCTAGAACCTGTCCCCGTTTTACCGTTCCGTCGTCTAGGATGACGTTGACGAGCTCCATGTATCCAACCGGCTCTGTTTTCTCGACAAAAACGAGAGGGCCGGCGATGGACGTGATTGTTCGATATTCTTTCATTTTCTTCACCTATGCGAGTGCCGCCCGCATGGCCGTCTCAACTTCTTCAAGCTTCGTTCCGTATTCCTCTTCAAACTTTATTTGTGCCAGCTCCGCTTTTGCGGGGAGGTTTATGATTTCATCAACGAGCTTGCCCATGTTAAGTGCTTTTTTCGCGAGGTCGTCGTAAACCATTATAGCAGCAAGGATATCGTGCTGTTTTTGAAGAGCGCAGTAGGTGTCGACCTCGTGATAGGCATTTTGCTGCAGGAAGTACTCTCGAATCATCCGCGCAACTTCCAAGGTCAGTTGCTCATCATCCGGGAGCGCGTCAGATCCTACGAGTTGCACAACTTCCTGAAGTTCACTTTCTTTCTGCAGTATCGCCATAGCGCGCATTCGAAGGTCTTCCCAATCTCCAGCAACGCGGTCAGTAAACCATTCTGCCAAATTCTGCGTGTAGAGGCTATACGAATCAAGCCAATTGATAGAGGGAAAATGACGCCGCTGCGAAAGCTTGCTGTCAAGAGCCCAGAAGACTTTAACGATCCTAAGCGTGTTTTGGGTCACTGGCTCAGAGAAGTCCCCACCAGGGGGGCTGACCGCCCCGATAACGGTGATTGAACCCTCATCGCCGCCGAGAGTCTTCACGCGTCCGGCCCGCTCATAAAATTCCGAGAGCCTCGCAGCAAGGTAGGCAGGATAACCCTCTTCTCCGGGCATTTCCTCCAGACGTGAGGAGATCTCACGCATCGCTTCAGCCCATCTAGACGTCGAGTCCGCCATTAGCGAGACGTCGTACCCCATATCGCGGAAATACTCGGCTATCGTTAAACCCGTGTACACGGAAGCCTCGCGCGCAGCCACTGGCATGTTGGAGGTGTTTGCGACGAGTACGGTTCTGTCCATCAGGGGCGCGTTCGTTTGGGGGTCCTCAAGCTCGGGGAATTCGGTAAGCACGTCTGCCATCTCATTGCCGCGCTCCCCACAGCCGATGTATACAACAATCTGCGTGTCAGACCATTTTGCGAGTTGTTGCTGCGCAACTGTCTTGCCAGAACCAAAAGGCCCTGGAATAGCTGCGGTCCCGCCTTTCGCTACCGGAAACAGCGCGTCGAGGATCCGTTGGCCAGTAATAAGTGGAATATCAGGCATCAGTTTCTCGCTAGATGGTCTCGAAACACGCACGGGCCATTCTTGCATCAGCTTGAGTTGGGTTCCATCTTCCAAGGTGCAGATTATATCGTCAACAGTATGTTCTCCAGGCTCTATAGTGGCTATTTTTCCTTCTTTATCTGGCGGAATCATAATCTTGTGCTTCAAATTAGCAGTCTCTTGCACGTATCCTATCGACTGCCCTGCGTGAACTTCCGCGCCCGGCTGGACCTCTGGCACGAAGTCCCACTTCTTTGAGTGATCAAGCCCCGAAGCAGCTACGCCACGCTCAATAAAGTCTCCCAGCTTCAGGTTCAACACCGGAAGCGGCCGTTGGATGCCGTCGTAAATCGAGCCTAACAAGCCGGGCCCAAGCTCGACGGATAAAGGCAAGCCAGTATTCTCTACGGGCTCTCCGGGCTTGAGGCCAGAAGTATCCTCATAGACTTGAATAACAAACTTGTCGCGGTCGATCTCTATAACTTCGCCCATCAAGCCTTCTTCACCGACTTTGACAAGATCGTACATCTTCGCTTCGATTCCAGTAACGGTAACAACGGGTCCTGCAACCCTGTAAATTCTTCCCTTTTGTTCTACTTCCACAGGTCAACACCTACAGATCTCTTTATCTTCTCTCTCAGATGGGTACGCTCATCTGCCGCTCCACCAATTGAGATCACGGTGGGTTCGACCGAGTCGTCTAACGCAATTCGCAGCGGCGTGGACAGTTTCTCAACATCGTCGCTACTCATGATCAATATGCCGATGTCCTCCTCCTTCAAAACCTCCTTAAGCGTTGGCTCAAGACTCTCGTCAGTTGTGATAAAGGTCTTTCGAACGCCCGCTAGCAAAAAACCGGTTACAAAATCCGCATTGCCTACAACTGCAACTTCCAAGCAACTCACCGCCCGTAACTACTTGCCACTGCGTGCCCTCTATAAGATTAGATGATCTTTAATAATTTCTTCTGGCAGATGTGCCTCTTTTCCTCGCGCTATCGCTTGGATGTTTTCCACTTCCGTGTCCTTGCTTAACATGTAGCCTAACATCGGCAATACGGTCAACGGATGGAACGTAGAGGTCTTCCAAACGTGCTCATTGAGGTATTTGTCAAGCCTTAGTTCGATCTTGCTCAACGATTCCATCTGTTCGGTGACTATATCAGAAATTGCGTCCCAATATGGGTATTTGCCAACGAGAGCGATGAGTTCAGCTATTGGGGCATTGGCCATCTTCTCGATTTCTTGGCGACGGACGTACAGTCCGTCGGGTATGATGTATTCCAGCACTCGAGAGCCGGAAATGCCAGCTTTTCTCAATCTAAACAACGTTTTTAGATTTACGACGTCAATCTCCATCTTAACGACGTTTAAATAAAGCGAGGAACCCGTAATCTTAGAAACGAGATCAACCATCCTTGCGTAATAGAACTGATCCAGCGCGTCCTCAAGCTTCATCAAGGACTCCGCGTAGTCGATATCTTTGATGACCTCATAGTAGACTGTGCCTTTCAAAGCCTCAACGGCCTCTTGGACGCTTGATTTCTTTACTAGCGTTTGCAGGAACTCAAGGGAAAGCTCGCCGCTAGGAACCAGTACCCTCATTATCTCTTCCTCAGAAGCCCCGTACAGTTTCCCCCTAAGTATAGTCTTGATTTCGCGAATATCCCATCGTCTTAGGTATTCCACAATCAATTGGTGAGGCTCTCCCATCGTCATCTCTGTGAGCTTGACGAACGTTCGGGCTAAGTTGAGATGCGTTGCGAATTCGATGAGGTCTATACCAGAGTACCTACGTGCGAGCTCGTCAACTTCAGCCTTGTACTCTGACTCCTCAATGAAGCGCGTCAGTTCAGGAATCGCCATTAAAAGCAATTTTGCATAGGTCTCTGCCGGCAGAAGCTTGACCTTCATAGCGCGCACGCGGGCAGTGCCGTAAGCGTACCTAGCTTTGACTGAAGATCCAGCGTATCTTCGCTTTTTTGCCTGCGCTTTCATCCCGCTCACACGTTTAATGTCTCTAGCAGCTGTTTCAAAGAGTCCCCTCGCACGTCCTTGAGTATAGTATCAAACGTGAGATCGCGCATGACTGTTCCGTCCTCGTTTTCCAGAATTACGCCGCCCGAACATTGAATCGTTCCGCCGTATTCTAAGCTGCTGATACGCTGAACTAGGGCCTTGTCGTTTTCATTCGAAAATACTCTAGCGTATTCATTCTGGGATTCCAGCAGTTTTTTGATGAGATTCTCTCTTTCTGCTTCGGGTAGCGAGGCTAAGACATCAATAGCTTCATAGTATATTCGATCTATCAGTTCCTTCTTAGCGTTTAAAATGGACCGTTTGACCTCGAGATGCGCACTTGATATCTCTCGGTTCTTTCGGCGCTTGTTCAGCTCAATAGTCTGCTCCCGTTTTTCTGCAAGGATCTGACGCGCTGTATTTTCGGCACCCGCGATAATAGCATCCGCTTCAGATTGGCCTTGTTGCCTAATCTGATTGGCTTCTGCTTCTGCTCGTGCCAGAACGTCTTTAACAACGACCTCCAAACCCATAGGTCCTCAATGTATGGCAGGCAAGGCTACAAAGAGCAATATCAACGCCACGACCAGTCCAAAAATGACGATAGATTCTGGGATAACTGTCATCACCAGACCTCTACCGAAAAAACCTTCATCTTCCGCCATGACACCTATGGCTGCTGAGCCAATGACTTGCTCGCCTATGGCGGCTGCTATTCCAGTTACGCTGACCGCTATCGCTGCTGACAATGCGATCAGCCCTGCTCCCATTGGATCTACCATTTACGTTTCCTCCGTATACTTTCTCCTAAAACCGAACGGTCTATATTTAATTCCACCTCCACGATAGAACTTCGTGAAGAATTCAACATAGTGTAATCTCAAAGCCTGCAATCCAGAATCTAGGATACCCAGAGCGGTATTTACCGAGTGTCCAACGAGTAGCATTAAGACACCAAAAATGACAAAAATGCCTCCTCGCGAGAAGAATAGTGCGTCAGACAACCTGTTCACGGCGAGGGCAATTCCGGCTGATGAGATGCCGATTGATAGAAGTCGAGAATATGAAAGCACATTAGAAAGAAGGCCAGGAAGCTCCACAATCCCGATGACTCCTTCGCCCGCAATCAGCAACACAAAGCCAACGACGGCGACTGCCAAACCTGCAATCAGCCCAGCCGAGAGCTGAATTCCCGATCCCGTGGTGAGGGGTGGCAAAATAAGGGCGATGGCAAGCACGCCTCCCCACAACATGCAGATCCAGCTCACTTTAACGAAGATCGCGTGCTTTAACCCGTGTTGCCTATACTCATTAACAAAGCCTAGAACAAACCCGATCGTGAGCATTATTATACCAATGATCAGGGTCGCGATGAGGAGGGTGAGCACATTATCCAGCCGCGGAATCGCCGGGTACTCAGAAATGAACGTGAGCAAGCCCTTATGTCCAAGGAATTCCACTCCAAAGAACTCGTTAAAGATAAAGCCGAATATGATCGAAAAAACACCTGCGTAAAGGGCAACGGTAGCCAAATCTCGAACGCCCTTCGATTTTACCCATCGGGTCAATAAAACAGCCAACGCGATGACGACGACGCCGTACCCGATGTCGCCTAGCATCAATCCAAAAAGAAAAGGATACATGAATGCCATGAAAGTCGTTGGATCAATCTCATTGTACTTTGGAAGCGAAAAGGCTTTTACTAGTACCTCAAGTGGCCGCGTTGGCATCGGGTTGCTAAGTGCTATGGGGACTTTGTCAACGTCGCCGAGTTCAGAGTCGTCGACTGCGACTACAACGTGCCCGTGTGCGGCTTCGTCCATTTCACGTTGAACCAATTCAAAGTCTTTAGTAGGGACCCAACCCTCTACTACAAACGCGTTCTTCGTAGTGGCGAAGCGCAGCGGGGCTTCTGCTTTTTGCGTTTCAATGGAGAGGTACTCATCTGAGGCTAAGATATACTCGATATATTTTTGCCGAAGGCCTGCTAAGTCATCTTCGCTCTGGCGTTTATCTGACTCAAGTTCTGTGAGCTCTCCGTCGAGATCCGCGAGCAGGTCTCTTGGCACACCCTCTAGTTGTGGGAGTGGAAGAGCGGCATAGCTATGGTCCTGCAAGCGTTTCAAAATATCTTCTTCGAATTCTCGAGGCGCAAAAAGAGCGATCGCCAGACCACGTCCATACGGGACAGTCTCGAGCTCATAGTCTTGAGTGATATCGCTAATCGTTGGCGACCCTTTCAGCGTTCCTACAAATACTGCCAGAGAGCGGTAGCCGCTATAAAGATCGAGCGGCAGGTCGAAACTCTTAAGAGGGTCGAGCAACCGCTTCTTTTCTTTAGTATCCTTGATTTTGGATTCGATCTCGTTTATCCTTTCTGTGACTTGCGTGACTTCAACATCGAGGCGCTTTGTTTTCTCGTCGATAGTGTCGATGATAGTCCTTTCTAAGAACTTACTCGGAATCTCCTCTTTGCCCTTGATGTGGAGATAGCTTGCAATGGACCGCAACGAAACCGCGCGCTCAGAAAGCTGGGTGATACGTGCATAAGGCTTGCCGATTTTGAAGTCCTGATCTTCATCAACGAAGTCCTTAATATGGATAGCATCGCGCTTATGCATCGCGTCGATGGCGATGCCCATGTATTCTTCAGACCCTGCAATGATGACCTTGGTCATCGGTTGCGGCTCAAACATAACGGGTTCCCTTAAACTCCTCAATTAAATAAGAGAGAGCCTCCGCGTGCTTCTTCTCTGCGCGCTCTTTGACTTTCAAGACGTCTGCCTCTCCCGCTTTATAGATTTCTTGCGTAGCTTTGCTTATTTCTGCGTCGGCGCTCGCATTCAAGTCTTCCGCTATCTTAATCGCTTCTTGTTCTGCGGCATCAATAATCTGCAACGATTTCTTCTTTGCGTCCTCGATTGTGGCTTCTTTTTGGGTCTGCGCTTCGTCGATCATCCGTTGGGCTTCCGCTTCGGCAGCCTTGATCTGAGATAGTATCTCTGCCTTCATGTGACCAAACCCGCGGTATAATGACGAGGGATGTTATTTAAGCTTTAGCAAAAGCAATTCCGAATCACGCCTCAGCAAGAACGAATCTGCTAACTGCCTTATCTGCGCCTTCAGCTACACTTTTAGATAGTCCGCAGCATACACGTTCTGGTTGAGGAGTATACTGCACGTTTTTATCGTGTCTAGCAACTCGTGATCGTCGGTATTTATTATAGCTGAGGAGAGACCTGCCCCGATCAGCATCGCCAAAAACGTTCTCTCTATGAGCCGCGGATTCTTCGTTTCGTGCGAGATGTTGTTGAGGCCGACAGTCGTCTTCAGCAGCGCCGCGGGGCTAGTTAGCAAGCTGATTCGCCGAACTGCCTCGACAACCACCGGCGCTTGATCTTGTGCGGAGCTCACTGGCAAACAAACGGGGTCGACATATAACTTTTCAACATCGACCCCATGCTCGCAGGCGCTGGCGACAAGCGTCGCTGCGCGTTCCACGCGTTTGTCAACGTCTCCAAGGATAAACTGCTCATCCATGGTCATACAAATAATGTCCGAATCGTGCTCCGCGCCCAGCGGAAAAAGCGTCGCCATCTTCTCCTGCTCGGCCGGGATCGAATTGATCATCGATCTTCCTTTGACCGCATTGATGCCTGCTTTCATTACGTCAATCTTCGGCGTGTCGACTGAAAGCGTGACATCTACGACTTCTTGCACGGTCGCGACCAGCCACTTCATAAGCTCAGCGGCATCATTCCTACCTAACCCCACGTTGAGGTCGAGTATTTGGGCATCGGCTTCCACTTGCCTAATTGCAAGGTCCTGGATCGCCTTCGAATCTCGCTTATCGAGTAACGCGCTGATCGACTTTGAATAGCCGTTTATGGTGCCGCCGATAATTATCATAGCATTGCTTCGCAAAATGCAAATGATTAGTTAACCGTTACATTTTAACACTTTCGCTTCGGCGCGCGATTTACTGCCGGAGAACCTATATATCAAAATACAATATACAAGGCACACGTCAATTTGAACACAATTGAAGCTTTTGGGGCAATTTGAAGAAAGAATTCAAGGTTGTTTTTGAGCCTGACGACAAAACTGTCAAGGTCGAGCGAGGTACTACTGTTCTCGACGCAGCCACGAGCTCAGACATTTATATCGACAGCATCTGCGGCGGACGGGGCACGTGTGGCAAGTGTAAGGTTCGTATCGAGGGACGTGTCCAAACCGACGAAACCGAGCTCCTGACTGCTCAAGAGCGAGCGGACGGCTTCTTTTTGGCATGCTTAGCGCAAGTTGCAGGCAATTTGAAAGTGACGGTGCCTAAAGAAAGTAGAGTGGAGTCGCACCAAATTTTAATGAAAAGTGTCGTCGCGCCTTTAGCAGCGATAAACCCTCCGGTAACGAAGGTATCACTTTCTCTCACCCCTCCGTCACTTGTTGACTACGTAAGTGACCTTGACCGAGTGACACACGCCCTGCATAATCTCGACGTTGGACACGTTACGATCGGATTACCCACCCTAAAGAGGCTGAGCAGCGTACTTCGCGAAAACAACTGGAACGTGAACGTCACGCTGATGGATCTCTGGGACAGAAAAGAGATCATTGACGTCGGTCCTCCTTCAGACAATGATCTCATCGGGATCGCCGTGGACATAGGCACCACGACGATCGTCGTTGAGCTGGTGGATTTAGTGACGGGCAAGGTGATCGACGCACGCTCTGACTATAACAAACAAGTCGTGTACGGTGAAGACGTGCTTTCCCGAGTGTTGTACACGGAAGAGCACCGAGATGGCATTAACAAGTTGACTCGCACCATGAGGTTCGGCATCAACGACCTCATACGAGAGCTCGTTATCGAAAATGACATGCGCTACGAGAAGATCTGTCGAGTAGTCCTTTCTGGCAATACAGTTATGATGCACTTCTTTTACGGCTTGGATCCAAAATACATCCGCCACGAGCCGTACATTCCTGTGATGTCCTTCGTGCCGGAGATGAAGGCAGTTAAGCTCGACCTGAGCGTTAACCCAAACGCGTATATTTATGCGCTTCCATGCCGGAGCAGCTATGTTGGGGGTGACATCACGGCTGACATCATCGCATCAGGAATGAGCGACGAGAAGGATGTCTCCTTACTAATCGACGTTGGCACCAACGGAGAGGTCGTGTTGGGCAACGATACGTTCCTCGTTTCGTGCTCCTGTTCAGCGGGTCCAGCTTTTGAAGGAGGCGAAGTTGAGTTCGGCGTAAGAGCAATGAACGGCGCGATTGAGCGTGTGTGGATCGGTAACGGCGTCGTAGACTACTCGACCATCGACAACGGAAGGGCAAAGGGCATTTGCGGATCGGGTCTCGTTGAACTCATCGCAGAGCTCTTCAGTAACGGCGTCATTGACCGAACGGGGAAAATCCAGCTGGACGAGAACAACGTGAGAACCGATGTCGGAAGCAGCGGCAACCAGTTCATCGTGGCGTTTAAAGAGGACACGGCTATCGACAAGAACATAATCATAACCGACGTCGATATTCAAAACGTATTGCGAACGAAAGCTGCTGTGTATGCGAGCTGTAATGTCCTCCTCAAGACGTTTGACTATAAATTTAGCGACCTATCTAACGTGTTCATCGCCGGGAGCTTCGGCAACTACCTTGACATCAAGAAAGCGATTACAATTGGATTGCTGCCTGATTTGCCTTTAGAGACTTTCAAATTCATAGGCAATGGAGCTCTTGGTGGGGCACGAATGGTATTGCTCTCGCGCGATCTTCAAGACAAAGCGGCAGACATCGTACAAAATATGACACATATAGAGCTGAGCGTCAGTAGCATGTTCTTCAAAGAGTTCACCTCGGCGCTCTTTATTCCGCATACGGAGCTTGACCAGTTCCCCCACGTCGCGAAACGAGTGTATACGTAACTATATAATGAGCTCTTATGTGAAGTTCCTTGCAAAGACAAGTGCCAGATCTGCCACTTGGCGAAAGAAGGAGGTTTATGCGTTGCTCGAGGATCAACGTCACGTGCGACCTGCATTTTAGTAAAATAGCGGCGTAGGGATAGCCTGTGGGGGCTTCCTCGCGGAGCGTTGCTGGAGAAACGGTGTGCGAACGATTGCGATAACAGGGAAAGGTGGAACAGGCAAGACAACTTTTGCCTCGCTCCTTGTAAAGTGCTTGAGCAGCGACAGCGCTACTATTTTGGCTGTTGATGCGGATCCTAACTCAAACTTAGACGAGCGACTCGGAATGCACGCTGAGCAGACGATCGGCGATTTGCGTGAGGATTTACTCAAAGAATCTTTTCCTGCAGGAGTCGCCAAGAGCGAACTTATTGAATATCAGATACGCCTCGCTCTCGTTGAAGGAGAGAAGTTTGACCTGATCGCGATGGGGAGGCCTGAAGGGCCCGGATGCTATTGCTATGTTAACAACGTATTGCGCGATGTTCTCGACAGGCTCTCAGTCAATTACGACTACGTAGTTATCGACAACGAAGCGGGCATGGAACATCTTTCGAGGCGTACGACAAGAGATGTCGACGTGCTTTTCATAATGAGCGATGTGACGGTGTTGGGCATACTCACTGCGAGTCGTATCAAGAAGCTCTCCGAGGATCTTAGTCTCGTCGTCGGAAAGACGTATCTGGTATTGAATGAGGTCAAGAACGCCATACCAGAAAGCATCAAGGATCAGATCAAGCGAGAGGGACTAGACCTGATTGGCACCATCCCAAGCGACGCGATCGTCGAACAGTATGCTTTGGAAGGGAGATCCATAGGTGAGCTTCCTAGTGATTCAGCAGCGTTAAATGCCGTGAGTGCAATTGCAGCGCACTCTATAACACCCTTAAGGGCAGCTACGCATTCACAAGCTCTTTGAGATACTTTGGCAGCGCAGACGAGTCTTTTACGCCGACGATTACTTCCCACCCCGTCAGCTCCTCAAGTTTCATCTTAAGCATAGCAATCATGCCGGGTATGATGAGTTTTCGGTGATCTACCTTTTCTGCGACCTTGTATTCTTCAAGTGCCTGCGCTATGGTCTCTGCCGTAAATTTGTCTGCGGCGAACGCGGTCATCACCGACAGGCCTTCTGTATCGACCACGAGAAGGCGTGCCGGAACTTTGCTGGCTTCGATATCGCTTGCAACGGTGAAATACGTGAGGGAAAAGTTTGACGTTACGATCACTGGCGAGTTCCGGTCAGGCTTACCTATGTCGTAGAGTCCCGGATTGACCTGTATGAGCGCCTGAGGATCCGTGAAGATGTTCGTTCGTAGCGTCGTGAGGGGGTACAAACGCGCTGCGTCGAGGTCGCCGAAGACAATCAGCGAAGCATACTTCAACGTTCCTATCACGGCCCGTAAGGCCTGCGTTTGGACGTCGGCCCCGGTGTCCAAGTTGAGCATGACTGGGTGGCCCAAGGGCCGAAAAAGCTTCTTAACGCTTAGCCGACGTAAAATAGTGAGCCATTCCAGCGCGTCTCGCAATGGCTTGGCACCGAGATTTAGATCTAGCACGAGATCATCGGCGCCTTCGCTCTTAGCAATCTCAGACAGCGATGCAAGCTCGTCGACATCGTCTGAGCGAAGCGCCAGTGGGCACGCGTACTGACGCGCGAGTTTCGCAAAAGCCGCGCAGTTGTCAGCGGTGCCTGCATAAATCAACGGTTTGGCCTTCGATACAATCTTAAGCCCATCTTCAGCGACCTGAGGGTCATCGCTCATCAAGACCAACGGCAACCCGCTGTTATCCCGCACGAGCTTCACCACTTCAGAGAACCGCTGCGCGTCTCCCTTTGACTTGACCGCGACTAAGTCAACGCCTGAGATGATGCCAATTCGCTCGTATTTCATCGCGTCGAGCCTCTTGGCCCGCTGCACAACGCTTTCGTTGGCGATATCGTCTTCGATTACAACTGCATACGCCGTTTGATTGAAAAATTTCTTTTCATGTCTGAAAAGCTCTGTTTCGCCGCCAATTCGAAGGTCGCCGAGAGAGACAGTGCTCATAGGCGGCAAGGCAGAGCTTTCGAGCTGTTGCGCGACTTCTGGCGAGACATATGGACACTTCGCCAGCTCGGTCTGCTTGTTCGCCAACATCATAGCGAACGCCAAGCACGTGGGAACCCCACATTCGCCGCAGTTCTTTTTGGCCAAAAGTTTGAAGATGTCGAGAGCGGTCATTGGCATACTGGTTATTCCCCCATCAGCTCATCGACAACTTCCTTCATGATCGCCAAAGACCTCGGGTGTCGCAGTATTAACGCGTTCGCGCCAGCCATTAAAGCCGCCAAGGCAGAGGCTATCTCCCAAAAGACGGCCCTTTCCCGCTCGTCGCCCAACTTCGGGTCCACACGATATGCTTCCTTAGCGCTCCATGCGACGCTGACGTCGGCGATCATCGGAGATTGCAGCATCTTGTCTCCCACCAGGCCGGCAAGCTTGATCCGTTCCATGGCTGAATATGCATATTCCATGCCGAAGCCAACCGCCGCCATAAGCGGGTCACACACGATACGATCAAGCGGCACGCCGAACTCGGTGAGCATGATGTTGAGCTGCTTCGCGATATTCACGTCAATGTTTGAGAACGCGACCACAGAGTGACCGTTCGCGGTGGCTGCCACTGAGATCGATTTATAACCTTCCGGTTCCGCACGCGCGAGCAGACACCGCTCTCCCTTGGCCACATCTCCGCAAAGCTCCAAGACGCGCGAATCCTTCTCGTAATCCCCACTCCCCTGTATTATGATCGGTGCCTTGACGCGTTCCAGCAGTTGCGACACGAGAGACGCAGCGTCCTCAGCGCTGACGTTTGCTTCCTCCGGATTCGTGCTGAGAAGCTTGAGGCAGATGAAATCCGCACCGTGAGTATCGACGCACGCCTGTGCCCACGCAGCGGGCTCCTTTATGAGGTCACCAATTTCATCGATGATGATGTGGGGGTAATCTTCGTTAATATGATCAATCACTTCCATTCCAAGCGAGGGACGAGAGATTTTTCCCTCGAACGTCAAAAACGGAAGAGCTGTCTCTCCGCCCAAAAGAAGCGTCCTGTCCCTTGTTCCCCCTTCGGCGGCGGTTGCCCCAAATGCGACCTCTTTTATCTTACCGCTCCAGCTCTCCTTTGGAATTACGACCATCGTGGTTACCTCCGAATTCTCGCGACCACGCGTTTAAAATACGCCCATTGGCGGCATTCGTAGCGCTGGGTGATCGACCTTCGCCAAGTAATCCGCTAGTTCATCGGCATCAGTCGTAATACTTTCGTCTGCGATCTTGTCCACGAAGCCTGCTAAGTCAAGTTCCTTCGCCCTCTTCTCTAGATCGCCTCGGAGCGCTTCTTTGAGATCTTTCGGCATCCAAACGACACGAGCGAGCCCGCCGTCTGCTCGAATAAACTTCTTGCTCGTGATGAATTGCCTGCCAATGCCGATGAAGCCCGGGGTTTGGTTGCCGCCGCCGACGGACCCGGCGAGGGTAGAGAACTTCATGCCGATCGGCGTCATGCCAATGTACTCGCGGTTGACAACGATCACCCCCTGTAAATCACTGTTAATCGCCACGATACATTCGAAACATCCACAGGACGTCTGCGGATCCTCCATCATAGTATACTGATTCATGCGTTCGATATGTCCGTGCGTGAGCTCTCGGACCGCTTGGTTAACGTTCGTCCACTGGCCTTTCTGCTCATCAATCGCGGCGCCCTTTTCAACCGGCTGGTTCGGCCCGTTTGGATCGATGCTGTACCCTGCAGCTGCGTCGAGCCAGTTCAGCGCGCCACACAGCCCAAGGCGTTCCGGAGAGATGATGCACACGTGGCTCGGAGCGAAGCTCTGACACAACGTACACGCGTAGAATGCGTCCACACTTTCGTCCG
>CAZHSW010000061.1:0-3975 GCA_964534635.1 uncultured Methanomicrobia archaeon
GGCAATACGTCAGATCCGCGGGTCATAAGCGCGTTCAATGCGCTGCAATTGCACGTCTCACAACTGAAAGTACTTGGCTCCTACAGCTCCGAATCGCATTTGACGTCGCAACCATAATGGCACGATGATGCGTTTAGCAGCGCTTGTCGTCTGTTTGGCTGCTGAACGATAGCTCACCATCGCAGCGGCGCGTTTTTTGCCGCCTGCGGGGCTCTCTCCCTGTATGTGCCTTTTGTTCTAGGCACATAGCCGCCGGCCTACGGTTGAACGTCGCTCGTACAGGAGGCGACCAAAATACACTAAGCGCCGTCGCGGGCGCGGGAAGCTACGCCTGTCACAGAGGCTAAATAGCACAGGGTATAATGACGAGCAAGGATGAAATTACTCGCCCTCGACATCGACAACACGCTTACGGGAGACCGCGGCGCCTACTGCAGTTTGCAGGCCCTTTTATCGGCTCATCGCGAGGTAACTACCGCGTACGTAACTGGGCGAGACAAGGTTCAAGCGTTTGAGATCTTATCTGCAGAGTGCCTGAGCGAGCCGGCCTACTTGGTGTGTAACGTAGGCACAGAGATTTACTCGGGTTTAGATTATCGAAGGGACGATGCTTGGACGCTCCACATCGATCATCATTGGAATCGACTTGAGGTGCAAGAGGCGCTTGCGACCATCCCGTACCTCTTTTCGCAATCGCGCCAGTTTGAGTTCAAGCAGAGCTATCATCTCTTTCAAAAAGCCGATGCGGTGATCTCTGAGATCCACCAGCGACTCGACGAGATTGGGATTGCCCACAGAATCATTTATTCAAGCGGGACCGATCTCGACGTCATTCCAGAGAAAGCGGGAAAGGGAAAAGCGGTTGACTATATTAGAAAGAAATTGAGAATCCCTCGCAACCGCGTGCTTGCAGCTGGCGATAGCGGAAATGACATCGGGCTCTTGTCCGCAGGATTTTTGGCGGTCGTGGTCGGTAACCACAAGTCGGAGCTTAATAAGGACGTGCTCCCAGGCGACGTTTATTGGGCGCTTAAAAGCTACGCAGGGGGCATAGTGGAAGGCATTGGATATTTTAGATTCCTAAAGCCACAGGCGCAAGATGAAATGCGGCGTGGTGCATAGCGTCTTGAGCTGCCGTCATTCAATGGGAATCTCTCGAAAAGAGCTTTTTCGGAAGTGGCTTTTGGCCTCTCTCGTATCGCTGATCTCTTCTGTAAAATAATCGAGCGCATCTGGGCACTTAGCTGCTAGTTGCTCGTAAAAGCATCGCGTTACTGCAAGTTCACCAGTTTCGATTTCGTGCCGATAAGCGTTTGAAAGTACCCGCGGGAGAGTCCCGACGCGCTTCAATATAAGGCAGATAGCCGTGATCGCCTTATCTACATCGCCACTGGACCAACTTGAAATCATATCGCGTATAGGTTCACTGCTATCACTTAAAACCATGGGAAGTCTTTGCAGATCAACAACACAAAACCGCGAAAAAATGCTATCGACCGGCGTTCAAAGGACTGAGCGCATTTGTGCCGATACGTAACGTTTTTCGGAAGCCATCATTTTCGCACCGCTTTCGCAGTGCATTCGACTACCCAGTTACAACCGTAACTGATGAACTTAGCACGTGAAACGAAGCAGAACAAGGAGCAGTTCTTGCGTGAAATGTACACTTTAGCGGAGGGCAGATTCGGGATCCTGATCGATTCATACGATCTCGGCGATAAATATAATCTTGGCTTAGAAAAACTCGAAGCGGTCACGGAGTACTTGGAAGCGAAAGGGCTCATTGCAACGTATGAAGGTACTCTTTATGCATCCCTTACACTTAAAGGAGTTGAATACGTTGAAAGCAGAAGCTGATAACCGTGTTTTTCCTGACGTTCTGTCAACGTTGTGACGCTACATCGCACGAAACACGTTCGTTCACCCGCGTTTTCATTTTGCCGGCTAGAACGTCGCACTTTTTGGACAGGTGGCTGCTCGATTGTTCAGACGATTCGCCATCTCTTCGATCTCTCTACTGGTGTTTTCCTTGTGCTGAAGCTCCATTATTAAGTAGTGGACAACCGTCACAACAACTATTATCGGAGATCGGCATGCAGTGGTGGTGATGAAGGCCATAATCGTTGGTGGAACTCGCACTGGAGTGGGAAAGACAACGGTTAGTCTCGCCCTGTTGAAAGGACTGGGCGCCGCTGGCTTCGTTGTTCAGCCATTCAAGGCAGGCCCCGGCTTCGTCGACACCAGGTTGCATGAAGCGGCTACAGGGCAGCCGTGCTACAACCTAGATCCATTCCTGATGGGAGAAGAAGGCGTCAAGCGCGAGCTTTCAAAGTCGAACGCGGACTTCGTGGTCATAGAGGGGGCGTCTGGTATGTACACGGGCGCGTCGAGCACCGCGCGTATTGCTGACCTCCTCGGTGCTCCTATTGTGCTCACTGTCGACGCCAGCGCATCCTCAGAAAGCGTTGCTGCCACCACTCTAGGATTCGTCAGTTATGCTTCGTATACCCGGTACAACGCGAATGTCATAGGCTGCGTTGCGACGCGCGTTGCCAGCGACAAACATCTCGAAGACATCCGGTCCGCCCTGAAGAAGGTTGGCATTCCACTCGTTGGTGTGATTCGAAAAGGAGTCTGGGAGCAGAACCAAAATCGGTGCGCAGCTCCCACAAGAGATAGCGAAATCGCCTTAAATACGCTCACGGCAATTTATCAACAGCTCGACATTGAATCTATTTTTTCCAGCGTCTCAGAACTCCACTTCGTACCGCCTGCGCCATCCGTCCGCAGTAACGTGGACATAACGATCGGCATCCCGTTAGATGCGGCTTTTTGCTTCTACTATCGTTCGAACTTAGAGTCGCTTGAACACGTCGCAAATCTTGTGTATTTCTCACCGCTTACTGACCGGCTTCCGCAAGTTGACGCGCTGTATTTGGGCGGAGGTTATCAAGAAAACTACGTCCAACGGTTAAGTCAAAACGTTCGTCTATTGCACGATATCCGAGAACACAGTGCCCAGGGCATGCCGATTTACGCAGAGGGTGGAAGCTTCGCGTACCTCTCGCGCTCCCTTGAGACCGTCGGCTGCGCCCGTTATAAACTTGCTGGCATCATTCCGGCTGAGGTCAAAATGACTGCAAACCTTCAAGCTGTCGGTCACTCCGAAGCTGAAGTCGTGAGAGACTGTGCCATTGCTATGAAAGGCGAAGGCCTGCGTGGACACGAATACCATCATTGTATTGCCTCAGTTGATGATGATGCGCGATTTGCATACAAGATGATATGTGGCAAAGGCGTGAATGGACGTGACGGAATCATTGAAAACAATACGCTCGCGTCTTTTCAACACCTGCACGTTTATGGCTTGCGCGACGGATTTGACACTTTTTTGATGAAAGCTAAGGAATATGCTAAATCTTGACAATCACTGTCGCTATCGCCTATCAATAAGACTGAACTCACTGGTTCGGCTGCGGATGGGGACTTGGAGATCGGAGCTAGCAAAACACTTTGTCCTGCCGCGTTTTAAGTAACGATGATACGGAGCGCGAGCTACTAAGCGGAAACATTCTGCCTAATCGGCAGTGCAAAAAACGCTGTCGGGTAGGATACGATCGTTCTAACAATCGATGAGAATTCAGAAAAAGCCTGTAATTGGGAGGCCTTTTTTGCTGGCCAGCTGAATCGTTTTTAACAAGAGACGAAGTTTCTATAGCGTAGCGAGACGGTTAATCCGTCGGCAAAAGAGACGAGCGTAAGATGACCAAAGCGAACGACTGGGCCGCTCGCTTCCGAGAACGGCGCAGAGGGCTTCTCGGCGCTGCCGGAATCGCGGCGGTCGGTTTAATACTAATCTACTTGGCTAACAATTTCCTCAGCGCAACTGTGCTAGGCCAAGCGCTTGTCGCCTATGTCGGTGTTTTTGTCGCCGCAGGCGGAATCTTATACGGCGTGAGCACACTGCTCATCCGG
>CAZHSW010000062.1:0-4487 GCA_964534635.1 uncultured Methanomicrobia archaeon
CGCGTGCTCATCGAGCCTTCGGGAAGCGACACAAACTCAAAGAACACGACTTCTGGGGCGTTGATGTTGAGCAGCTCTAGTACCTTGCCGACTTGAAGTGCTGTAAGTTTGTGGTCTGCACCCAAGACGTCGATCATGCGGTTACACCGGCCCGCCTTCCAAACATGATAAGCAATGTCGCGCGTTGCGTACACAGAAGTCCCGTCAGAGCGTCGCAGAACAAGGTCTTTGCCGATTCCAAATGAAGAAAGGTCGACGCGCGTCGATCCATCGCTATCAGTCACGCTATAACGCTGAAGTTCGTTGACCAAGCCGTCGATGTCCTCGAGGAACTCGCTTTCCCAAACGAACCGATCGTGCGTCACGTGAAGGTTTCGTAGGGTTTCATTTATCCCGTGCAGGCAGAAGTCAACTGCATCATCGAACAAGCAAGCGACGTCTTGGTCGCCGCTTTCGAAGCGCTGCATGAGGTGACGGACCTCGGTAAGTTTCGTGGGGTGAAGCTCGACTTCGGCGTTCGCATGGACGTAAACTTCTGCTGTAGCGTGATCTGACTTTTTTCGATCGTTTAGCTGAAAATTCATGATGCCCCACACTACAAGTGCAATTTGCCGGCCCATGTTATTGACGTAGTACTGGGTCTCAACGTTGTATCCGGCTTGCTGAAGACAGCGCCGCAGCGTGTCTCCGATTATCGAGTTTCTCACATGACCGATATGGAGCGGGCCGTTCGGGTTTGCAGACGTGTGTTCGAGAATCACTAATCCGTCGGCGCCAATGCTGCCATACTCCTGATCTTCCTTTAGGACGCTACTGAGCGTGTAATGCAAGTACACGTCGCTTATAAAGAAGTTGATATATGGTCCAGAAGCCTGGGCCCGCGCTATTAGTTCATCCGGTCGGAGATGCCGTACGACCTCGCGTGCGATTTCTGCCGGGGCGCGTTTCAACGTCGGCGCGAGCTTGAAAGCAACGAGGCTAGTTAGATCGCCGTATTCAGGTTTAACTGTTAACACACAATCATCGCTAGGAAACTCGCAAGCAGCTAACGCAGCGCTTAGCCGCTTGCTGACGCGCTTACGAAAAACAAGAAACATGACCGGCCCTCAACGCTCGTCAATCGCGAAACGAAGGATGGCTGCAATGCCACCAAACGCGCGCATGAGCTGTTCGCCTTCGTTGAAATCGGTCGAGATGAACTCAACCGAAGTGCCCGTGTCGCCTGCTCGGCGAATAAGCTCATCAACAACGTCCTCTTCGCGTACTCGTTCCATCAAATTGTCGCATTTCGGGCAGATCCCGGCCCCTTTCACGTCGCGAATCGTCTCTTCACGCGTGAAACCACAAAACGGACAGCGATTCGTCACCCGTTTGACGCGGAGCGCTTCTGAAAGCATGAGCGTGTCAACCGCACCAAGCTGCAGCGCTTTTCTGACCTGCTTCTCCCCATAGGTCGCCTTGTTAGAATCGTGAACAAGCTCTTTCAGAAAGCGTCCAACAACATTCTTTTCTCGCATCAAATCGAGCTCTTGCAACACTTCCGCGCCGTTTTCGACAAGCTCAGAGAGACCGTACTCGTCCGTGTAGGATGCATCAAACGCGCCGAGAATCTTTTGCTGTAGCTCGTGATGCAGATACTCGCCGTCGACGAACTCTTCCTTAGTCGGACTTGGGCCGCCGACGAGCACGCCTTTCAGCTCGGGGTGCTGCAGAAACTCGTTATTTGCTGCTTCACCGATGCGCTTATAGAACTCGTGAATAGCAATGAGGCGCAACCGCTCAAAGCGGCGCTGAGATTGTCCGCCTTTCGTGTGCTTGCCAGGGACGCCAGACGTCAGATGCTTGATCGGTTCGATGCGCTTTCCATTGAGGAGGCCGACCGTCGCTTCATTTCGGTCGAGGACGACGAGTCCGAATACTTCTTTTTCTTTGAGCATCTCCTTGAGCGGTTCAAGGTTGAAAGTAGAATCGCAGCGGTACTGGTACGATTTTATGGGTTCGATCGGCTCAACAACGAGTGTTTCCATAGTCGTCTTGTCCCCGCCGAGGGAGATCGTTCCGGTCAAGATGACTAAGCCGTTCGAAGGCGGAAAACGATAGTACTTGAGGCGCGCCATTATCGAAGAGAGAGCGCTCTGCACATTCGTGCGCGTGCTTTTTGATTTGATGTTCGATGCCTGGCCGTATTCGTCGCGTAACTGGCTGACGACGTCAGAGATCTGCTTTTCGGGCGGGATATAGATCGTGATGAGCTCCGTGGCCTGGCCTTTCTTGCCCTCAAGGCTCTCAATCACGCGTTTGAATTCATAGCGCTTTATCGACTCGATTGGATCGCTCATATCGTCACGCCTCCGCTTCGCACGCGGATAACAACGTAAAAAGGACCACGCGTCTCACAGTCGCTTGCTCGACAAAAGCTATAGTGACCGCCTCATTTAAAAACTTTTTAGCGCCGTCACGGGCCACTGCAGCGGCAACCTATATATTGCCGCGGGACAAACATAAAAAATAGTTAAAATTGCTAAACTGGTTTTGTTAATTGCTGCTCAAGCGATGCTTCTAAACAAATTCGCCGAGGAGTCAAAGTATGTGTCTTGCAATTCCTGCTGAGGTTATAACGGTCGAAGGCAACAAAGCCGTCGTTGATTATGGCGGTTTGGAACAGGAGATTAGCTTAGATCTCGTCGAGAACGTCGGCCCGGGCGACTACGTGCTTATCCACGTCGGCTTTGCCATCGAAAAGCTCAGCAAAGAAGCTGCGCTCGAAACACTCGCGATTTTTAAGGAGCTCGAAGAGCTCGAGCAGGAAAATGCATGAGTTTGGGATCGCGACCGACATCGTGAACGTCGTGAAGGAGACCGTCGAGAACAAGCCAGTGAAGAGGCTAATCTCAGTCACGGTCGAAGTCGGACAGTTAGCGATGGTGAATCCTGAGCAGCTGAAGTTCTCCTTCGAAGTTATAACTGAAGGGGGCCCGTTTGAGGGCGCTGAGATGAAAGTTGAAACACTCCCAGCCGTCGCTAAGTGTCAATGCGGTTTTGAGGGGGCTTTGGGCGACGAGGACTATGTCTGTCCTAAGTGTGGTGGCATGTATGAGTTGTTGTCAGGACGGGGTATTTGCATCAAAAATCTTGAAGTCGAACTCGAGGATGACGCGTAGCGGGCGAGGCATTGAAGTATGCAGACTGAACGAACGAAGGTAACTGGGAACGTCAACCTGCTGCACGGGGCGGGCGGCGAGATGATGAACGCTCTCATCGCCGACGTGCTGACGCAAATCAAGAACAAAAATGCCGGCGGCATCGGCTTAGAATCACTTGATGATGGAGCGGCCATTCCGCTGGCTGGCGGCGGCTTCTTGGCGTTTACCACTGATACGCACGTCGTTAAGCCAATTTTCTTTCCAGGCGGCGATATCGGCAGGCTTGCGGTGTCGGGAACGGTCAACGACCTTGCTATGATGGGGGCCGCGCCTCTCGCGCTGACGAGCGCCATCGTCATTGAGGACGGATTTCCGATCGACGAGCTCCGCAGAATTGTTGCGTCTATGGACGAAGCGACACAAGAGGTGGACACGGCGATCGTGACCGGCGACACTAAGGTCCTTGAGAAGGGTGCGCTCGACAAGGTAGTGATCAACACGGCCGGGATCGGCTTCGTCGCTAAGCCGGTGCGCGATTGCGGCCTTGAGCCTGGAAATAAGCTTATCATCACCGGCACAATCGGCGATCACGGCATAGCCGTTTTGGCGAAACGCGAGGAATTCCACTTTCGCACGGAGCTGCGCTCAGACGTCGCGCCCATATGGCACACGATTCGAGCGGCGCTCGAAGTCGATCCAGGCGCCATAACCGCTATGAAGGATCCTACGCGAGGTGGCGTCGCGAGTGCTCTTAATGACATGGCCCATAAGAGCAGCGTCGAGATCTTCCTAGAGGAGGAGCAGTTACCAATTAACCCGTCGATAAAGGCCGCTGCTGAAATGCTCGGCATCGATGTGCTCGAAGTTGCAAACGAGGGCAAGGCGATTATCGGTGTCGAAGCTGGAAAGGCTGAGGAAGTTCTTGAGGCAATTAAGACAACGAAATACGGGAAAAACGCGGCGATGATCGGCCAGGTCAACGATGGGACTCGGGTTCTAATGAGGACGCAAATAGGCGGCACACGTTTTGTTGATGCCCCGCTCGGGGACCCAGTACCTCGCGTATGTTGAACTCAAGCACGTTAAGCGCTCAGCTAACATCTTAGCATCAAGAGTGCTTTTTCTGTCCCGCTGGGGCATTTATCGCTGCTGCTGGCCTCTATCGGTAAGGAGTTTTATTGTTTCCCGTGCATCAACGCTTTGAAGCCATGCCGACTCAAAATCCGACAACAAATACTCAGCGTACGAAGGATCCTCGCTCCAGAATGCCACGAGGGGGTCATCAAGCGAGAGATCGTCTGGATTGATGTGCATCGAACTAATGCTCTGTTTCTTGTCTCCAAC
>CAZHSW010000063.1:0-3174 GCA_964534635.1 uncultured Methanomicrobia archaeon
CGCACTACCGACGACCTTACCAGTAAGAGTTTCGTTCGGCCTGCCGCCGAAATACACTTCTATTGTTTTGTTGATGAAATGCTCGGAAATGGTCTTATCTAACATAGAACGACTCCTCAATTCCTCGTAATCAAGCGCGCACACATTATTTTAGCGATGTAACGATTTATAGCAGGATGTATGCATCCTGTGCGCACAGGTGCTATTTGCCGTAAACGTGTCAGTTACTGCAAAAAATTCGACGCAAACAACTGACTAAAAAAAAAGTTGGAAGGGGTAGTTAAAACCCCGCTTACTTAGCTTCCTTCAAGAACTTCTCAAGAGCTTCTTTGTGTCCGTATTCCTGGCTCGAGATGTCTTCGATGGACTTCTTTAAGTCAACGTCCCCCAAATCGTCTGCCATGGCGATTATGGCTTTGTACTCGTCGATGGCCATATTTTCAGCTGCGAGATCAGCCTCGAGCATGGCGCGCCACGTTGCCGGAGTGTTTATCGGAGCGGGCTTCGTCGTGGGCACGCCTCCAAGCGCGACAATCTTTTCTGAGAGATATTCCATATGGTTCATTTCGTCCTTTGCGAAGCTCTCAAGCTCTCCGGTAATGGCGCTCCGCCACGGGCCCATAATCGAGTAAGAATTGTGCAAGTACTGTATAATTGCTGCGATTTCCATGCCAAGCGCCACGTTCAACTCGTCAATAACTTTCTTGACGTCTACCATAGTGATCACAAACGTAACTACGGACTACCTTATTAAACACTTTTTGCTTGGAATTCGCGTTAATACTCAAAACTGATGCGATCTGTTCTTCATCCTGAGGCGCCCCCAGAGACGCGCCTTTCGTCCTCGCTTGGGACATTCAAATCGAATCCTCAAGTTTCGGTTCAGACTCGTTCTTGCTACGTGCAGCAAATCGACTAGGGCTGCGATGTGCGGTGCCCTTCAATTAGTCGAGGACGCATGCTCTTTTCAATGAACGCGCGCACGCCGAGAACCCGCTCGCAGTTGGGCGATATTAGAGACCGCAATCTGGCTGCGTGGGAAATGAAGCAGTCTAGCTGGGGAAAGAGTGAACGCTAAAAGAATGGCTTGAAGCAGTTAAGCTAGGCGTATTAGCCGCTTGTCTCTCTGATACGCCAGTAGTCAGCTCGCCGTGGTTACCTCTGATGCGGCGAAAAGGCGTATTACGGTTGCGTAGGTGGGAGCAGTGAATATCAAGACCTCAGGAGATGACCGATTTGCTAAGCGCGATTCGCCTGCATCTTGGCGTGTGGCGCGGAACTCAGGAAAGAAGGGAGGTTGCTTAGGCGCGCAGTCAAGAAGTGGAGGTAGTCTCAGCCAGACACCGCAGCGCCTTTGTGCTGACGCTTTTCGTATCCCTCCCGACCTCAAAAAAGTGACTACTAAAAAGTATAGAGAGAGCTAGATCTCCTTTCTTCCCTGTTGCAAGTTAAAAGCTCACGACGAAACAGTGGGAGTCACGACTAAGTGGCAAGGGCTGCAAGCGTTGCGAGACCAAAGCTCGCGATACAGCGAATCAACGACTGACATCGATCGATGGCAAAATCCCTGCAAACGCCGCTCAGACCTTTGAAATGCGACCGCCGCGCAAATTTCTAGACTTTTGAGCGGCTTTTTGGGCTATGAAGTCTAGCCCACGCGTTTATTAGATGATCTTTGAACTTCTGCACGACCGCTGGCTTATTAGACGTTTTTTTTTGGCGCATTCTGCTGAGAATAATGCCCTCTCAACGCAGCAGACAGCGGCCTCGTGGCATGGCTGTCTGATTCATTAAAAAAACAAATCGATCTTCGAACTGCGAAACGTCGCGGCAACATTTGCGGTTCTCTCTCCGCAGCACTTAACGGGATCAGCGCTCCCGACTGGCCAATGAAAAGTGAGGCGGTTTGAGACGGCTTTGAGGTAGGCAGTGCGCATTCTGCTCGCAATGTCCAGCTACAGCTACGACAGCTGTTGAGATAAATTAAGCCGTTGAGTCATAGATTTCGACAGCTATGCACTTGTGCTTCACCACCATCTAGCCTAGAGCTTGCGGCGCGGCACGGGCATGCCTGCTAACAGCCCGACTGCGGTTACTTCTAAAACGATTACTGATTTAGGAATCTGACTAATTCCGTGAGCAGTAAGCCAACTGCTCCGAAAATCGTTATAACTGCAACGTGCCCAAAAAGAAAGTGGTAATGATGTAAGACGCCCTCCTACAGTCGAGGTTTCTAATTAGTCATCTAGTTTACCTCATTTTGCTGCGTGGCGGTAATCGTTTTTTAGCTAGCGTTTTTTTGAGGCGCTAGTCGTGCGGGCTTTTTCTTAATGTTGGTTGCAAATACATCGGTAACTCCAACACGTGCCTACCTCCTATTAGATTTCAATAATTAGTCGGCAAGAGGCTGATCGGGAATCAGTCTCGAAAAAATGCGCTTCAAAGGAAAAAAGGAGATGTGGTGCCTCTATGGAGAGTCCTTGCGACACCTGTATGAATCCGTATCGAACATCATCATTGTGATGAGAGAAATGAGGGAAAGAATGATAATACTGTTTCTTTGCACGCACAACGCGGCCCAGTCACAGATGGCTGAAGGGTTCGTCAATGCCCGCTTTAGCGAGCGTTTTGAAGCTTTCAGCGCCGGCATCGCACCGACTAAGGTGGATCCCTGCGTCGTCACTGTGATGGCTGAGGCTGGAATCGACATTTCGAGACAACGTTCGAAATCGCTGAGCGCGTTTCACAGCACGTCTTTTGACTACGTCGCTACCTTGTGCGACGATGCAGCGAACGCCGTTTTTCCAAGCAGAATGATCCACCTGCACCACTCTTTCGACAACCCGTCATCAGCCTCAGGATCAGAAAGAGACCCGTGCGCTTCGTTTCGTTACTTGCGTGACCAAATCAGAGAGTGGATCGAGGCAACATTTGGTCACTCGGCCAGCCTTCCGGTTTTCGCTTACAAGAGAGCTATCGAATCCTAATGCGTTTGGCTCACCGGCGACTGAGAGACTAAAAGCAGCCGTTTAACGGTACACTTACGACCGACAGAGGTAGCGATGAGTAAACAGGCAGATTGCAAGCAGGCGCACGCTAATGCCGTTGTTTTTGTCTGGCGCAGCTCTTGAGCTTTATGGCTTTTCTTTTGTGCCGGCAGTTATAGATTCTGTC
>CAZHSW010000064.1:0-7165 GCA_964534635.1 uncultured Methanomicrobia archaeon
GGAGTGGGGGCTTTCAAGAGTGGCATGCGAAACGTGCAGGCGCAGAAAAAAGCGTTACTGCGATCGGTAGGCGAAGGCAAGCCCTTGTTGGGGATCTGTCTGGGCATGCAGATGTTGCTGACTGCGAGCGACGAAGGGGAGAATGAAGGAAAAGCGCTCGAAGGATTAAACCTGCTGGAGGGTCACGTTAAGCGGTTCAGTTTCGACACTACTTCGGAAAAGCTTAAAATACCTCATATGGGGTGGAATCGTTTAAAGATAGTAAAAGAGAACGCCTTAATGAAAGGCGCCGACGGCACGTACGCATATTTTGTGCATTCGTACTTCGTCGAACCAGCAGACCATACGGTCGCGACTGCTAGCTACGGCATTGAATTTGCTGCCGTTGTGGGGTACGAAAACATTTTCGGGACTCAATTCCATCCAGAAAAGTCCTCAACCGCCGGTCTGCGAATCTTGAAGAACTTTGTGGAGCTGTGTTAATGGATCTCGAAGGATATGCTAAAAGAGCTCTTCGTCGCGGCTTAGCACGGGAAGAAATCGAGCATTCGCTAGTGCAGCGAATCTTAGAGGTCCGCGAAATCCCATTACCGTCGGCTGTGCGTCTTTCTGGGGCAATAATGGATGAAGCGCTAGCGACACTCTGCGATCGAGAGCTTTCGGGAGTCACTATGGGCAATTTGGGGGTCGGTTCGCGAGGCTCAGGCGACTTCTTTATGCACGAAAAGATCGCCGGCGTTATCGGAAAGACAAGTGCGCGAGTCGGCTCCGATCAGCTTGATGATTCGGGTGTAGTCAAGTCAAATGGAGATCTGATCGTTGTCACCGTCGACGGTATGCATTCACGCCTGAGCGATTTCCCCTTTCTTGCAGGATTCCACGTAACACGCGCATCTTTACGAGATATCTTCGTCATGGGCGCACAGCCAGTAGCCTTGTTCTCGGATATTCATCTAGCAGACGACGGCGACATCTCGAAGGTTTTTGATTATACTGCCGGAATCGGAGCCGTAAGCGAGGTAATGAATGTACCGTTAATTACGGGCAGCACCTTGAGGGTGGGTGGGGATGTCGTCATAGGTGATCGACTTACCGGCTGTGTCGGAGCTGTCGGAATAGCTTCTGAGCAGAGCCTAACCGCGCGAATTAATGCCCGTCAAGGTGATGTAATCCTTTTGACGGAAGGCTCTGGTGGCGGTACGATAGCGGCTGCTGCCCTTTACAACGGGCGCCCAGATGTAGCACAACAAACTATAAACGTAACATTTCTCCACGCGTGTACTAAACTGATCCAAGCCGATCTCGTAACTAAGATACACGCGATGACTGACGTAACGAACGGAGGAATAAGAGGAGACGCAGAGGAGATATCAAAAACGGCACGAGTAAAAATCGTCTTCGAAGAGGAAAAATTGCGGGGGTTGATCAATCCTACTGTTTTGCAAATGCTTGACGATCTTTGTATCGATTATATGGGGGTCTCAATCGATTCGCTGCTCATCGTTAGCCCCGCTGATCTCGTTGAGGAAATAAAACGCACCTTAAAAGGCACCATCAAAGTTGATGAGGTTGGATTGGTCGCGCAAGGCAGCGGTGCTGAGTTGCTCAGTGCAGGCGAACGGGTTGCTCTGAGGCCAAAGTTCCGTGAATCGGCCTACACGCCTGTGAAGAAAATTGTTGGCGAACAGGCAGATGAGGGAGAGATTGAGCTGATGCGCGCTCAAGTCGAACTGGCCGCTGAGCGGGCCATTGGTAAGAAACAAAAGATGATCGAGTATCTCCGGACAGGAGAAAGCCTACCGGATGTGCTTTGCTAAGAAAAATAAGAAGATCAGTCAAGCAACGGACGAACGTCTTGGTACCAAGCGTCGATTACGTCCACCAAGCCTTCCTGTTCTGCAATTTCGACGGCAACCATGTGGCTGCATTTGGCAGCATTTCGCGAAGCTTTGAACAAGAAGTCCCGACAGGTGCAGAAAGCATCTTCGACAATGTATTCATCAGTCTCGCCGACGACGACATAGAAGTCTTTGTAGCGCTTGACTCGTCTCTCATTCGCTATTTCAAGTCCTTTTTTACCTCTATTTCCGTATTCAAGTTCGATAAGTCGTTCAAACGCATCTGTCAGCAATTTCATTTCCCCAAGTTCTTCTAAACTTCCGCATTCTGGTAGCAATGACGAAAAGGCAAGCCGTAGAACTGCGGCCTGTCATCAATAAACTTGCCGCCTAGCCTTCGCGCTAGGACTCTCATCGCTGGTGCTTCAGTTGCATAGTGTGTCGCATCAACTAATGAAAGACGCCCTTCTGCGCAGCGAATTGCGGCGTGTTTCATTTCAGCCGAGAGAAGTGCATCAGCCCCAGCAGAGATCGCATCTTCCGTCGCGTCAAAGCCTTCACCGCCAATCAGAGCGACTTTTTGGATGACGCGCCTGCCAACGAACTGAACGGGCGTGCGTAGTTTTTGCGCGACGTGCCTTGCGAACCCAGCTGTGCTGATCGGCTCGATGGTGCCAATTCGTCCTATGCCAAACGGTCGGACCTCCTGCAATCCGAAGAGTTTAGCCAGCACATCATTGACTCCTTCTGGTGCAGCGTCGTAATTAGTGTGCATCACGTAGAAAGACATATCGTTATTCAAGATGAGCGAGAGCTGTTTTTGAATACGAAACGGGATCGTGGTGATTGGGTCCCAAATCAAGGCGTGATGCGTGATAAGTATATCGGCACCGCCCTGAACTGCCCGTTCGATGACTTTTTTTGTCGGGTCCAGCGCAACTGCTATAGAGTTGACTTCTTTTCGCCCACGTGAAACAAGCCCAATCCGTCCGTCATCGATCGGATCAGCGAGTTCTGGAGGGGCTATAGCCTCGAGACTTTCAATGAGAGAGTCCAGATGCATAAAGGACTAATGGTTGCGCGTGATCTTAATTTCGGCGAATGTCCAGTCATCCTGAACGCCGTGAATTAAGGAGAGAATACCCCCTGTCACTCCGGCAAACACTTCTTGCACGAACTGATTAATAGCTATCCGCTTTCCGTCGACTATCAGCTCTGCCAACTGGTCTTGGTTTGTAATATGGTTCCCTCCTTTGTACAGCCTTCATAATGAGTTCTAAGGCGCGTGCGTCGGAAAGTTGATCGATCCCCTGCACATCGACGAGGTTGTCATTTACGAGCAGACAAGGCTTGAGCTGCGCGTCGGATGTTACTCTCAATCGGTTACAGTTCGCGCAAAACTCAGTATTGTCAATGGGGCGAACGATCTCAATTTCGGCGTCATTGATCTTGAATCGCTTTCTGTTATGCAAGGCGCTCACGGTCGTCTGATTTGATAATCCCTCTAGGGTGCTTTCTATCACTCGTAGGTTAGACCCTTTGAGCTCCGAGCGCTTGTTCAATTGCAAAAGTTCGATCAGCTGCAAAACCATCGGCTTTCCTCGCACGTATCTTATCATCTCTCCAATCTCGTGATCATTGATTCCGTCCATGACGACCATGTTTATTTTGACGGGCGTCAAGCCTGCTTTGAGTGCTGCATCGATCCCGCGCAATACGTTTTCAATATTGCCCCCAGTGAGCCTCTTGTAGATAGCGGCGTTGAGCGTGTCCACGCTAACGTTTATTCTATCGAGTCCTTCCAGATCTTTTATCCGTTCTGCGAGAAGTTGGCCGTTAGTCGTCATCGAAATATCATCGAAAGGCGGCAGCGCTTCGATAATCTGGGCTACATCTTTACGCAGCAGCGGCTCCCCGCCCGAGAACTTTACTTTGGTGACGCCCTCCTCGTAGCAAATACGAGCGATTTTTGCTATTTCGGAGACCGAAATCTCGTACGGCCGAGCGTTATGATCTTCTCCCTCTTCGTGACAATAGAGACAACTCAGATTGCATTTGCGCGTTAAAGAGATGCGTAGACTTTTGATTGGACGGTGACAAGGATCATACATGCTCATAGGTCATACATGCTTACATTGTATTTTCGATATGATCGTATATAAACATCGATAGTCGTTTTCGGTTTGGTGCATTCTTTTTTTACGCGCAAAATTGCGTGAAAGCCGTCTTTTCAAGTCGGCCTTGCACTGCAACTGTAACTGCTTTACGAAGTCAATGCGGATTGAAAATACGCAAGCACACGTTCTGGTGCACAGGAAAACCATATATATTATTTTTTATATACAATCTAACGCTCTTCAGAGGACTGATATGACGCATCACGACTGTGCTAGGATGATTAGCAGTGCATATAAGAGCTAGATTCCTCCGTTGCGTATAGGTCCTTGCTTGAGTTTCTGGCAAATGCCCTTTGATGATAGCAAGACAACCCCGTAATGGTAAAGGTCGGATAAATGCCCTGGCATGAGGGTAACTGAAGAGGACAGCGAAGATTTCAGAGAATGATCCTTCGGAGTTAGTGCGTCAGGGCAAAGACCACAATTCTCGGCCTTTTTGAGGGTGTATGCGGCTAGTAGGGGCTTTAAAAGCAGTGCCCGAAGGCGTGAAGATTCGTGTTGAGGTGAAAGCGGGTTCAAGGAACGTTGGGGTGGAAGGATATAATGCTTGGCGGCAGACGGTAATTATCAGAGTTACGGAGCGCACCCAGTTTGGCAAGGCTAATATACAGCTTATTCGGTATCTTGCTCAGCTTTTTGAAAGGCAGGCGAAAGGAGTAGTACTTGTTTCCGGTCATACGAGCACAAGAAAGGTAGTGTTACTATCTAGCGTTCTGTTCGAAGAAGTTGAATCGATCATCGCGAAGGAGATTGCCGACGGCGTTGCTCGATAACATCGAATTCACCTTTGTCAAAATGTATCGGTAGTTTTAATAAATAGTGAACCTCACTACATTATGAATTAGGGAATACTAATCTGCAATCATATTGCGAGCAGGGCTTGCAAATCACTAAGACGGCGTAGTAATAACTAAAAAGCCTCATTATTGATCATTAGTTAGCGCTGCTTTTGAGGAGATGGCATCATATATGCAAAACTCTGACACTACAAAATACGTTATTTATGCTGATATCCACACTGACGGCGTCGTCGAAAAGCCTGACGTCGTAGGAGCAATTTTTGGACAGACCGAAGGACTACTCGGAGATGATTTGGATCTACGCGAACTGCAAAAGACCGGGCGTATAGGTCGCATCGAAGTGAACATAAGTTCCAAAAGCGGCAAGTCCGACGGCACGGTTCTTATTTCATCATCGCTGGATAAGATCGAGACGTCGATACTCGCTGCATCGCTGGAGACGATCGATCGCGTCGGCCCGTGCATTGCTAGCATAGCAGTGACTAAGATCGAGGACGTGCGGGCATCGAAGAGGCGCCAGATCGTCGATCAAGCGAAGCATATTCTTCTCAACAAGTTTGACGAAAGTCTCCCCGAGAGTCAAGAACTGACAGAATCCGTTAAGCAGGCTGTGCGGGTCGACGAATTAGTTTTCTACGGAAAAGAAAAACTGCCCGCGGGCCCGAATGTTCAGGACTCTGACGCGATACTCATCGTAGAAGGACGAGCTGACGTTCTGAATCTGCTTCGACACGGTATCAAAAATGCAATAGCTGTTGAAGGGACGAACGTGCCAAAGCCAGTTATTGAGCTTAGCAAGAAAAAAACCGTCACGACTTTTTTAGACGGAGACCGCGGAGGCGAACTGATCTTAAAAGAGCTCCTGCAGATTGCGGATGTTGATTACGTAGCTTATGCGCCTGAGGGCAAGAGCGTTGAGGATTTGTCTCAAAAAGAGATTGTGAAAGCGCTAAGAAACAAGCTACCAATTGAACAAGTGCTTGAGCAGAAGGCTAAAAGGAAGCCAGTTCTAAACGTTCGAAAGGAGCCAGAACCGGCGCCTCAAGTAGCTCCTGTAGTGACAAAAGAGTTGCCCCCTGTGGACAACAGCATTAGGAACTATGCCGAGGCGCTAAATGGCACACTCAATGCTGTACTGCTCGACGCCGAGGGGAAAGTTTTAAAAGAGGTGGAAGTGCGTAATCTGGTCAATGCCCTTAAAGAGTCAAACGGTCTTGTCAAAAGCGTCGTTTTTGATGGAGTGATAACCCAACGTATTCTAGATATAGCGGCTGAAAAAGAGCTCGATTATCTAATCGGCGTTAAAATCGGCAACGTTGTGAAAAGGCCACTATCGGTCAAAGTGCTGACAATCGAAGATATTATGTAATCCTTCATAGAGAGGTTGCCGTTTTTTTTTGGGGGCACCCTCGTTGCTCTTTTTTTCACTTTTTCAGATACAACGAAGCAGTGCGACTAAATACTTTTTTTAAGGAACTACCGTTCCTACCGCAAATACTTTATACGACCTGATTTTAACCATTTTACGTCTAACGACAACCGAGGTATGGCCCATGCATAAAGAAGAACTTATTCAGTTACATACGCTGTTAGTTCGCGTCAAGAACTATTTTGAAGAACACGCGTATTGTAATGGTGAGTTTGAGCGGTACAGTTCGCTTCACATCGGTCCGATGCACATACACAGAAGCAAAGCAGAACATAAGCACGCGATCTTTGTCCTCGGCAATGAGCTTGCGTCCGTTATAGACTCGCAGGAGCTCGTGGGCACGGGGATGATTTCTGCGCGAATGCAAGAACTTGCAGCGCGCACCGAGATGATTAAACTTCGATAGTTGTTATACGAGAAGCTTTTCCATTAAATAGGCGTCTTCGCCATTTTGATAATACGCATAAATTACTTTCACCAGACTAAAGCCCAGCGACAAATACAATCTCTGCGCGAGTACGTTGCTGAGCCTGACTTCTAGGAGCACTCTGAGGATTCCTTTTGTTCGCAGGAGCTCAAACAAACTTTTCAAAAGCATGGAGGCAAATCCCCTATTTTGGCATCTTTTGTCGACAGCTATTGACAAGATTTTTACTTCGAAGCGCGAGAGCGAAACGGCAGTCAGAAACCCGATCACGTTACCGTCCTCCTCTGCAACTAGGAAACCTTCAGGAAACGCCTCATAGGCGGTCATGAATAGTATCGGGTTATATTCGTCAAATGCCTCTTTTTCAATTGCGATAACCCTTTCAAAATCTGACGGCTGGAACCTACGAATGAGGAACAACGGCACCTCCTCAGGAACGCTTTGCAGACGTTGGACAGGTTTTATAGATGTAAAGTGTAATGAAGACTTGGCCC
>CAZHSW010000065.1:0-9693 GCA_964534635.1 uncultured Methanomicrobia archaeon
GATAACATAAACAGTGTAAGAATGTCGCTGTAGGCATCTGGCGACGCTGCCTGACCAATTGATGCGTTCCCGGAAGAGCGTAATGAGCCCGAGGGACATTCCCACTGCGACGGTCGAGTCCCAAAGCGCATAGGCCGCAGACTGCCAGGACCCGTAGCCGACGAAATTTGTGCCTCCGTTGAGGATCGCCAAGGGAAAGAGCGTGACCGTGGCAACCAGCGCTAAGGCGAAGCCTAAGCGTCCCATCGACTTCGGGACGTTCCGGAACCAGTTGTGACCTACTGCAACGATCCCGATGAGGAAGAAACTGAGATATTGCGGAAGGTAAGCGATCGTCGGATAGCCCAGTACAAACCTGTCTATCGGGATGATGATGCGGATTAGGTAACTCGTTAAAGCTAAGAGAAGGACGAACGCAGCGATGACTCGGTATCTAGGCGGCTTGTTACTACGCTCCTGCCGTGACGCACGGTGTTGCGCGGCCCAAGACCACCATATCGCATAACCGATATCGAAAATGAGCAGCATGGCTACAAACCACATGGGCCCGATGCCAATCCGTTTCGGGTAATCTTGCCAGGACAGCGGGGCGGTGAAGTGAGTCAGGGATGTAGGCATCGCATAGAGGCCAAGCGCTGCGAGTGGGCCGAGTACGAAGAAGAATACGGCGAGCGGAATGCCGAGGCGGATCAAACGGTCCTTGACAAAGCGCCTCGCCCCCTTGCGGTAGAGCGATCCAGGCGTGAAGTACCCAGAGATCAAGAACAAGAGGCCCATAAAATAAGCTTGGTTAACGGCTGTAAAGATGGCCAGCACGATGAACGCCAGCGGGTCGTTGTACGACGGCTCCACGTAATAGAAGATATAGCCCGTCCCGTAGACGATGGCCAGGTGGTGCAGCACTACCAGCGTGATGAGCCAAGTCCGGAGGTTGTCGACGAAATAGAGGCGATCGGCATGTCTTTCAGGCAGACGACGTGCACCGCTCTCTCCCTCAGCGACGCTCATTACGCCATTTCTAGGTGTCAAATTACGTTTATCTGTCGGTAAAAACAGGGCTGAGGCGCCAACAATGTCAGAATAGATACTAAAATGTCTATCTTGACGTCGAAGCAAAAATTATCCGAACGACCAACGGTAACGCGGTGATGCGCGCATTATTCTGTCGTCTTTTTTACGAGTTTGGCCCGGCGTTCACGCATTCCTTGAGCCACGATTTCATCTGGAGTCATCTGTGCGCGTCGCTTCCTCGCCATCTGATTATACGCCTCGACGCCGCCTGCGTCCTCGATGTACTTCTGTCCCCGTACCTGCTGCCGCGTCATTTTCACGTTTAGACGCTCTGTCACCGCAGGAGCTAGCACGGTCAGGAGTTTCGTGCTCATTCCCATCCGGCGGGAAATGAATTCGTAGCGATTCACCGACCCAGGGACCGCGTCGAAGTACAATCCTATGCCGGATTCACCAAACTCGGTTATGGGCCACCCGTTCGTTCCTGCCGTCAGCGCGCTTGGCTGCGGCGTGTACGCGGTCATCCACGTGCCGTCGATAAGAACTTCGGCCTCTAATTCAGGAACGACGCCTCCGACAGCGTCCCACATACTCTTAAACTCACTCTGGATTTCAAAAAACTCCTGCCTCGCCGTCGGCATCATATACCACTTGAAGCCTTTAAACCGGGACTTTATCCCGGCACACCTGCACAGAGCGACGTACGCGTTAGCCAGATGTAAGCACGCCCCTACCCCCCGCCGCAGGGTCTCCCCGGCGCCGTACCAGTCAGAGAACTCGTACCACATGCTGTCCTTGAGCCACCAGTACGCCGCTTCGGCGTACTCACGGTCCGAGAGCTCGTAGGCGCCAAGCTCGTGTGCCATCGCGATGATGTCGTGGTCGCGGTAGTCGCACCACGGCCCTGGGCGAAGGTACGGCTCTTTCGACGTGCAACGCTTCATGCCTTTGCGGTACCTAGGTAGTCCGTACTGCCTGGGAGGACGGACGTAGCGCTCCTCATCAGGCCCTATAGTCCTGACGGCTTTAAGCAAAAAAGGGAACTTCTTGATTACCTCTGGGAGTGCTTTGGCGATAAGCCTTCCATTGCTTGGCTGAGCCGGTTGCTGCCTCGCGTTGTGTTCGGTCCCGCTTTCTTGTGCCACGTTTGTGCCTCCTAGCTTCGTTTTGCCTGTACCAACGACCGGCTGAAAACGCCCATTATCGTCGCGGCACACCCGCGCATCTCCTCGGACGCGAGGCGGTCGATAACGTGATCGAGAACGGGGCCGGGGCGATCGCAGGCGGGACACTGCTCGAGCAGACATACTTCATCTCCGCTCATGATGAAGCCGGGGTAGCTGTGTGCGAGCGCGTCGAGGCAGGCGAGACGACCCCTTTCGCCATAGCCGACGGGTTCTAGGTTCTTGTCGAGGACGAGGGGCTTGACACACGTGTAGCCGGCGTGGTAGTAGTGTCCTTCAGGACAGGTGGACCAGAGTGCGTTCACCTCGCCTTGTGAGTAGCCATCCTCAAAGTGTGTGGGGGGAATGCCGAGCACCTCTTCGATACGCTCCATGTAATCTCTCTGGGAGATACGTTCGTTCGCCATTGACTTCCAGCCACCGCCCCCTCTGACCCGTCCGCGCTCACCGAAGTCGAAGCGTTTCCCCATTCGCTCCAAGCTGTCCATATACGCGGTCATAAGGGTGGGCGGAGCCATGAGTTGAATTGTATCAGTTGCGTTTTCATACCGTTCTAGCCACTTGGTACCTTTGTAGAAGAGCTCACGCATCATAGCTTCGGCACGCTGCTGCAAGCCTTCGCGTTCGTCCTTGCCGGTCCACGCCCTGAGGGCTCCGTCGACGGTTATCTCCAGGTCGAGTGCGAATTGGTGATCCTTGCACAGGGCATTCATAACAACCGTCGCTTTGCCCGCCCACATGTTCGTCTGTGTTGGCTGGGGAAACAGCGAGAGGGTGTGATCAACGTCTAAGTCATCCCACATCGAGTAATGCGTCTTGGCGTAGTTGTACTGCTGGGCAAGATATGTCTTCTGGTCTCTCGGAATGACTGAAGGGCGCCCGCTCGTGCCGGTGCTGTGCACGACCACTAAGCCAGCAGAATTGCAGGCGTTGATGATGTCATCTAACGTCGGATCCTGGGTGTCAACGACTAACGTCGGCAGCTCACCGGTGTAAATATTGGCGAGCCAGTGGGCGAAGTCCTCGCCCTCTGGGTGCGCTTTAAATGTCAGGTCGGGAATGAGGGGGATCTTCTCTAGGTCGTCATGCGTCTTGATGTCGTCTGGGGTGACGTCTTTTATGTCACAGTATTTGCCGTAAAAGGGGCTCAATGTGTAGTGGTGTTTGAAGGCGTACTTGATCGCTTTGAGTTGCATGGCCTGTGCCTCGTCGAGGGGCACGTTTAAGAGGTCAAGCGGTTTGTACAGCGCCTCATCGGCCGGGGTCCACGTGCTGCGCGGAGGGATATAATTCCATTCTGATAATTGTGCGGTGAGTCGTTTTAGTCTATCTTCCGTCTGTGTCCGTGCCTCCATGTCTGCCTCCATTGATTAAGAAAGTGGTCCGTGTACTGCCGTCCTATCCACATATTGAGGCGCTAAAACATCGCTCGAGGAGGGCTACGGGCTGCTGCGACCGGTCGTTATCATTTTTGTAGCCAACTTAATGAGCGAACATGCATTTCGAGCCGTACGCGGACTTACTACGCAGCCCTCAGCGCTCTTTGCTGTGCATCTCCTCCTTTTCTACGCAGCGAAGCGCTCAGATTGCATCCGCTTCATCTCGCGTTTTAACGATTATAAAGTTTTGGTATTTGTTCGGACGGAATGTTTACTTACCGGCGCTTGTGACGGAATTTTAAATCAATCACGTTATTACTTGATATACGCGCGCGATCAAACGTACAAGCGATATCGCAGACAGCGACCCTATATAAACAATCATCCGTCGAACACATAACAGTCAGATCACTTCGCAGCTTGCAGCCCTAACGCACGTCTTTTCTAAGGCGAAGATCGTCTTCAAATCAGTATTCAAATCACAGGAGAAGTGACAATGCCCGAGCGTCGTACGGCCAGTTTCTACTTCGCTAAGAAACTGCCGTTGCCTCCTTTACAAGCTGCCTGAGGCATGACGTCCGTAAGCTGAAGAAAGTTTCTAATCCAAAAAGGTTTGAGTCGCAGCGAGCAAGTTCAGCACCGTCGTCGTATCACTTTCTGAGAGAGAGCCCATGCCGCAGGACGGCGTAAAAAGAAATTGTCCGCGTAATAGATTTTCCGCAACCCCTTTGCGGACAAGTTCCTGAACCAGGTTTTCATGTTTTAGCTTCAGGCTATCAGTCGTTTCGGTGTACAGTCTCTCGACGTCGCCGGTCGGCACCAAGCCCGATGCCAGCATTCCGCCGCGTTCCAAAAAAGCCTGAATTTTGTCGGGATACAGTGCTACTTTAGAGCCATAGTCATACGCGTCAAACGCAATGATATCGATCATGGTGCTGGCAAGCAGGCCCCAGTCCATGTTGCCGCAACAATGAACGCCCACTAGCGCGCCCGCCTTGTGCGAAATTTCAGAGACTTCATTCAGTCCATTAATCACATCCTCGTTGTGAATCATCAAGTATGCGGGCGTGCCTAATGCAGAAAGCACCGGCTCGTCGAAGAAGATCACCACTTGCGCGGTGTAGGGCTGCAACTGCTGAATTTGCCAGAGCGCTTTCATGCCTAGACCTTTCAGCACTATGTCGCGATATTGTTCGTCGAACCAAACCGAGCGCCGTTCCTGATTCGCAAGCCCTAAGCCGAACGTGAAGGGGCCCGTCATCTGCCCTTTCAGAAGTGGAAGCGTTGTGCTAGCGTTGGCCAACTGTCGCAACATACCGTGCAGGCCGGTGGCGTATTCGTGTGAAATCGCAAAGGCGTCCACGTCCTTCGCGATAACGTGTTCATAAAACTCTACCATGGCGTTGGGCAGGTCGTCATCAACATGGACCCAGATGCGCTTCGCGACGTCGTCAACTCGAATACCCGGAAACGCTTCGCTGAACTGAGGGATCATCGCTTCCTTGAATGACCGTCTCGGCAGCTGCGGCCAAGCTGGAATAGTGAGTGGATACTGTTTAAGCGCCTGAAAAGCGTCTTTGGCGCTCAAATGTGGCATGCTGCCGATCATGGTCGTCTGGTGTGCAGGAAGTACAGGCATTCGTGCTGGATCTGTCATAAAGGTACAAATAGTGATACAGTTGGGCTCGCCTGTGACGCTTGACGCTAACATTATCGCGGTTATCAGACTTCAAAAGGTGCGCTTGCTTTCTTGAGAGTTTTAAGTCACTGACCTAACATAGGAAAAAGCTTTGAAAAAGCTTTAGAAAGCCGTAGATCCCCTGTCTTGACTCAGCAGAAGTCGGACGGCTTCACACGGGAGAGCGCATTTGCGCGTAGAAATGTTAGCAGAAGCTTTTTTTGGCGCCACGAATTAACTTGAGCGCCACACAGGGGGGTGTTTTTTGATTCTCTCCGCACTGCCGGACTACCACGAGTAATGTCGGGGCGAGTTGTCGTACGGGAACCAGCGCGACGGATCAAGCTGCTCAGGATCATACCCATAGAAGATGTTCAGCTCACATTTCCACAGCGTGGGACCTACATCATAGGTTACTAAGCAGAGTGCGTCTATTCCTGATTGCTGCGCCGTTTGTAGCGAGTAGTCGGGTCTTTCATTATAGGTGAACGCGGACGTAAACACGCTCAGCTCGGCCATCAGCTCGGGGAACTCGGGGATGGTTATGAGCTGACTCTCGATGAGCTGACTTAGGTTCTCGTACGCGGCGGTCTTCGTGGCCTTGGTGAGCTTGACCTTTTGGACGTACACGTCTTTGCGCTCAGCGGCGTCGATGAGCGATTCATCGAATCCCTCTGCAACATGGACGTCGGCGTAGTTGAAAAAAACGCGGTTATTGCATATGGCAGTGACCTGATCGCCTATGGGCCGAGCCGCGAGGCGGTAGAAACGAACTACTTCGTTGTCCGTCTGGTCATAGACCACAGCCGTGAACTCGTCATCTCCTCGTGCCGGAATCCAGCCTATGACATACTCGTGCGCGTGGTTGACGGCCTTCTGTTCAACCGGCTTCGTGACAGCCTTCACATTGGGAAATAGGCTGCCTCGTAGCTGGTTGAGAGCGAGCGAGGTCGCATCGACCTGATCGTCGTTGGGTGCGTTCGGAAAGTTGGTCAGCTCTGACACGTAGTCGCCTACCCACTTACGGGCGCCGGGTTTGGGTATGTATACGTTCCCTGATCGCCACGTGGGTACACAGCTCATCGCCCGTCGCTCCTTGGTGTCTTTTACGTGGATCGGAACTATGCGTGGGATCTCCATCTTTAAGTGAGACACGAGTGCGGCGCCCAACGCCTGCGCCTCGACGAGCACCGCTGATGATTCGGGCCACGTTTCTGTCACGCGCTTCATCGCCGCCACAGTATCGTCAAAGTCCATCTTACCGCGGACTTGATCCAACAAATATAAGTCAGCGCCTACTCGGCCCCATACCTGCCCCACCACGTAGTCAGACGTCGTCGATTTCGTCTGGGCGGTGTCCCACGATTGGAAGATCGCGTCCATATCCGGAACCGCTGCGGGATCGAAGTACTTGATCCACTCTTCTTTAAAGATGCTCCCTTCGTTCTGGACGAATTCGCAGAGGTACTCCTGAGCGAAGCGCACTTGGCCCATCTCCTCCCGTGCCTGCGCCAATGAGTCGTCTGAGATGCGCGGGCACTGGTCGGCGGCGACCTTTACCTTCTTCCAGCCGTCATGTAATTCCCACGCTCGCCAGAAAATGCCTTGCTTGCCGAGCGGCGTACTCAGGAGAATGAGCCGCCCGCGAGAGACGCTGAGCATAGGAAGCACCGCGTAGTAGAGCTCCTCGTCGATCTGCGCCGCCTCGTCGACGAGCACGAGTGACGGGGCGCTGAAGCCGCGGACCGTCGCCTCTGAGCTCGGCAGCGCGACGATGCGGCTCCGGTTCGTAAGCTCGAGCGTGCTAGCTGAGTTGACTAGGCTGCCGCCCGGGCTGTTGAGCTCGCGGTAATAATCTTGGATCTTCCTGAGAAACTCCTTCGACTGCCGCTCGGACGGAGAAAAAATGAGGACGAGCGATTTGGAGCGTGTCAGGGCGTGATGAAGGGCCAGAACCGAGACGATGGTCGTCTTCCCGGACTGCCGGCAGCAGTTGAGGATGACCCTCGTGTCGTTCGAGGTGAGGAGGTCGCGCTGCCATGGATCGGGCTCTATGTTCAGCAGCTGGGCGAACGCGACGGGATCGTAGGGGACCTGCGCGCTCGCGGTCGCCTCGGCCCTCGCCCGGAAGCTCAACGAATCTTCCAATCGGCTAATTCTCGACTGGTGTCGGCTCATTCGCGTGCTCCTCGAGCGCGGCGATCCGGCGCTCGTGGTCGGTGATCTCGATCACTCGTAGGCCGATCTCGACGGCCCGCAACTTAATCCGCAGCGCCGTTTCAAGCGCCAGCGAGTCGCCGCTAGCGTCACGGGCCTCGCCGATGACCTCATTCAGCAGGTCGCGCAGGTCTTCTGCGGTCGCTATCTCGTTGTCGGTTAGACAATTGTCTAACCCCTTTTTCGTCAAACCCTGGGACCGCTGCTTCTTTTTGTACGCCTTATCGTATGCGCGGCGCTGGGCTTTGTCTTTGTAAGGCATGATAATGCATCTTCTCGTGCGTGCTAGCAAGGCTCGTTTCTGCTGAGTCCCGCTGGGATGGCAGATACACCTTCCTGCATACAAGCGTGTCCGACCGTACTATTTAAACGTTATCACGCGATCTCATCAAAATAAGCTTCTTTTGTCTTTTTTACAAAATTTTGAACTGTAAAAGGCCTGAGCTTACATTCTTACCCTTTTTTTAGAAAAAAAATCTCGATAATGACCTTAAGAGCAGTTGAATGGACAAAGTTTTCCGATAGTAGATGCGGAGCCTCTGAACGAAAACGTGGGGTAAAAACGCCTTAAGAACTCCAAATCGCCCGCGTAGACATAGCGGCAAATTTGCGAAGATAACAGTGACGATGATCTCCTGTACCAAGCGGAGGATAAATTAAGTTATCAGTCTACACCCCGAAGCTTGCGTTAGGCTTCATAACATAGGTCACATAGGTTAAACTTTAAACCCTTGGTAAGTCTGAGCCCTTTGCACTTCTCGGACTAGAGCGCCTCGTTTGTTGACGCGCGTGTTGCTGCTTTTTTCACGGTAGCGTAGCTCGCTTCCTGCGCGATTTTCTGGATCCTTTTCTCGTCTGATTAGCCGGAAAACGTTCTTAGATATATCAGCCATCCAACGAGTACCAGTAGAATTCCGACATAGAATCGTATTCCTCGCGGCGACAATTTTCTTGCCACAGCCGGCCCTAGCTGCCCACCTATAATTACGCCCGGCGCAACCCAAAGCATGATCGCCAAAATTTGACCTTCCTGTTCAGACAGGACTGAAATAAAATCGGGTGTTAAACGAAAAGCCGCTGCAAATAAGTTGACCACAAATATGATGAACACCGTCGACCCCACTGCTTCGGCGGGACTTGGGATTTTGCAGTGCTTGAGCACGCAGGGCATGATAATTATCCCTGTTCCCGTGGCAATCAATCCTTTCAGGAAACCTGCGATTGCAGCCCGAATCCAGTAGATCTTTTCCTCCCTAGCGGGGATCACAGATCCAAATGCTTTATGAAATAGCCCGAAACGGAAGATTAGAAACACGCCGTAGGTGATCACGAAGCTTCCGAATATTGCGAGGAGCAAATACGCCGGTGCAAATGGAACGAGCAAGGTCCCAAGAATTGCGGACGGGACGGCAATTTTCAAGTATTGCCCTGCGATGCACCAGTTGATAATCCTCTGTGGCACGTTCTTGACAACCGCGGAGCCGAATCCAAAGAGCGTGGTAAGGAGGGCGAGCCAGAAAGAGGTTTTCGGATCGATGCCGAGTAGGAGAAAATAGATAGGTATCCAGAAATTTGAACCCGAAATGCCCGCAGAAGTCGCAAGAATAGCGACAATAATTGCTAACGGAAGGAGATAGAACTACGTCAGGACGTCAGACATTGATCATTTCCTTTAGAATTCGTGCGAAATTTGAGTCAGGTTTGGCCAAGAGATCGCCTTTTTAAAATGTGTGGCTACCTCAATCCCCTCGAGTACTTTCGGGATCCTTAAGCCTGATTTGCGTTCTGGAAGCTGCCATATTCTAGGTCGCAGTGTACTAGGGGCGTCACCTCATACGCGTTGCGACGTTTTTGCCACCCCCTTAGCCTGAACACGTTTATAACGGATTTATAAAGAAGTGGTGAATACCTTACTAGGCAACTGAGTTGTTGCGGTTGAATCGTAACGCCGAAGTTGCGGAGCTAAAACCGGTGCGTGAAATCATTTTGCGAACGATCTTTTCTTGAGATCTCTTGTCATCGCCGCCTTCATAGTCTTGGTCACAGACGCGATTATGTTTTACGTGATCTGGAGCGGAAAAAAACAAATTACACTGTTTGTCATCTCGGCGATCATTATTACGATGGTGTCGATGGCGATCAATCTTTGGTCTCGCATTTTCAGATACCCTTGTGAGGCGACTCCTCCGGCGTCACACGGTGGCTACTTTACCCAAAAGCGACT
>CAZHSW010000066.1:0-5271 GCA_964534635.1 uncultured Methanomicrobia archaeon
AAGGCGGAAGATGATAGAAGATTGGAAAATAAAAATTTCAATGCTTTGGGTCATTGCAGCGATTGCCTACATAGCTCATCCGATACCGGTACTTATGGAACACACTACTCTGGCGACTATAATTGCAGGAACAATAGGTGGTGAGCAACTGACGCAGGAACTTCTTGTGGTTCTTGTAATATTGATGTTACCTCCGTTAGTGATGCCGTTCTTGTCCTTGATTCTGAAAGATTCGATAAACCGTTGGGTAAACGGTATTGTAGGGGTCTTCTACGCGCTGACTTTTATCAAGACCGTATATAGCGCATTAACGCTGCCTTCTTATAGTAGCGCACTCTTGACGTTTGTCGCATTTGTTGCTTCTGTGCTGATCGTTTGGTACGCGTGGAAAGCTAAGCCGACTTGAGAGCCAAAAAAAAACGTAAGAACGGAGCAACCGCTCCGTAGCTACTAGCTCTCTAGATCGTTCGGGGTAGTGCTTTTGCCAGTTTCACCGATTCAGCAACCGCAAACGCAGCAGTTGTTTTCAGATTACTTTACCGGAGATTCAGCAGTGCCAAGCAGGGCAACTATTATATAGAACGATTAATAATGACGAACTGCTATGATGGACCGAGGTCCACAGCATCTCGAGGACGGCAGCTTAAATCACACAGTCAGCCAGATACTCGAGAGTTGCCCACAGCTATCTGCTGCCCCAGACATTAACAGATGTCTAGGCAGCGCCTGCTCGCAGAGCCTCACTAAGGCGCCGCGTCAGAAGCTTTTTTCGATAGCCGGAGCCGCACGATTAGCGTTCATCGTAGCAGCAGCGGTTTTTGCCATCTGACCGTTTTCTGCGGCCCTTGGCAAGCAGCGGTTTTTGCCATCTAACCGTTTTCTGCGCCCTTGGCAAACGACACGTGCTGCAAATCGCTACATCTGAAAAACCGGAAGCGTAAAGGAGGTGACAAACAATGGATGCTTCACTCGTTATCGGTATACTCTCACTAATCGGGATTGTGGGAATATTAATCGTGTCGATACTAGCGTTTATATGACACATAGAGATGGCAAGTTCCCACTCGAAGAGCAATAGAGAGTCGATTAAGATTGTGATTTCGGCCATATCGAGGTGTGCAACGATGGCAGGGCGTTGAACACTCTCGATTTTAATTTATTTGACCGATGTTTCACCGATTTAGCAACCGGTAATTCAGCAGTCTCTTCCACGTTTTTTTCACCGATATTTCAGCAGTGCCACAGTAAGAGAGCGCGTTAAGGTCATGCGGGGGTTGCACAGCGATAAGAGTGCCGCTAAATTCAATGGGGGGTTCAAAGCGTACTACAATTACATGAGGCCGAATCAGGCGTTGAACGGAAAAACGCCGGTTGAGGTAGCGGGGATTGACTTGAAGTTAGGAGAGAATAAGTGGTTGCTTTGGTGAAAAAAGCTAAGGAGAATCGGAAAGTATAGCGAAAAGTCAAATCTTTTTATTTATGGAACTTCGCTAAGAATTCGTCGTGAGTCATCTCTAAATCCCTAAGTATACTAGAAAAATCAGCTTTTTTTTAACTCTTTTCCTTTGCTAACTGTAATTGTAGTACGTCTGCTATCCCTATGGCCTACTCTAAAATGATCACCATGTTGCGCAATATCAAAAAAATCCAATTCGTTCCTGACGAATTTATATCTCATAGCCTGTTAGCGTGGGCAACTTACCCGCTTTACCCACTAACAGTCCCCCACGATTTTAATATTGATTACGTGAGCATCTCCGCTGAGTTTCATTTCCCTAAATCTAGGCCTACAAACTGGCCCAAGGCCTTCTGTTTCTACCTCAGCAAGACACATATGTATAACGTCTTTCAGGTTCTCTATCGCCTCCTCTAGAGTGTCGCCTGTGCCGTAGCACCCTTTGAAATAAGGACACTTAAGAGAACAGGAACCGTCGTCAAACTGCTCAAATTTTACATAATAATCCAAAGCAATCCCCCCTTGTATTTTGTTTTGTAAATTAAGTTATGTTGCCAATATTTCTTTTAAGTTTCTTCGTCACAAATTTAACTACCCCATTTTATCAACGCTGGGATTATTCAGCAAGATAAGCGACTTATGCGGACGTTACAGCATCGACATTATATAGCGTGTGAAAAAACTTATTTCCGCAGACGACCACATTAACATCGGCCGCAGGAGCAATGAACTCAACGCGATGCGAGGTATGCTGGTGCTAAAGGAGGTTATTCAAGGAAAAACGGTCTTGGCTGCAGCCATTTTCATCGCGTCGTTTCTCGTTCTTGCATTGAAACTCCTCAGCCCGACGCCTGTGCAAATTAGCGATGAAGGTGTCCTGAGCCAAGTTGTTCCAAGGTTATTTACGTCCATCGACGTGCTTGAAATCGGGTTAGCTCTCATTCTAATGACCGCCACAGCAGTATACCTCATCATGCACGATCACGTTACTGCCGCAGATCCAGCACAGAACACGTCAGCCGTAGACGTTATGGAAGAGCGGCAGCAGCGATGGGAAGAAGTTGCAAAAACGTTGAAAGAAGATGAGCAAACACTTTACAAAGCAATTATCGAAAACGGAATCATTAATCAAAGTGAGCTTGCCAAAAAGACAGGACTTTCTAAATCTAGCGTGAGTCGAGCGCTTTATGGACTCGAAAGCCGCGGACTTATCGAGCGAAAGCGGCACGGGATGGGCAATGTCGTATTACTCAAATAAGCTCCCCGACTTTTTTTGAACATGGATTGACGATATATCGTTGCTGATATTTTTCGCAGTCGCCGTATTGACGCTCTTTTTTGCATCGTCTTAGCGTCAGCTCCGTACTTGCTGTGAAAAAGGATCTCTTCGTGCGGCGGCACTCCCCAGCACTTGCCACGATTAGACGAGATTGTTGCAACTCGTCTCGACTAGTCGCCAACGCGTTGCGTACTCATGAAAGATAAGCTTTGCCAGCATCACGTCCAAAAGCAAAAAAACACGAAAACCTCAATGCGTGAATCCAGCAATGAAATAGAGACTGGTTTGCTGATGCTTAATGATCAAACTAAAAACGTCTTTACAGAAATGGCTGACAACGAATGCGCGACGTCGCTGCATCGTTTCCGTCGTGCGAAGCCACGTGAGTTGTGAAAGGATGCCGCCGACACAACGGGCCGCCATACATAACACAGATCTATTATGGTAGGGCCGGCGCTTCTTCCTGCATATCTGCTGCATCTACACGCAGCGTCACTCTATCTCGGCGACTACGACTACACACTCACTCATTTCATCAGAGGGCTCAACGACACTCCTTTCTTGAATACCCTCTTTACGTGGATTACATTCACCGCCGACCTCCTCTTTTCGGTGTTGATCCTCGGGGCGCTCTATGTCGCCGGTTACCGGAAGGAGGCGCTTGTCGCGGCAGTTGCCATGCTCGCAACATACGGCGTTACGCGCGGCCTGCAATATCTTGTCGCGCGTCCGCGACCGAATGACTTGGCCGTTGTACAACAAATAAGCCAACCAGCGTTCCCCAGCGCCCACACGTCAAACGCCTTTGCGCTCGCAACCGCGCTCGCATATTACCACCGAAAAGCGGCTCCTTACTTGTTTGCGTGGGCGTCTCTCATCGCCTTCAGCAGAGTCTTCCTCGGCTTCCACTATTTCACTGACCTGCTTGGCGGTGCGGCAGTAGGCATCGTCATGAGCGTCGTCATCACGCGCGCAGCTAAACGGTATGACGCGCAGTTATCTCAGTTCGTTGAGCGTTTTCCGCGACGAGCGACGGCTTGAGCTGGATTAGAGTCATTTACAGACTAAAATATTAATCGGATTGTAAAATGCAGAACCCCGACGAGATAGGCAGGCAAAATGAAGAATTGCGGGACTCACGAGCCCAAACGTACGACATGCGTTTTGGTTTTACGCGTGGGGGACAAAGGAAATTACTTTCTCTGATACCGTTAGGCCAAAATCCATCCGTACTGGATCTTGCCTGTGGCACCGGGTACGCTCTCAGGGAAGCAGCCAACCGAACCAGCGGACAAGGCCAGTTTTACGGTGTCGATAATTCGTCGAAGATGGTTGAGATGGCACAAATCAAATCGAAAAGCTATCCCAACTTGCACTTCTTAAAGTCACGAGTTGAGGAGCTCCCCTTCGATAACAACTTCTTCGACGTCATCATGTCTTCCAATGCCTTCCATCACTTTTCAAACCCTGAAAAAACAGTTAAGGAGGCACGCAGAGTTCTGAAGCCACACGGCAGGCTGTACATTTCTGATATCGCGGCAAACAACGCCTTTATGAGAATTTCCGACAAGTTTAGTGGCCGTCTCGAGCCCGCCCGCGTTGAGTTCTATTCAAGAAAGGAGTTTCAAGCTTTTTTTGAAAAAGCAGAACTACGTTATGTTGGAAGCGTTAGAAGCGACGTCATCCCACCAATCGAAGTTCACATAGCTGAGAAATAAGACTTAAGCTTAATCGGATTAGTTTAGGCAGCGCTGCCTCTGTTGCCCAAGGTGAGTTTTAAGCTTGCACGTATTCCGTGTGTGGAACGCCTCGCTAGAATGGTTTTTTGTCGTATAGCTCTTTTATATCGCGATCGTTGAGGGACAGATAGACTGCTGTCGTATTCATTGACGAGTATTCTATCACCTGCTGTAGCCGCCTGATATTCTAGTTCGGACACAGTGTATAGCAAACGAGCGGCGAAAGGTGTGGGAGTGAATATCTTTTCCGGCTGTAGCACCATCTCTAGGGAGTTGTGGTTGGTAGAGACATTCGTGCGGTTGTAATCCTATAGCAGTTTCACCGCTTTCACCAACCGCATCGTCGTACAGCTCCTTGTGACAGTAACTTATATCAGAAAGAACGTAACTGCGTCATTTGGAGGTAGGGTCAAATGATTGTGTACGTTAGAGCAGCAGGTGGGACTCGATACCATTGGTGCAAAAATTGTTTTGACTATCTAGCCAATATAGGACACACAACAACGACGCGGCCCGAAGGTTATCTCTGCGACATATGTAGAAGTCTGGAAAGCAATTTTAATTGTCATCCTGCTCAAAGCGGTTAAACCAGTTGTCACTTCTTAGTGGTCTCATTTTTCAAGCGCCAAAGAAAATGGTTAAGCATAATCGCGCTAAATCATTCGGCGGGAGCTAGAACCCTTAGCTTTGCCGCTGTGTTCTCTAAGAGTTTTAGCTTCCTTTAATTCTAAGCGGTGATAACGAACGTTATAATACATATCTGACGTGGAATATTAAAAAAAGTTTCGTGCAGTTTC
>CAZHSW010000067.1:0-10600 GCA_964534635.1 uncultured Methanomicrobia archaeon
GAAACGCGAGCTCCAGGAGCTTGCGAAGCAGCAGCGATTTCGGCCCTCCGATGAGGTCGCCACGTTCAAGGTTCTGAAAAATGTAAAAGAGATCTTCGGTTTCGCTGCACCCCTCATCGCGTCAATGAATCAGGAAATGCTCTGGGTCGCACCCAAGCAAGGGCTTGTGGGTGCCTCTCTTTTTGGCATCAATGACGTCGTCAAAGAACTGGTGGAGCGGGGAGGCAGCGTGCGGGGCGTGACCGATATCTCGTACTCAGAAATAGAACTGGTGCAGGAACTCTTGGACGTGGGTGAAGATGTCCGGCATTTTGAGGGGTATAGGGGCGTGTTTTACGCCGTCTTAGACAAAAAGTATTGCATAAGTGCCATAAATATTGACATCAAGTGCCTCTCGCTGAGCGAACCAGCGAGCATGCTCTACGTAGATGACCCGACCTACGCAGATTACCTCGTCTCCACTTTCAGACTTTTGTGGAAGCAGGCAGTTCCGGCCCTCGTCCGAATTGACGAGCTGTTGAAGCAAGGCCCGCCGCACGCTTGATAGACGCCTGAACGGGCGCAACCCTTTTTATAGCTTTAGTGAGCATTTGCTAGGCGTATGGAACTGAGGAGCAAGCAGATAACGAGAGGGCTCGCTCGCGCACCCCAGAGGGCGCTGCTGAAAGCGCTCGGCCTCACTGACGACGATCTCGAACGCCCGTTCGTGGGCATCGCCAACGCTTGGAATGAGATCGTCCCCGGACACCTCAATCTGCGCGATTTAGCTGAGTTTGTGAAGAAAGGCGTTTACGCGGCCGGAGGCATAGCATTTGAGTTCGGCACGATTGGCATCTGTGACGGCATCGCTATGGGGCACGGGGGCATGCGTTACGCCCTGCCGTCGCGCGAGAGCATCGCCGACTCCATCGAGCTGATGGCGCAGGCGCACCAGTTCGACGGCCTGGTCTTAGTCGGGTCGTGCGACAAGATCGTTCCTGGCATGTTGATGGCAGCGCTGCGACTTGACCTTCCAGCTATGCTGGTGACTGGGGGACCGATGCGTTCAGGCCAGTATCAGGGAACAGAAATCACGCTCGTTTCAGCGTTTGAGGGTGTCGGCTGCGTGCAGGCTGGCACGATGACTGAGGAGCACCTTGAAGAGGTTGTCAACAGCGCGTGTCCTGGTTGCGGCAGCTGCCAAGGCATGTACACGGCGAACACTATGGCCTGTCTGACCGAGGTCTTGGGGCTTTCGCTTCCCTACTGTGCAACTGCTCCCGCGGTGGACGCGAGACGGCGGCGTATCGCGGAGGATACCGGCAAGCGAATTGTCGAGCTGATTCGAGAAGGCATCACCTCACGCGCGATCGTCACGGAGGCCTCGTTTCGCAACGCGATCATGCTTGACATGCTGATCGGCGGTTCGACAAACACGGCGCTCCACCTTCCGGCGATCGCAAACGAGGCTGGCATTCAACTGCCGCTTACTCTCTTTGACGAACTGAGCGCCCACACGCCGCACATCTCTTATATGAACCCCAGCGGGCCTTACACGATGAGTCACCTCGATGCGGCGGGCGGTGTTCCCGCCATTATGAAGCGAGCGCGAATGCTGCTAAGCGACGAGATGACTTGCTCAGGCTTGCGAATCCACGAGATTGCTGACGGCGCGGTTATCTATCGCGACGACGTCATACGGCCCCTCGACGATCCGGTGCACGCGACTGGAGGCATAACCGTCCTTTACGGAAACCTCGCCCCCGACGGCGCTATCGTCAAAAGCGCCGGCGTAAGCGATGACTTGTTGCGTCACACAGGGGCGGCGCGTGTGTTTGACTCTGAAGACGAGGCGATGCAGGCCATTCTTGCAGGTTCCGTTCGTGAGGGACATATCGTCGTCGTGCGCTACGAAGGACCACGAGGCGGGCCTGGGATGCCTGAGATGCTTGCCCCGACGGCGGCCCTGTCAGGAATGGGATTGAAGGTACCGCTCATCACCGATGGTCGTTTCTCAGGCGGCACGCGAGGCGCGGCGATCGGCCATATTTCGCCCGAAGCGGCCGAAGGAGGACCACTGGCGCTCGTGCAAGACGGCGACGAGGTCACCATCGATATCCCCAACCATCAGCTCAGCGTGAGCCTCTCAGATGAAGAGCTCGCGGCGAGAAGGGCGACGTGGCAGCCGCCACGTAAAGAGGTTGAAGGCTGCCTGAAACGCTATGCCGCGTTGGTCAGTTCGGCGAGTCAAGGCGCGATACTGCGCACGCCTGAAGCGGGGAAGACGCAGGTTCTTACGTACCGCTGCGATACACGAATGCGTTTCCGAAACTCTTAATAGCCGTATACCCGTTCGACGTGAGGTAGCTGTCGAGGGCGGCTCGATCGTTGAAGCCGAGGTTTGCAGATAGGATCACGTAGTTGTAAACCCCTTTGTCACTCTGAAGCGCGAGCTGCAACGCGGCCGTGCTGTTTGACACCTCGTCTCGGTAGGCCGTCGGGGAGGCATCGAAAGCGGACGGGTTCGCGACGTAAAACAGAGCTTTACGTTGCGAGGAACTCGCGTTCTCGTACGGATCTGCAGGATTGGGGTGGGCGAAGAACGCGAGCCGCGTATCGCTTCTCGGAATCGCGCCGACGAACCGGATCGCGTTGAAGTCGTCTTGGCTAATCACCGATTGATATTTGCTTGCACTCGCTGCTGCAGACACGTTGGTAAAGATGATGAGCAAGACCACCATGACGGCCACCACTCTTCCTGGGGAAATGAGCGCGGATCGGCGACTCAACCAGCGCTCTATCGTGGTAACGCCGAGGGCGGCGGCAGGAATCAGCACGGCTTGAGCATAAGCGACACCACGTCCGCGAAAAATCTCTGCGGTGGCGGCATCAAACGAAAAATAAAGCGTTGAAAGAACCCAGCCCGCAAATATACCCAAAACGAATGCTAACAGCACGAGGCGAGGCAATCCCCATTCGTTCGTCTCGATCAAGGAGCCTGCGAGTCCGACGATCGCCAGCGCGGCAACGAGCGGCGTTACGTACAGTAGGATGTAGGTAGGATCTGGGTACACCAGTTGCAATGCGAGCAGAGGAAGAACGGCCTGCATCGCAAACGGCACTCCGATGTTGGTTATCAGACCGGGCGTGAAGCCGGCCGGCACGCCGCGTTCGAGAAACCGCCAAGCGAAGAGCATGAGCCCGACAGCGTATGTGGAGACGGAGGCGAACGCCATAAGAGCGTCCTGCCTCTTCAAGAGGTGCACGAGCACAACGAACACGAATATGAACGGAGTGTAGATGCCGTACAGGATGTGCAGGTCCATCGAAATGCCGAGCACAAATGTGCCAGACAGGAAGCACCCTACCTCGCGAGAGGCGCACAGATAGAGGCCTAAGAACAGCGCGTACGTACCGACAACCTGCATTATTGTGATATTCGTCCTCCAGAAGACTTCAAAGAGCGGCGACATGGAGCCAAAAAAGAACAAACCGACGACCTTTCCCGCTAAGCTCACGCCTAGCCGTTCCAAAACCGCGAGGAGCATCACAGAGGCGAAAATGCCAACAATCGGGCCGAACCAGACCGCAGTATCCACGACCGAAACGTCGCCAATCATGGCGAACGACCCGGTCGTGAATTCAAAGCTCCGCTCCCTGATCCAGTCGCTGCTTCCGCCTGCTAAGAACGCAGGTATGCCCGTAAAACCCGTGTGGACGAAATAAGCTGCACGCGTCGCCCAATAGAGCGGATCGAAGAAAGGAATAGTGCCGACAGACAACGGATACCACAAGCGCGTTATCATCCCAAAAATCAGCATTGCTAAAATCACCAAATTCTCTGCCTTCAGCAGGGCACCGACGTTGAACCCGACCTCCTCGCGCTTCAAGGCGAGTGAAGATATGAACATCAGCGTCGTCCAGACGAATAAGGGCCCTAAGATGCTCAGGGGACTTCCCGGGATTGAAAGCGTTGTGTACGCGACCTCGAGGATTGCGAGAAGCACGAAGCTAAAGCCGATTGCCGTTCCAATCCTACCAGCGACGCTTTGCTCGCCCAGAACGCAGAGCGACATAAAGTATCCAGGGAAAAAGAAGAGAATTGCGCCGGCACAGAATCCCTGAATAGGCCCCCCAATCCCCAAGGCGACTGGTATGCATAGCGCGAGGAAAATCAGATAGGCAACGCTACTGCCCCTGAGACCCTCTAAGTTCATATTTGGGCTTTCTATACGTCTAGGCTTATATATGCTTTATCAAGCATGACGTTTTAAACGGCTTAGAGAATGTCCTCGCTCAATTTGAACGTTTTTTTGCCGCCAAATGGTGGCCTTAAAGACATTCAAACCAACGGGTTGGTTAACGGATGAAATCTTGGCCGCAGAAGTACGGAAGCAAATTTGCAATGACGTCAAGAAGAAGAATATTCAAAAATACTGCCGTTTTGGCTTCTGCGGATATCATTACCCGTCTGATCCGCTTTGCGCTCGTCATCGTCATAGCGAGGACGCTCGGCCCTGCAGGTTACGGAATATACGCGTTCGCCTTCTCGTTCGCCGAAGTCTACGGCGTTATCTCTGATTTCGGCATGAGTAACCTCATCATCCGCGATACCTCTCGAAACACGAAGTACCTCGGTCGGTACGTCGGCAACATTTTGTTTGTCGAAGCGGCGGTTTCTGTTGCGGCCTACGGGTCTCTCTTCATACTCGTTGGCTTGATGAATCTCCCTCAAGAAAAGGCGGTGATAGTCTACATTGCTGTCTTAGCATACATGCTGACCGCTCTCGCACAGATCGTGCAGGCGACGTTCAAAGCCCACGAGCGAATGGAGTACGCCGCGGTGCTTAACGTCATCCAGCAGGCCGTGACGGTTGTCCTCGGCATTATCGTTCTTTATTTAGGCTACGGGCTCCTCGCCCTCGCCCTCACGTTCGTCGTCGGAAGCGTCATCAACCTCGCCGCAAGCCTCGTGCTAGCATCGACACGATTTGCACGTCCTAAGTTTAGACTGCAGCGGCATTTGTTGACGTATGTGCTGAAAGAGGCGCCATCTTTCGGACTGATCGTGCTCTTTACGCTCATCTACTACAAGATAAGCACGCTTCTTCTATCGTTCATCCAGGGCGACGCTGCAACGGGATGGTTTAACGCCGCATATGCCATGGCGGTGTCGCTTGCGTTTCTCCCAGCCGCTTTCATGGGAGCTCTATTTCCGGTCTTGTCTAGACTCCACGTGTCATCGCACGATCTCGCTAAGAGGATTTATCACGAATCTTTCCGGTATATGATCATCCTCGGGCTTCCGGTTGCATTTGGAACGACGGTGCTTGCAGACAAGGTCATCGACATCGTCTACGGAGCCCAATTTTATAACTCGGCGGCCGTGATGCGTATCGTGATTTGGTCAGTTGCTCTTCTGTTTCTTAATTACGTGCTGTCAACGACATTGACGTCGATAAACTTGCAGCGCATAGTGACGTATGCAACTGGGATTTGCGTGGCAGTTAACATCGTTCTTAATCTCCTAGTCATCCCGACGTTCAGCTATATCGGCGCAAGTTACGTCATGGTCGCTACCGAGCTCACGACTTTTTCTATCTGTTTCTACTACACATCCAAAAGTCTGTGCTTCATCAGAGTGCATCGACTCGTCTTCAAACCACTAATCGCGTCGTTAGTAATGGCCGTCATTGCGTACTATCTCCGACCGATCAACATCTTCATCATAGTCGGCGTCGCCGTGTGGGTATATTTCGCCACCCTGATCGCTCTCAGGGCCTTCACGAAGGAAGACGTCGACATCATCAACAGCATACTTGGCAGAACGTGAAGTCGCGCTGCATGCAAAAGGAGAAATGAGATCCGGACGAAGTGGATTCGCGGCTTTTGGATTAATCGTGAGCCGCGAAATGTTTCAGCGGTATGTATATCGCCTTTGCGTCGGTCTAAATGAGATAAAAAACCGTACAATCCCTGTCGAAGCGAATGAGGACCTTGATAGCTTTCGTCATTAGATATTTCTCTTTCTGCTGGCTCGATGTGTTCCAAACCGTCGGTACGTGTTTTCCAGTTTGTTCCCGATCACAGCCCAGCTATAATCTTTCTCAGCCAGTCTCCGCGCGTTGAGGCCAAGTCTTTCTCGCTCTCGCTGGTTCTGTACGAGGAATCTGAGGGAATCTATCATTGATTCGTCAGCATCGTCGACAATGACAGCATGCTCGTTATTGACGGCTCGTATCCCCTCAATTCCCTTACGTGTCGTTACTATTGGCAAGCCCGCATTCATATAATCGAAGAATTTCAGCTTTGTACCACTCCCACTTCTAATGGGCACTAATGCGATGTCGGCTGCCGACAAAGCTTTATGCAAATCATCGACAAAACCGAAGCTTTTCACGTTGGCTCGTTCGAATTTGGGGACTTCACTTCCAAACAATACGAATAAAACCGATTTGTCACTTTCAAATCGAGGCGCGACGTAGTCTGTGACCGTGTCGATCGCTTCTTTGTTTGGAGGGAAGGAGTAGGTGCCGTGAAAAACAACGACGATAGAATCCGAATCCAACCTAAGTTCCGCCCTTGCGCGCTTTCTTGTGTATTGATCAAGTGGCGCTTTGAGTTGACAACCGCTGGAAATCACCGTTACCTTGTCCTCGTCGAGGCTATATTTGCTGCGAAAAAGTTCGCTGTCTTCGTCACTCACGGCTGTAATATGATCAACTAGGTGTCTCGTGGCGAGTCTTTCTATCGTTGCAACGTACCGTGGTATCATTCTTCGTTCGACATACGACAATTCGGCAAACTGCGGCGTTACTTCGCTCGTGAAACTCGCTTCGACGTTGTGCGAGCTGTAAATAACTGGCGCGTCAATCTTAGTCAGTTTGGCTGCAAGTCTCACTGCAAAAGCGCCGTACGGGCTATCAATAGTGATAAGGTCGACTCTTTCTCTTTGAAAGATCTCTAGCAATTTGGTAAAGAACCAGATATCGAAGTCTTTGAGAAGATTTAGACTTCGTCCAAACAGCGAGTATCTCGGATAGGTGTAGATTTTGGCCCTCTCCAAATCGCCACTCTCAAAAAAGACGTCGGGCTCGAGTACTGTGACGTTGTTGCCGTGGCTCTTGAGTTCTTGAATAATGTGCATAAACCTGTTCTGCCCGCCGCTTGGAGGCTTGGACAAGCCATAATGAACCGCTATTGACAGAATATCCACGCGTACCCGTCCTCAATTTACGTAGTTGCTCACCCTGCAAGATGGACATCGCGTGACGCGACACTCGCGTATATCGCTTCGAGCTTCAGCAAGTGGGTGCTTAGATGAAAGGTAGTCGCCGACTTGCGTGCGTTCCTACTAAGTTCATCGAGCAGCTTCGAATCACTTGCAAGCTCTGCTAAGACAGCTGCCAGCGCTCCGATATCGCCAGGCTCAAAGAGGAAACCGTTATATCCGTCGGTGATGAGCTCCGGAAGCGCTCCAGCGTGGCTTCCTAAGACTGGAATACCCTGCTGATAATATTCAGGTATGACGAGCCCGAACGGTTCGCTGTAAATAGAGGGCACCACAGCCACATCAGCTACGCTGTACAGCTGTCGAAGCTTTTCGGGGGCCACGAAGCCATAGATAAGAACTCTTCCATCATCACGCGCAGCGCGCTCGAGAGCAGGCCTGTCGCTACCCTGGCCGGCTATGTGGAGTCGAGCATTGCTGAGATCTAAGCTTTTAAACGCCTCGATGAGGCAGTGAACTCCCTTGTGTATTCCGAGACGCCCGACGTAGAGTACGTCAAAAGTGCCACTGCTGACCTTTTCTACTGGTTCGCACTCGGCTATCCCCAGCGGGAGCTTCGTCTTCGGCACGTTTGGGAAGAGCCCGAAGTTGGAAATGGTCTCAAGCATAAAATCAGACGGGGCGATGACAGCGGAGAGCGCGATGCGCTTGGACAAGCGTCGATACAGGCGACACAGGCTGTGCGGGTTCACGCAATCGGCGTTTGTCCTCGTAAGCATCGTCGTCTTTGGACAAATGAGGTCGTAGTCGTGGACGGTGTGAACGACAGGAATGCCCAAATCGTTGGAGGCTCTGAACACTGATGCTGATAACCCCTTGAAATTATGCACGTGCACGACCTGAGCTCTCTCGCGCTTTAGCACCTCCTTCACGTAAGTGTACACGTGTGGATTCCACACGTCGAAAAGGTGCCAGATCGGTTTGACAAATGTAGGCTTGAGCGCATAACTGTACGGCGAATAGAGATTGAGCGGGTAAAACCGGTAGATCGTCTCTTTTCCTTCAGTCTTTTTGTCGGAAACTGAGATTCTCTTCTTGCCAAACGGAGCTGTCGTTATGATTGACACATCGTGCTCGGCGTTCAGCTTTTCTGCGATGTTATGTACGTAGAGTTCGGCACCGCCGTGAACATATGGCGGGTAAAGGTTAGTAATCATGCATATCCTCACAGGACTACCTCAATGACAACGCCGAAAAAATCACTTAGCCTCTTTCTGTTTAATTTCTAAGCTGAGGTTATATTAAGCCATCGAAGACTCTCACGGTGCGGGCAACTGCTTGATCCCACGTGAACTGGCTGCTGACCATTTCGCGACCGTTATGGCCGAGCGTTTCGGCGCGGTCGACATCACTTAATATATTTTTGATGGCGTTCACAAGCGCCCGCAGATCCCCAGGCCCAATTAGTAAGCCGTTATATTGGTCGCGAATTAGTGAGGGAATACCTCCGACCCTCGTCCCAATAACTGGCCTGCCGCACGCGTTTGCTTCGGCTAAGACCATGCCAAATCCTTCCGCGTCAGTTAACGTGGGAAGCACCGTCACATCGGCGCCACGGTAATACAACGGCATCTCTCCTTCGGGAACAATCCCTGCGAATATTACTCTGCCAGCGACTCCGACGCGCCTCGCGTCAGCTGCATAGTGCGAAAGCCAATTTCCGCCGCCAACAACGACTAGTGCCGTCTTTTGATCCAAATCGCGCACCGCACGGATCAGAATGTCGAGTCCCTTGTGTCGGTGTGCTTTGCTTAATTGGCCGACGAAGAGGATGATGCCTCCGTCAAGGCCGTACTTGTCCCGGATGTAGCCACTATATACATTGGGATTAAATGTCTCTGTATCGACCCCAGGAGGTATCGCGTCTGTTTTGTCACCGTAAGCTTTCAAATGTGGCGAGAGCGCGACATAGTGCTGGGAAGTAGCAATGATGCGTTTCGCTCGCTCAATGGTGCCTTTTCCGAGAAATTCGTAATAGGCGCGCACTAAGAGCTTCGTTATGTTGGTTATCCCAACGGCGTCATTGTGGTATGTCAGAACGAACGGTCGGTCGTCGCAAACTCGTGCAGCGACATCTGCCATGTATGGCACGGGCAAATGGCCGTTTACGACATCAGGATCAAACTGGTCGATTATTCTTCTGATTCTTGTAAACCAGCTTAAGCTGAACGGAGTGTTTGAGATAGTCGTGAGTTGGGGCAGTGTAAAAACGGCCGGTCCACTTGTGCGCGGGACGCGAGAACAGGTTATGACAGCTGTCTCTACGCCCACATTGTGCAATCCAGCAGCGATTCGATAGGTGTACTGCTGCAGTCCACCAACGCCGGAATAATAGGGTGAAACGATCAGCGCTTTCATCGTCAGAATGCATATTCGCTATGACTTATTAATAGGAAGCACGCTTCGCCATCATCAACGACCGTTTACTCAGCGATTAGTTTTTCGTAGGTATCTATAATGTTTTTTGAGATATCTGACCACGCATATCGCTTTGACATCTCGAATCCATTTTCAGCAAGCTTCTTTCGTAGTTCATCGTCCTTGACGATCCTAAGAACGGCCTCGGCAATCTTATCGGGCAAGATCTTGCTGATGAGGAAGCCGTTGACGCCGTCCTGAATGAGCTCTCGGACAGCACTCATTTCGTGGCTTATGCTGATGACAGGCAGCTTGCACGCGTTTGCCTCGACTATAACGAGTCCGAACCCCTCGCGAACCGACGGCAAGACGAGTACCTTTGACGATTTCATCTGCGCAGTAAGTCCGTCTTGATCGACGAACCCGGTAAAGTCGACGTTTTCGCTAAGTCCTAGCTCGGCAGCAAGTCGTTCTAATGACTCCCTCTCCGGACCGTCGCCAATAATCACGCACGAAATCGTGGGAAAGTCCGTCTTTGCTAGTGCTAGTGCGGCTAGCAAGAGATACACGCGTTTTTCTTGAATGAGCCGCCCTGCAAACAGAACGTCGGTCGCCTTTGGCGACGGCGCGATGTTCATAATGCGCTCGAGATCGATGCCGACCGGAATCACATCGATGAGCCGTGGGTTAACCTTGCACCTTACAAGATCGTTTTTCGTCTTTTGTGAAATTGCCACCATACCCTCCGGAAGACGCATTGTAAGTTGCTCAACCATTTTGCCGATGCAGCCGCGGGTTGGTCCAATGTAGTCTGACCAATAGGCGTCCCATACTTCTAGCCACGTAATGACTAACGGTCTCCTCCTTATAATAGAGGCGATTTTGCCGGAAAAACAGGGAAAATAGGGGAATTGATTGCAGTCGATCACGTCATAATCTGCCTTCAGCAATGGCGGCAATACCTTCAATGCG
>CAZHSW010000068.1:0-4752 GCA_964534635.1 uncultured Methanomicrobia archaeon
CATAATTTCTTCATTGGCAATCCAAATCAAAAAACTTTCTGGCGAAAAGCGTTTGTGAGTGTCGTTTTGAGCGGACTCAGCGCAAAGCCTAGCTGAATCTCGACGACGGCTCGCGCTTAGAAGAATGCGCCTGTAGAAGGCGACGTAAGCCTTCAAAGGCCCCCGCCGCAGGTCCTCTGTCGGGAGGGCGCTCGTGCGTACGACCGGTTTCGTGAGCGTGAATTTGCTCCAATCGTTTGACGTGATCTCTAGGTCGTAACGATCGATGTTGTTATATAACTTAGTTACCGGGTACGGCGTCGTCACCGAAAACATCGCGAAGTCAGCATTAATCCGTTTGGCGAGATCGATCGTGTCGACAGAGTTCTGGCGATCATCGTCAGGCAATCCGATCATAAAGGACGCCGTTGTCGTATATTCGTAGTCTTTAAGCACTTCAAAAGCAATGATCACCTGATGGTCGAGAATCTTTTTTTGATGAGTTTCAGGGTCTCATACGATGCAGACTCTAAGCCGACAAAAAAGTCCGTTGCAGCCGACTTCCTCCAACCTGCGCAGCAAGTCCTCGTCGACTGAGTCGACGCGTGCCGTGCAGACCACTCGAACTTCAGTTCGTTCTCTTCCACGAGATCGGCGAACTTGAACGCGCGGTCCTTATCGAAGATGAAGTCGTCATCGAGCAAGGTGACGTTCTCGTAGCCCTGCGCGACGAGCTGCGCCACCTCTTGAAAGACGTTGTGCGCGCTCCGCGACCGAAACGTCTTGCGATTCAAGTTCGATGAGGCGCAGAAAATGTACCTGAATGGGCACCCACGGCCCGATATGACTCCTGTGCATTTGAGGGGCAGGTACTTTTCCATCGGCAGCAGGTCTCGCGCCGGAAAAAGGATCTCATCTAGGCTGGGGATCAGCTTCCGATCAGAATTCTTGATGACGATGCGGCATCTCTGTACGTCACCCCGTCAAAGTAAAATGCGCTGCCCGATTCGACCGCGTTCGCGACATCGAGCATCGTGTGTTCTCCCTTGCCACACACGACAGCGTCGGCAGGCGATTTTTCCAAACTTTCCGCGCCGAGAAACGTCGCCTGAGGCCCGCCGAGAACCAACATCGTGCCTACGTTCGATTGTTTGGTCAGACGAGCGATCTCGAGCGCAGAGTTATAGGTCAGCGCGGCCGTGGTGATGCCTATGAAATCCGCCCTTCGCGCTTGTTGCGCTATTTGATCGCCGCTCAGCTGCTCGACTTCGGCGTCGATAATCATGACGCGATGCCCTTGATCCGCAGGAACGCTGCGATGTATGCGAGACCGATAGGCGGCGTACAGATGTTCAGCTTCCGCACCGTACTCGGCTGGGACGGTGGTTGGATGAGCGTTACATTGATTCCCAGGCTAGTCAGCCTCCATCCGAGAAAAGGTATGATTTTTGCACTTATCCATCTCGAAACAAGAGAGCCGGTTCTCTGCCGCGTGCAGTCCGACTAGCGAGTGTGGCAGTGTATATTTTAGCGAAAGAAAAAGTGGATAGGGTAGCATATCTCCGCGTATGCTGCGGAGCGCAGCTAAATTGCCGTATAGCCCGCCCTTGCCCTTTGCAGCCAGAATGAGAGCGTCTTTCCGCCGATGCAAATCTCTTTAGTGTAACTATCGGCGACTCCCAACGCTAGTCAACTTCCATCCGAGAAAAGGTATAGGCGCCGAGGAAAAGGAACAGCACCGCGAAAGCGATAATGACAATCAGATCAAGCCATGGCGGCAGGAAGAATACGCCGGTGAGGAGCCCTCGGACCCCGTCAACGCCATACGTAAGGGGGTTGATGAATTGCAGCTGATACAAAACAGGAATGCCCTTAATGACGGTAATCGGCAATAGGGCACCAGACAGGAAAAACATCGGAAACTCGAGCATGCGCACAATGGTCATAAATCCCTCGGTCTCCTCAATCAAGGCGCCAAGCGTCAGGCCGAAACCGACGAAAGCAAAGAAGGTAATAATCATGAAGCCAAGCGCCAGGAGGAAACCAGCGACGCTGATTATTCTGAAACCGAACCACGTGCCGAGGATGAGAGCGATTGTTAACGTGGCGAAGGCTTGAATAATTGCGATCGTCAGCGCTCCTAAGCTTCTGCCCAGCATGAGCGATGTGCGCCGCACGGGAGCGACCATCACTTCCTTCAGAAAACCGAACTCCTTGTCCCAGAGGACGGTGACGCCGCTATTCGTGGCCCCGAATAGTAAGCCCATGCCGAGAATTCCTGGGACGATGAACGCGAAGAAGTGCAATCCTCCGGGCAGACTCTGGCCTCCTGCACTTGAAAAGATCTCACTCAACGGAATACCCAAAAAAAGAAGCCAAATTAACGGCGAGGCGAAAGTCGCGATGATTCGCGATTGCATGCCGGTGAATCGTATCAGTTCTCGCAACCACATGCTGTAAATTGGCGCCCCCTCAAACAGGGGTCTATGCGTTACCTCTTGGGCTTCCATTTTACCGTACCACCCCTCGCACGTTTCCTTCCAACCTCATCTGCCCACCTTCAGCTTCTCGTATCGTCCTGCCTGTGAAGTGCAAAAAGACGTCCTCTAGGCTCGGTTCGTGCTCATCTATCGACGTAATGACAAACCCGCGCGTGTCTGCAAAATCTATGAGGTTAGCGACCCTCCCCTCGCCGCGTTCCGCACTAAGCAATAATGAATTGCTGTATTCCTCAACACGCTCGATCCAATCGAGCTCTTGCAGCTTCTCTATAAACGCAGCCCTTCGTTCTCCTCCGTTTGCGAGCTGAAGTGAGATCAAATCCGACCCGACGGACGCCTTCAGCTTCTGAGGCATATCTAGTGCTATCATCCTCGCCTTGTCAATGATAGCTACGCGGTCGCAAAGGTAGTCTGCCTCCTCGATAAAATGCGTCGTGAGTGAGACGCTGACGCCCTCCTGCTCCCGTGCCCGCTTTATCTGGTTCCATAAATCCATCCTCGCCCGGATGTCAAATCCTATCGTGGGCTCATCGAGGAACACGACGTCCGGGCGAGTCATAAAGCCTCTCGCCACCTCAAATCGACGACGAACGCCCTCCGGCAAATTATGAAGCCTGATGTTCTCTTTTCCTTTCAGCTCGAGCAAATCAAGGACGCTCTCCATTTTGCTCTCCCTGTCCTCCTTGTTCATCGCGTACATTCGTGCGTGGAAGTCAAGGTTCTGTCTACCCGTTAGATAGTCATCGCTCGATCGGTCTTGAAAGATAATTCCTATGTGTCTTCTGACTTCGTCACTGTCTCTGACCACGTCGTACCCACAGATCTCGGCAGAACCTGACGTTGGGTGCAGCAGTGTCGTCAGCATCTTTATCGCCGTTGATTTTCCGGCTCCGTTTGGACCGAGGAACCCGAATATTTCACCCCGCTTGACGCTGAAGCTGATGCGATCGACCGCAACCAAGTCGCCAAATTTCTTCGTTAGGTCGCGTACTTTTATCACATCTTCTGTCATTCAAGACCCTCGGACCGCGTAATGCAACAAAACATCATTCAGGCCCGGCGTACTAGATCTAATAGAGGAAATACTAAATCCGCGTTTTTTGGCAATCCTCACGATATCTGGTATCCCTATGCCTTTATTTTCTAGATTCAGCACTAAGGCGCCTTGATCATCTGTTTCAACGCTTTTTGCCCAAGGCATCGTCCGCAGCACTTCCGCGAACTCGTCCTGAGGGCCTTTTGATGCTCTGGACGTCGTCCGATCCTCACCGACAAGCAGCTCAGCGAACTTTTTCTCATGGCCGTCTGATATTCGAAGCGTTATCAGATTCTCACCAATTGAACCTTTCAGCCCCTCAGGCGTATTTGACGCTACAATCCTACCTTCGTGCAAAATTGCTATCCTGTTACATAGATAATCAGCTTCGTCAAGGTATGACGTAGCTAAGAGAACAGTTACCCCCATCTCCTTGTTTATTCGTCGAAGGTAATCCCAGAGGTATCTTCTCGTCTGCACATCCAGCCCTATGGTCGGCTCGTCGAGGAGGAGCACCCTAGGAGACGTCAGCATCCCTCTCGCTATCTCAAGCCGTCGCAGCATGCCGCCGGAATAATCCCTAACTTTGCTGTTTGCGTGCTGCTCCAATCCGACCGTTTTGAGCACCTCAGCAACCCTGGTCTCCCGTTCTTGTCTTGAGAGGCTGTACATCCGTGCTGCAAAATCCAGGTTTTGCTTGCCCGTAAGATAAATATCAACAGCCTCTTCTTCGAAAACGAACCCGATAGAGCGCCGGACGCCGTCCTTCTCCTTCATAATGTCAAATCCGCACACTGAAGCACCGCCGGAATCAGGATTTAGCAGAGAGGATACCATTAGCATCGTTGTTGTCTTGCCGGCACCGTTCAGGCCAACAAGCCCGAAGATTTCGCCCTCAAAAACTTCGAAGCTGATCGCGTCCACCGCTTTAACGTTGCCGAACCTTTTGCTGAGATTACGAGCTTCAAGAATGGGCCGGTCCTCTGCATCGAGCGCGAAGCGCTTACGTGTGCCTAGCTCATTTGTGGCTTTGAACTTCAATCCTTGCCTGGCATTTTTTGTTGCAACCACGGTCGTGCGTCTCTCCTCTGTTTACGTGGCGGAAGCGAAGATTATTCGCAGCTCTTCCACGGCTTTTTCAATGATTTCTCTACGGTCCGCATCTGCGCCGCTTAGCTTGCGTGCGAGATATGACACCGTCTCATCGGTAGACTTCTGCAAAATTGTGTGGCCGTG
>CAZHSW010000069.1:0-8416 GCA_964534635.1 uncultured Methanomicrobia archaeon
AGGGTTCGTGTTGGTAACTGCACATATGTCAGCAGCTAAAAAGTAACCTATCATCTCTCTATTTGACAAATAGCGTTCGACAAACACGACGTTGTGCGATAGGCCTAACCGTTTTATCAGGTTGTCAAGCTTATACCGGTACTCCTCTCTCACTTTCCGCTCGAGCGCTGGATGCGGCTCACCGACTACCATATAAACGACATCTTGGTGTGGATTTGCTTCAATGACTGACGGCAAAGCTTCAATCACGTATTCGATTCCTTTATCTGGATTAATCAGGCCAAAGCTTGCAATGACGAACTTTTCTGAACAGCCCAACCGCCTCTTAGCTAGCCTCGTGTCAACGAGCGGCACCGTCGGCACGCCGTGCGGAATTAAAATCAGCTTGTTCTTGTCCAAACCGTAATCTTTCGCTAATAACATTATCCCTGCATTCGCAGACACAGCGACCCGTTCAGACAGCGCATAAATGTCCTTAACAACGCCCCTCATATGCGCCGGAGGATTTGGCAAAACGGTGTGTAATGTCGTGACTATTGGCTTGTTGACCCGTCGCATGAATTCTAATATATAGTCGCCGAAATCGCCCTTATAAAGTCCAAACTCGTGCTGAACATTAACAACATCAATCCGCGCCTCGTTAACTTTCTTAGCAGCGGCAACATAACTAGCCCGATTGCAGTCTTTTATAACGCTAAGCATCTTTGAAGTGAAGCGGCTGCTGCGCGTAAATTTTTTCTTGCTCCATCGCGCCGCTTGAGATTGGCTAGTAACGTTACTCAAGAAAAGTTTCTGGCACTGCTGAAGAAGGCTGACGTTCCACGTTATATCGTCAGCGACTTTAGCGATACCTGTTGTCAGATCGTAAGTGAACGTAGCTATGCCGCATTCTCGAGGGGGAAATGAGCTCACAAAGTTGACACTCAAACGCCTGGAACTCGATATTAAATCATCTCCTACAAATATCCTATTGCCAAACAGAGACTTATGTCTCACGGAGCTAAAACGCGAGTTTTTGCACCCTCGATCGCGCTATGCACGGTTTCGACTATCGTTTTGAAGAATTAAGAAATAGTTTTTTGGCTCGCCTTTGACGTTTATCGCCAAAAAAAACCTCGCTGCGAAGGTACAAGCTAACCGATACAGATTAATAGAACCCGCACTAATGTACGCAGCGGTGATAACTAATGGCCGAAGAGAAGAAAGAAGAATACAAGTTTAAGAAAGATACCAAGTCGGGAACTCTAAACGCGCCTGACACCGACACCTACCACGCAAACTACGTTCACGAACAAGATATGGATAAGATTAAACAGCTCGAATTGTGTGACCTCGGCCCTGACCCAGAAGGCATCTGCGAGCCTGAAGAAAAAAAACCAGAACACGTGTTCGTTTCAGAAGAAAAGAAGAAAAAGAAAGATTAGTTGAATTCAGCCGCTGGTACGTCCCCCCATCACCTACACTTATTTTTGTGACGCGCTCTCTTTAGTTATCGCAGCAGAGGAGAACGCAAACCAAAAGCGCGATAATATCGCAATCAATCTTCATTACAGTTGTTTTTAAAAGATTTTTTATAGAGTGAGGGTAGATTCGTCAAGGATGAAGGTATGGTTCATTGGGATCAAGGGTGCTGTCGCTACTACGACCATTGTGGGAGTCCTAGCCATCAAACAAGACCTGAATACCACCGCTGGCATACCTTCAGAGGACGAACAGTTCTCACGATTGAACCTCGCGCCGATCGAAGATGTCCAGTTTGGCGGCCACGACATCCGAAGCATCTCGCTGTACGAAGCAGCTTGGCAAAACGTGCGCGAAAACAATACGTTCGACACGACAGAGCTCGCGAAGTTGAGGCAGGAAATCGAATCGATCCCCGTGAGGTGCGGCATCGTCAACAACTGCGGGCAAGCGATCACAGGGCTTTGCGACAACAAAAGCCAGACGCTTAGTGAAGCTGCGCACCAGATATCTGACGAGTTGCGACAATTTGCCAGAAACGATGACTGCGTCGTCGTAAACTTGGCCTCGACAGAGCCTTACTTCGCGACTCAGCCTGAGCATGCCACACTGGAAAAGTTCGAAAATGCCATCGAAGCGAACTCAGACAAGATTCCTGCAAGCGCAATCTACGCCTACTCCGCCCTGAAAAACGGAATGCCTTACGTAAATTTCACGCCTTCCTTGGGAAATGACATTCCGGCCTTAAAGGAGCTGGCAATAGACCAGGGCGTGCCGCACTGCGGAAAAGACGGGAAAACCGGCGAGACTCTCGTCAAGACTGCGTTAGTGCCGATGTTCAAGTATCGCCGCTTGAAAATAGACGGCTGGTACGGAAGCAACATTCTGGGAAATCTGGACGGACAGATTCTCCAGCATCCCGACAATAAGCAGTCAAAACTCGTGACGAAGACGGGCGTTGTGCCGAAAATGCTCGGCTACGAGCCCCACGTAAGCAGTCGCATAGACTATTTTCCCCCCCTTTCTGACCACAAAATCGCTTGGGACTTTGTTTCGTTCAAAGGCTTTCTCGATCATCGCATGAACATGCAGTTCACTTGGCAAGGATGTGACAGCATTCTGGCCGCGCCTCTTGTCATTGATCTTTTCCGCTTTATGGAACTCGCAAAACGGCGAGGCATGAGTGGGTTGGTCGAAAAACTTGCCATCTACTTCAAAGATCCGCTCGGCACAAATACCCTAGACCTATGCTCGCAATACGCCCTATTTAACCAGTGGATCGAACAAATGTGATTTGGCGCCTCTTGACCCAAACATAAACCTCTTGAATAGCTCACTACGAACTTCAAGCTCGGCCAAGATTAATTCTGCGCGTACCGCCGGAAGCGCTTAACGCCTATGAAGCCCCTATTTGTAAGATCATTATGCCACCTAAAGATAACAAAAACTCGCCTTAAACCCGGCGAATCGATCGCCTGCTCCCATGACTGACCGAAAAAATGACATCGGACCCGTCAAGTCGAAAGATCAAGGATCGGGCGAAGCAGGCGATCGACAAGAGAACGGAGAGGTATATAACGTCTCGTTTAAACTCAAGAGAGAAGAGGAAAGCAAAGAACACAAAAGGCAACCCGTCGAAGAGCCCCAAAATTTAAGCGCAGTAGAAACTAGACACGGCGATCCACTTGCTGCCCAGCGGGTCAGACTTTGTCGCCTGTCATATTCTGAGGGGCGTTCGGCTTGCTCCCGTTATTGAGATCGACTTACGAACTGTTGCCGTTTTTAAGCTCGCCGTTGAGGAATTTCTCATATCCGGCAAGATCCAAAAGTCCGTGACCGCTGAAGTTAAATACGATTACCTTGGCTTCGCCTGTTTGCTTGCATTTAACTGCCTCATCTACGACTGCCTTGATAGCGTGACTCGTTTCTGGGGCTGGACAGATGCCTTCGGTCCGCGTGAATAGCACGCCTGCCTCAAACGTTTGAAGCTGCTCATATGATACGGCATCGACGTAGCCCAGGTTTTTTAACAGGCTTAGGCTTTGCGCATCACCGTGATAGCGAAGCCCACCGGCGTGTATCGGTGATGGAACAAAATCGTGTCCTAAGGTGTACATTTTGACGAGCGGAGCAAACCCAGCCGCGTCACCGAGGTCGTACCTGTACTCGCCCTTCGTGAGCGTCGGACACCCAGAGGGCTCCACACCTATAAACCGCGTACCATTTGCATTCCTAATGTGCTCTCCGAGAAGCGGATATGAAAACCCGGAGAAATTCGAGCCCCCGCCTACGCAACCGATCATGACGTCTGGATTCTCGTCGGCTTGCTTAAGCTGGGCAACGGTCTCCTCACCGACAATAGTTTGATGCAGCAGAACGTGTTCAAGGACTGATCCTAGCGAGTATTTGGTTTTCTCAGCTGCCAAACTCGTTTCCGCAGCCTCGCTTATAGCAAGTCCAAGAGAGCCAGGATGATCGGGATTCGCTGCTAATGCTTTTTGTCCGCTTTGCGTAAGGGTGGACGGCGACGGAATCACCTCAGCACCATAAAGCCGCATGAGCGTTTTTCTTGCCGGTTTCTGATCATAGCTGACTCTAACCATAAAAACCTTACACGTCAAACCAAACATCGAACACCCGAGCGCTAGCGCCGTGCCCCATTGCCCGGCACCCGTTTCTGTGACGAGACCTTCGCTACCGTCGATCATGTTGTAGTACGCCTGGGCAATCGCCGTATTAGGCTTGTGCGATCCCGCAAATGAGACGTCCTCCCTCTTGTAGTAGATTTTGGCAGGCGTTTTCAAATAGTTCTCAAGTCTCTTTGCTCGATACAAGGGCGTCGGTCGTCCCAATCTGAAATATGCCTCCAAAATCTCGTCCGGAATGTCGATATAACGGTTTTTGGCTCCTTCTTGCTCAACTAGCGAACGTGAAAACAACGCGAGCATATCATCATCTGTCGCAGGCTCTCTAGTAACAGGATGCAGCTTGGGCGGCAGTTTGACGGGGAGATCAGCTTGAATGTTATACCACCGTCTAGGCATTTCATCTTCATCTAACAGAATTTTTAGATCTTTCATCGACATAATAGTGTACCTAGTTATACTCTAACGGTCCTAGTTACGCTTTGGGATATTAATCTTGTTTTATATAGTTTGCGAGAAAGCGCTTCCTAAGGCCCATCCACCCCTTGTAAGAACTCAAAAACCCACATTCAAGTGTATACCTTTAAAAACCCGCAACACACAGTGAAAAGCATGTATAAGGATCGCGTACAAGCAGGACACGTTCTCGCTGATTTGTTGCTCCGGTATGAAGGTCAAGTGGCGACAATTTTAGCAATCCCACGCGGAGGTATTGAGGTCGCTTTCCCAATAACAGTCCGTCTGCGCGCCCCTCTCGATTTGATCATACCGCGAAAACTACCAATTCCTACGAACGTTGAAGCCGGCTTTGGAGCGATCACTTCAGACGGATCTAGAGTATTGAACGACGATATGATCAGTTATGTCGGACTGACGGACGCCGAAATCGAAACAATTGCGGCACACGTGCTTGAAGAAGTCAAACGTCGTGAGACAAAATATCGAGGCGGCAAACCATTTCCTCAATTATCAGGACGGACGGCAATTATAGTCGACGACGGTTTGGCTACAGGGTACACCGCTTTGGCTGCGATCGCTTACGTGCGAAAGCGGCAACCAAAGCGAGTGATATTAGCAGTCCCAGTCGCTTCGAAAAGCGCTGAAATGCTGGTAAAACCTCACGTCGACGAATACATTTGTCCGCTAACAAGCGATCGCCCGTGGTTCGCCGTGGCAAGCTTTTACAACCACTTCTCTGATCTTACGGATGAAGAGGTACTTACGTGCCTTAAAAAGTACGAATTGCTCGCCGAAGGATGGTAATAGACTTTACGAGCGCTTGATGAGAATTGTGCCTTCACTTAGCTCAATGACCGCGACTGCCGCACCTTCAGCGAAACGCTCCGTCTTAATATTGAAATCTGTTGGCGATAATTCACAGTTATCAATCGTGACGGATCCTTTCTCAATTTGAGCAGAGAGTTCTTCAAGAGACATCGTGTTAATAAGTTCTACCAAGCTTCTTGTTTTGGACTTAAAACGCGGACCTAAAGAACCAAGGTCGGGACTAATTTCTACGATACGTTCGTCAATCTCGGGCTTGCCTCGTGAATACGTAACATCGGCATTGAGCGTGTTATTAATGTCACTTGCTCCGTATGTCATGTCCCATTGTGTGTAGACGGACACACCCTCAATTCGAGAGTTCAGGGCAAGATTTTGTTCTGACTTATATTTCCGGACTCCGCTAATAATTTCCTTAACCAGACTACCGACGCGCAGCGCTTCTTCAACTTCAGTGCGAGAGGCTGCTATTTCGATAATCTGTGTGACAGCATGAGGCCGTTTTGGCCGGACGGAGGGGACATCTCGCGTCTTGAGTTCAAACTCAGGCCACGAATGCAGGTGAACGCTTTCTGCGCCAGGATGCAAACGCGAAAAAATCTCTTCCGCAAAGAATGGGCAAAAGGGCGCCAATAATCTTACGATCGTATCGAGCGCAAGCAACAAAGCGGCCTGGCTATGGGCGTCTCGTTCATAAAGTCTGCTTTTGACCGCCTCAACATAGTGATCTGCTAACGTTCTCCATGCGAACGACCGAATATTCTTCAAAGCTTCGTCGAAAGCAAAGCGTTCCATGCTAGAGGTGACTGAAGCGACTAGGTCATTCAGCTTATTGATTAGCCACAACTCGGTCGGATTTTGGGGCCCATACGTCACTGGCTCCATTTCTTCAACAAGGTGCAACGCAGCGAAGCGAAATACGTTCCACAACTTCGTTAAGAACCGTACCGAAGCTGTGAGATCTTTCGTGTTATAGGGGACGTCGGACCCCACCAAGCCCCCTATTCCAGCCCATTGTCGAACAGCATCCGTTCCGTAGCGCTCGATGATGCTTTCGGGGGCAATAATATTACCAAGGGATTTACTCATTTTCTGGTTGTCTTCGCCTAACACCATTCCATTCACGACAACGTGATCCCAAGGTTTCATTCCGACTAGAGCCTCGGACCTCAAAATAGAATAGAAAGCCCACGTCCTGATAATGTCATGGCCTTGCGGTCGCAACTGAGTGGGAAACAACTGCTCATACCCAGAGGCAGGCCAACCCGCGGCGTTTAGAGCGGAGATTGACGAGTCCATCCACGTATCAAGAACGTCATATTCTGGCGTGAAATCCTTCGAGCCGCAGTCGCAGGGACGTCTGGGCCTCTCCTCGGTAGGATCCAAAGGAAGCCAGCTCTCCTCAGCAACCAAGACCTGCCCGCATCTGCCACAGTACCAAGCCGGAATTGGCGTAGCAAAAATGCGTTGCCGAGAGATGCACCAGTCCCATTCTACGCTCTCAGTCCAGTTCCTCAAGCGATGAAATGCATACGATGGAGTCCATCTGATTTCGGCTGCCCGATCGAGTATTCTGTTTTTGTCTATCTTGACAAACCACTGATTCTCCGAAAGAATCTCGATAGGGGTCTCACATCTATCGTGAAACCCAACGTTCTGCTCGATGCGTTCTGTTCTTTTTATAAGCTTATTTGCTAACAAATCTCCAATAATGCGCTGTTTCGCTTCACTGATAGACAACCCCAGGTACCTGCTATCAGTAATGCGCCCGTCCTTTCCGACCACTTTTTTAAGCGGCAGATTATGCTTTTTCCACCAGCGAACGTCTTGTTTGTCACCGAACGTACAAATCATCACAACGCCGGTGCCAAATGCTGTGTCAACCGCTTCATCGCCAACTACAGGGACCTCCTCCTCGTAGAGCGGCGTCCGCACGTTCTCGCGTATCAGATGTGCGTAGCGTTTATCGGCTGGGTTTACGGCTATCGCGACGCAGGCACCCAACAACTCAGGACGGGTTGTAGCAATTTCCACGATTTCTCGATCGCCTTTAAAAACAAGATAGTAGAGCGTCGTTGATCGTGATTCATAATTAACCTCAGCAAACGCAATCGCCGTTTCACAGCGTGGACACCAGTTTACTGGATGATCACTCTTGTAGATTAGGCCATTCCGGTACATCTGCACGAATGACTTCTGCGTCTTGCCGTAGTACGCCTTGTCCATCGTTACGAATTCCCGCGACCAGTCTATTGAAAATGCAAGCCGCTGCATCGTTCCTTTCATCAACGCAATATTTTCTCGGGTCAAACTCTCGCAAAGACCCCTAAATTCTGTCCGCGGAATTTGGTTCTTCGTGACGTTATATGTGGTTTCGACTTTCACCTCAGTTGGGAGCCCGTGACAGTCCCATCCTTGCGGAAACATGACGTTAAAGCCCTTCATGCGCTTGTACCGCGCGATGAAATCGATATAGCACCAGTTCAGTGCGTTTCCAAGATGAAAATTTCCAGTCGGGTAAGGCGGAGGAGTGTCGATAATAAATGGCTTTTCTGCTTTCTCTTTGAGAAATTGGTACATAGCTGGATCCCAAGTGGAAAGCCATTTAGACTCGACATATTCAGGATCAAAATTCTTTGGAATGTCCATATCCCCTCGCAGACAACATTACAAAGCTTGCAAACGCGAATGTACTTTCCACGTACTTGAAGTCGTTCACGCTCGTTCCCGGACTAAGTCTCCACTCGAACGTTCGAATCCGGCAATGTGCACCTCGTACAGTACTCATAGCCCCGGAGTATCTCCAGCTCATAGTTGATGCCCAGTCAAAAGCTTACCTTTCTGCCAGCCGCGTCGCGCACATATTCTCCAAATTCACTTCCTTTCAACTGCTGTCCTGTGAAAACGGGTCCATCCGTACATACACGTAGTCCCGAAGGATCGATACAACACGAACCACACAAACCCACGCCGCATTTTATATAACGGTGCAAGCTGAATTGACTGTGAACCCCCAAAGCAGTAGC
>CAZHSW010000070.1:0-27608 GCA_964534635.1 uncultured Methanomicrobia archaeon
CTATTGACGTGGCAGGATACTCTCTGATGAGGATCTCCTTGCCTTCTATCTCCATCGACCTTTCCATTATCTTATCCAGCACCGGTCGCGCAGCTACAACTGCAATTAGGTCGCCACTCCTCGAGGCTCCTTCTAGTCTTCTAACTGTTTGAAGGATTTCTCTGAGTGTCTTAAGATTTGGCTCCCGCTCTCCCGAAATGATTTTATAGAGCGTGCTTGATGAGACGCCTGAGATCTCTGCAAATTTGGTTACAGTAAATCCAAGCTCTTTGATTGCTTGCAACAGCGTGCGTTTCAGCTCCTCATCTGATGAAAACGTTGCCCGAATCAGATCATCTGCAAGCATTCGCAATTTCTTCCATCAATTACGACGCTTGTTATTTAATGGTTGCTATAATATAACGGAATTCAAAAAAATAAGCTCGCAACGAATCAGTAATTGTAGAACGCGAATTTCACAGTCAACTCGTGCAGGGAACGCTCGGACCATTACTTCGTTCATCGTGAGCCCTTGACACACTTTCCACCGTTAAGCTTGTAAACTTCAGTTTCCTGTTAAGCTTATGAACCACCAGTTTCACGAAAAGCTGACGATTTTCTGGGAGTCCCAAGGCATAATGCTGGTAGATCAAACCAAACTCCCGGACGAGTATAAGCTTGTGCGGATCAGCACTATCGATCAGCTCATCGACGCGATAAGGAAGCTGAAAGTGCGAGGAGCGCCAGCTCTCGGTGCGGCAGGCGCTTACGGCATTGCTCTTGCTACGCACAATATAAAAGAGCATAGCGTGGCCCGCCTGAAAGCGCAGTTACGTTTAGCAGCTAAATCTATAGTGGAAACCAGACCGACTGCTGTCAATCTGTTTTATGGGGTTGACCGGATCCTGAAAATGATCGAGCCTTGTGTTACTGTTGAAGAGGTAAGAGAAGTAGCACTTAAGGAAGCTTTGCGCGTAGCAGATGAAGATGTGATCACGAATAAATCTTTAGGTGCCGTCGGCGCGGGCTTGCTAAATGATGGCGACGTTGTAATGACGTATTGCAACGCCGGAAGGTTAGCTACAGTCGGTTGGGGAACGGCCTTGGGGATCATACGTTCGGCAATCCAAGAGGGAAAGCGCATCGCGGTATATGTCTGTGAAACGAGGCCACTCAATCAAGGAAGCCGTATTACCGCGTTTGAATTGCTAGAAGACCAAATTCCTACGACCTTAATCACTGACAACGCAGCTGCTTCAATAATGAGGCAGGGTAAGATTGATTGTGTTATTGTGGGAGCGGACAGAATTACAAAGACTGCAGTGTACAATAAGGTGGGAACATATATGCTCGCAATCTGTGCCAAAGCCCATGGTGTCCCATTTTACGTGGCAGCCCCTTCGTCAACTTTCGATTACGAAAGCTCATACGTCAAAATTGAACAGCGTGACGCAGATGAGCTTATATTTTGTCGTGGAAAGCTGATCGCTCCCCGCTCAGTGGAAGTTGAGAACCCGGCCTTTGACGCGACTCCTCGCGAGCTCATTACTGGAATCGTTACGGAAGAGGGAGTGGTAAACGCAGAACATCAACTGGCATGAAAGACTAACGAGGCTGAATTGTTATGGAGATGCTTTTGGCGATAAACGTGCTGTGCAAAGACAAGCCAGGTGTTTTGAGAGATATCGCAGCCTTAGTAGCCTCTTTCGAGGGAAACATACGGTATACACAACAGTTTATCCGTACGAAAGGTAGGCACGCTGGCTTGGCCGCAATCTATATGGAAATAGAAAAGCTGGTAGATGCTCGTGAGCTTTCTGAAAAGCTGACGGCGCTTGATGACGTTGAAAGCGTCGTTTTTCATGAGCCTTTCGAAAAAATTTGGGGCTCTCGGGTCATAATAATTGGCGGGGGCGCCCAAGTAGCCCAAGTAGCCCTCGGAGCAATTACAGAGGCTGACAGGCACAATATTCGAGGAGAACGGATTAGCATTGATACTTTACCGATAGTAGATGAGCACAATATCGCGAAAGCAGTCAATGCCGTATCCAGGACACATAGGGCAAGTATTTTGGTGCTAGCCGGTTCGCTTATGGGAGGTAAGATCGCGGAAGAAGTCAAAAAGCTGCAGCGTGAGGGCTTCAAAGTCATTGCCCTGAATATGGCAGGATCAGTTCCAGAAGTGGCTGATTTGGTGGTGACAGATCCCATTCAAGCTGGGACGTTCGCCGTCATGGCAATTGCGAAAACAGCGAGTTTTGACCTAGATCGCGTTTCAGGCAGGCATTTCTAGCAGCTCAATAGCCCCTTACAACGCAGATGCAACTAAAATCGGCAAAGTGATAGTCGCGTCGGAGTAAACAGTCACTGTCGCGGCGTGCTCGCCTATTTTCCCCCACGATTTCGCCTCGTCCAGTGTCGCGCCGCTAAGGCCGCCCGTTTCAGGCCTATCCATTGTCAACTGAATGGCAAAATCGAGCCCCTTAGGAATGAGCAACATAGATTGCATTATAAAATTTTTTGGAACGCCGCCACCAACAAGAAGTGCTCCGGCGCGTTTCGCTTTGTAGCAAATATCCATAATTTGACGAATGTCCCTGAACGCGTCGACTCGCAAATCGCGCTTATATCCGAAGATCCAACTCTGAAGACCGATAGACGAATCAGCAATAGCCGGGCAAAAAACTGGGATCTCGTTGTCCACCGCCGTCCTCAAAATTGAATCTCTGTCCTCGATTCGAGAGCCGGCCTCGCGTAAGAAGTCGCTGATGGTGAACTGCTTTTTTGGGTTTGAATCAAGAATATCGGTAACGATCGCATCAAATCTGTTTTCGAATGTAGTAAAATGCTGATCAGGAAGAAAAACGTCGTATATTCTGTCGATCTTAGAATTCTTGAGATCGATATCATCTGCATTACATTGACCGTGACAGTGCTCGCCGCCGAACGCTTCGATCATGTCGTGGACCAAGTTGGCGCCGGTAGTAACGAACACATCAATATCGCGGCGCTTCATCATGTCGACGATTATCTGTCGCATTCCGGCAGGAACCATAGCGCCAGCAAGGCCAAAAAAGATCGTAACCTCTTCAGCATGCATTTCTTTATAGATTTTAGCGGCCTTAGCCAGACTTCCTGCTCCGAAAGCGCAGTTGTTATATTGCTGCACTAGAGCCGCTACCGTTATACCTTTTTGGACTTTAGCGTGCTTCACCGGGTTCACCTAACAGCCTCCTTGATCAATTTGTCGCTCAAAAGCGCTTGAATGCATGAACAAGAAATCCCGTACTAATTTTGCTCCGACAAGAGCAGACATTCCCATGTCGTAATCAGGCGTTATCTCAACCATATCAAACCCGATTATACGAGGTGAAAGCGTATTGATAGCCGTTCGGAGTTCCAATGGCGTCATACCATACGGTTCAGGATTCCCGACACCGGGCGCGTAAGCGGGATCTAAAACGTCCATATCGATGGAAAGATATGTGGCCCTTGTTTTGATTGAAGACTTTATTCTGCGCAGAATTCTTTTAATTCCTGCACGCCTAATCTGCTCCATCGTATACACAACGCTGCTGCCTAACGCCTGCTGATATTCTTCCCGATCCCCGCTGCGGATCCCGACTAGAAATAGCGGCACGCCAAGTTGATGTACGTTCCGGGCTACGCACGCGTGGCCGTATTCGTTTCCGAGATAGTTCTTTTTGAAATCCAGATGGGCGTCAAAAATGACTGCCGTGAGTTCCTGGTCGTTAGCTAACGCTTTAACACACGGAAACGTGATCGAATGCTCGCCCCCCAAAGTTATCGGCACCTTTCCGTCTTTTGCGAGATAAGACGTGCTCGCTGCAAGATCCGTTATCATCTCATCGAGGTTTCCGTACTCCACGTCGCCCATGTCGTGTACGAGCAGATCCGAAAGCTCTCGGTTGCAGTCATATTCATACGGTTCGAAGTTGTGCGACGCTTTTCGCACGGCTTCGGGAGCCCATCGCGAACCAGTCCTAAATGAAGAGGTGCCGTCAAACAAGATGCCGCGAAGCACATACTTGCTGCTGGCGTAGCTGGAAGTTGAATCGGCAAACAACATACTCTGGATGGGGGTAAATTTGATAAGGCTATAATTTGACGTCTAATTTGCGCTTTCCCATGGACTCCAAGTACGTCACATCTTTGCCAGCCTCGAGCTTATCTACATGCTCAGGGGGGATCTCAATCTCAAAAGTCGAATAATCGTTTAAATCCATGAGCTGGGCGACCCTTCCCATAACAGAAAGAACTTGCGCTCCTTTTCTTTCCACGATAGGAACGTAGATCTTGGCGCTGACCGGCTGCACAATTGAACGTTTTTGGCCGTCAAAAATCCCGACCGCATCTATCCGCGCTTTGGCCGATCCATGTTTGCCAGGTTTTGAGGTCGCCAAACTAACTATCGTTGAAGGTTCATCGTCTATGAGGATATAGCGGCCGACCTTGAGCGTTCTTATTTCGGTTTGCTCCTTCATGCGAGTTAGTAAACGAGCATTAAATATAAAGGCATACGCACTAGATTAAGAAGGGCACGCCTAAACGGCGCTTTAATCGAAAAATCGATTGATCTTTCAGAAGAATGAAGATAGGGATTGTTTCTAGATGCGACAGCGACAAGGCACTGAAATTAGCCGCAGAGATATCTCATCATCTGCACGAGCGCGCAGAGGTTGTCTGCGATCTCGAAACAGCTCACGCGCTGGGGCAACGAGGGACAGCTTTTAACTCCTTCGATGCTGATGTTATCGTAGCCGTAGGGGGCGACGGCACGATCCTTCGCGTTCTTCAAAATCTGCCATATCCGATTCCAATAGTCGGAATCAATGTAGGCAAGATCGGCTTCTTGGCAGAAGTAAGTCCAGACGACGCTTTTCGCGTCGTAGACAGCTTACTCGATGGTTTCAGTGTATCTGCACAGTCACGTTTGGCAATCTCACTGAACGGGAGGCGCCTTCCGTCCGCCACAAACGAGGCAGTTATCGTCACGTCACGGCCAGCTAAAATACTCGAATATAGCGTTGGAATTGATGATCACGTTTTAGACATTTTACGCGCCGACGGCCTAATAGTGGCAACTCCAACGGGGTCCACCGCCTATGCTATGAGCGCCGGTGGCCCGATCGTAGACCCGCGGGTAGATGCTTTCCTAGTGGTGCCTTTAGCCCCCCATAAGCTTTCTGTTCGGCCGTTAGTCGTGCGTGGCGAAAGTGATGTAGTGGTTAAAATCCTAGGAAAAGACGCAGCACTCGTCATCGACGGACAATATAGTCAAATCGTGCACAAGGATGATGAAATTCGCTTTTTTAAAGACAGAGACAAGTCGCTTTTTGTGCTTTTTGAAAAGAGTTTCTTTGATAAAGTCCTGGAGAAGCTGCGTTAGGGGTAGGAGTGGTTCTCGTGACCTACGTTACGATGGGGTAGACCCTTCTCTTTTCGCAGCAAGAAGCAATTCCTGAGCTGTTTTCCAAGAGCGTCTGGTTTCGGGTGGCAGTTCGCCCCGCTCATCTAGCCACTTTTTCAAGAAACTAATCGTCCTTGCGTCTGACGGGTAACCACTGCCGACGTCCACCCCTAAGGAGTGCCCGAGCGCTTTGATACTCGCATCTCTACGCGCTTTTGCAATAATCGACGCGGCTGAAACTATTACGTGATTTGAGTCCGCCTTATGCTCAGCGATTACGTTGCTTATGCCGCTTTCGTCTTTCACACGCTCCGCGAATCGAAGCGGATCCACATCAGCAGCATCGACAAACGCTATGTCAGGCTGTAAATGACGTAGGCTTAAAGCGTGAGCCTTTACAAGAATGTCGTTAATTGTACACGCGGTTCTCAGTTCATCTATTTGCATGGCCGTGATCTCGTGCAAATACACGGTGCATACTTTCTCAATCCGCTTTGATAACGACTCGCGACGCTTAGGGCTTAGCGCTTTTGAATCTCTCAACCCCATCCTTCCTAAGTATTTAAGCGCCGAAGAATCAACCGAGACTCCTCCGACGAAAAGAGAGCCTAAAACAGCTCCTTTCCCAGCTTCATCCACTCCAGCAAGTTTCATCCTTCTGTTCCGCTAAAACAGATGACGGAGCCGGGCCAATAGAAGTGGATGACGTGTGATCAGCCGCCCTATTATTCCACCGATGGTCAGCTCCTCAATCGGTAAGCCTTGGAGGGAGTGAACGAGCTTATTGAGATCGGCGTCGGATAGATTCACGAAGACGTCCTTTATTTTGTAGTTTCGCTCGAGTTTCTTGCCAAATGAGGCGCGCCAAGCCGCTTCGTATTGCGAGAGAACCTTCCGAGAGGAGTCTTGCGCTCGGACTGCTTGCTTTGCGACTTGACCGGCGAGTTTGCCCCCCTCTAGTGCGTTGACAATTCCTCCGCCCGTCATCGGATCGGTGTGACGGGCGGCGTCACCAACGAGCATTAGCCCGTTTGCCACGGTTGTGGGCGCTGCTTTGCTCACGGGGGTCCCTCCGACGTGTAATTCGACCGGTTGGCCGCCAGGAAAGCGTTTGTCGAGAAACGCATTAAGATATTTCAGGGGCCTCTTGTTCCCCAGTTTGCTCGCGAGCACTCCAAGCCCGATGTTCGCTGCGTGGGCCCCCTTCGGAAATACCCAAGCGTAGCCTCCTGGGGCTTCTGCTCCAACATAGAAATCGCTGCAGTCGCCGGGCAGGTCAACGTTGGTCATTAGATATTGCGCGCAGCTTTCAAGGTCATATGGTTTGAGCGTTGTGTCTATGCCAGCCCAGCGAGCAAGTTGGGACTCGATGCCGTCTGCCGCTATAACCACCTTCGCTCGTATCTCAAGCGATTCGCCGAGGTGCCGAACCGTAATTCCGCGCACAAAACCGTCTTCTCTGATAATCCCTGTAGCTCGTGTGCGAACGACTACGTCCGCGCCTCGACGAGCTGCGTGCTTCGCTAGATCCCTATCAAAAATCTTGCGTTCAAGTACGTAGCCCACTTCAGGGCCAGCAACTTCCTCTGATACGTCAACAGCCGTGCCGTCAGGAGAGAATATGCGGGCGCGGGTCACTTTACTCGCAATCCATCTCTGTTGAGGCTCGAAAAATCTCTCCAATCCTGCTTTTGAAACGCCTTCGGCGCACCGCACAGGACTGCCGATCTCTTGTCGCTTTTCAATCAAAAGAACGTCGCATTCGTCGGCCGCTGTCGCTGCTGCGTGCGCTCCTGCAGGGCCAGCGCCTACTATGACGATGTCGTACTCGCTTTTCACCATTGTGACTCTCTCCGGAAAAAGGGATTACTTAGCGGAAAGATCGCCTGCTGCACTCCCGTTGCGCCTTGGTTCTACCTTTTCCAAATCCAACTTAATCACGCTATTGCGAGAGCGGCAGCGCGCCAGTAACCCAATTTTTCACAAATTGATTTATCACTTGGCTTCGTTATCGCTGACTCACGTATTAGTTGGCGCTACTAGCGAATGTAGCGAAGATCCTCTTCGCTTGCCACTTCGCGCAAGCCTGTCTGTTCCATCTCACGGAGTCTAGCGACAATCTTTTCCATGTCTTTGGCGCGATCTTCCAGGGCTCTCATGCCAATGTCTATTTTGAGTGCTTGACACAAAACTCTCAGAACAGCTTGAGCGCTTTTTGGATCGACCAAATAACCAGATGTCTCGCCCATCAAACAGACTGCGTCAATTCCTCCCAAGCTACCGAGCCCTAATAGCAATCCAGAGGCGCCCACTATGCCGCCTCCTGGCTCATTCTCTTTAAATACTACTCCATATTCTTTCATTTCTTGAACCAAAGCTGGGTTATTTACTGCGCCAAGAACGGCTGGTTTTTCTACTAACTGGCCAAGACCGTAGCCGCCAAGCGTGTAAATTCTCTGCACGTTATTCTGCTTTGCTATGTTTAGGTACGTGTCGGTGAGCTCGTAATGACCTTCATTTGTTGCGCTTTGATGATCGCCTACAAGTATTAGCAGATGTTGTTTTTCGCCGCTGACCGCATAGAACTCGCTTCTCACCATTCTGACTGTTCCGTTCGAAAGCACAATTACCTGAGGCGGAAAATGAGAGGAATACACTTCGGCGATTTTCTGAGCGCTGAGTTCATCTATCATATGTTCAGCGACCAGTTTTCCGACATGTCCAATTCCCGGTAATCCTTCGACAAGAACTGGATTTTTCAATTTTACGTCCTTAATGTGCTTAACTTCAATTCGTTCCATCTAAACCTCAACTCTTCCGGGACGTACGTGCCAAACTACTAATCGTTCATTCAACGCTTCTATGTGTCTCACGCTTGAGCAGTCTGCGGTATTTGCCATATCGATCCTCCGGCGAAAATTTTGGAGGACGGGCTCTTGCAGTAATCTGCCCGCACACTGGACACTTTTCTTGAAAGGTGTATATGTGGCACTTGCGAATCTTCATGGATGCTTGGCGAGAGCTTAATCATACTATGATGTTTGAAGCTCCCTATGAAACTTTCCAGTGCCTCCAGCATTAACGACTATACCTATAGCAGCGCTCGCTGCTTTTTTCATCGCATTTTCTGCTTTTTTGTAATCTAACGCAACCGCTCTAATACGATAACGAGGCGCCCCGATATAACTTACGTCAAAACGAACTTCGTCGTTGCTGGACTTTATGGCAGCCTTTAGAGCGCGCTTGATTACGTCTATCCCGTTCGGCTGCGGACAAGCTAAATCGACGTAGCCTGTGATATAAATATAAGGTATTTTTACGTTCTCTTTCGCAATAAGCGCGATTTGAGCGGCAACGTCGTGCTGAAGCCCTTTAAGAGCTTCTGGGCCACCCACGGCGGCTTCCTCAAAAACATAGTAAAGACTGCCGAACTTGTCAGTGAGCAAGTCGTCGAGCGTTGCCTGATCCTGTCCTGTAGCATCGGCGACGAACTCGAGCCATTTTTCGGCCTTCTGCTCGCTCTTCCATTCCTGAATTTTCGCTCGGCGCTGGTGTTCGTTAACGTCCTTGAACGACAGATCGATATGACTTCTATTAGGGTCGACATTCAGGACTTTGCACACTATCTTCTGACCTTCCCTAACGTGATCTCTGATATATTTTACCCATCCGGAAGCTACTTCCGAGATGTGAATAAGCCCCTCTTTCTTCGCATATTCGTCGAGTTGAACGAAAGCTCCGAAATCCACCACGTTAACAACAGTACAAACGACCAAATCTCCGATATCTGGCCACGCTTTTCTCATAGGACCTCGAGGATTTGCGTCCGCACCTCTGCGCGGCCACCGCGCGGCTCAACGAGAGTCCTGCCGCAGACTATGCAATTCACCACCGAAGAAGCATTGCCGAAGACAATCTGGATGTTCTCACAGTCCATGCATCGGACGCGTAGAAATTTGCTCATATTTCACACCTCTACCAGCTCGAATTTCGATACCCGAAATCCTTTTCGTGTGTGCGCTTTATTGCACGCGGTACAGCGATAGCGGAGATTAACACGCTTTGTTGGTTTATCTCCTCCCGGAACTTTTGAGAATTTACCTAGGTTGCCTATGCCGCTTCGGCGTTTCTTTTGCCGCGTGATCCACGTCAGAGACGACGCACGTCCCTTGCGAACCTTTTCAATTTCTTGAATGGTGTGCTTCCGGCACACCGGACATATTGACTTGATCTGCTTGGGCATCTTCAAGTTTATCACCGACTATGATAACCATATGGCGATCTGACAGTGCTCGGGCATTGCCCTCAGGCAATAACGCTAATTCGCCTGTCCCAAGTTTGTAGTTTGCACCATCGAGCCCTACAAAAGTGGGGATATCTGCTAAAACTCGCACTTGGAGGTATCTGATATTCTCGTGTTCTCGTATTAAAGTCCTTGTACGGTCATCGTGCACGACGGCGTTAGAATTATCTTTACCCTCAAAATTGAAGTCGCTTAGGTGATGAGTTTTAGTTGCCACTTTAGCGCGTTCAGCAGTCCTGACGTCTTCAGAAATCGTGTGATCAACGTTTGCTTCAGCTAGATGGGTGACTTTGTCTAAGTCGCTTGTTTTCAAAGTTGCACGCAGACTGCTGCTCCTTTCTTCCGACTCTTCTAAGCCCAGTAAGCGGTTCCGGTAAATCGTGAAAACAGCGTAAACCGTTTCATAAATCTCAAGCTCGGCATCAGCAAGAGCGAGGTCTTCCTTATGCCCTTTTGCCGCTAGCGCCGCCAGCTTGATTATTTTAGCTGCGCGCTTTTCGTAAATGGCGTCTACCACTCGAAAAACGTTTTCGAGTTCGTCTTGTTTTTGAGCGTTGTCGTTTTTTTCGAGCGAGACAACGTAATCTCGAAGGTCAGCGTAGAAATCTTTCGCAAGAACGGCAAGTCGTCGCGAACGACGCTCTTCATTTCTAATCACCTTCAGGTCATCGAGATTCATATTCAGCTAGGCCTCGCGCCATAAGATGCACAGCTGTATGCTCAGGTAATGCAGTTGTACCTTGATGCGCCTTAATAGTTTCACCCATTATTTCGGTAGTAACAGGCTTTAGGATCCTCACAGGAACTGATTCTACCCCAAAGACGACCGCGTCCCGAAGAGGATCGAAACTGCCGAGATCGTCGACTGTCAACGGTGTAACGCGCAAGCCAGATCCTCCGTGCAACGACGTCGGCAACCTGATCAATCTTTTTATGTCTGCCGTCACCGGCACATCTATGTTCACTTTTATTCGCATAATAGCTTCTCTTACCAGGCTCTTCCAGGCGTTGGGCGGCACGAGCTTAGTGTCTGCAAAAGGTTGAATTGTAGACTCTTGTGACAACACATTGACAATCTCTTGAGCACGCCGCTTTCCGATGGCCTTCACTGCGGCCAATCTTGCAACGGCCGCTTTAGGTTCAAGCTCGCGCAAGCTTTCAAAATAGTTTTTAATCCAAGCGCGTATTCTAATCTCCCAGCAACTACCGTCGTTTGGCGATGCGAAGTTTTTGCGCTTTATGAGATATTCTGGCTCTAGACCTGTTCCCGTTAGGTAGTTCACAACCTCGCGACGCTCGTGACTGCCTAGCGTGCCAAGTTGCCTTTCGTGTAAGTGAACGTGGTATCCTCGACCACCGGAAAAAACGATGCTGAATTCTGTTGGATCGAAACCGAAATCTTGAGTCAAAAAATCTATAAGCTTCGTTGTCTCTTCCTTGATAGCTTGAAGCATGTGCGCATACGAAGGAATAGAGCCCACGAAAAGCTTATCTGCGTCTAGATCGAAGACGATGTCCGCGCCTGTCCACTTTTTGTCTTGCATTCGAGTAGCGCTAGGATACGCGTAACAAGCGGTTGAGTAGAAAACGTGAGCAGGAGCTACCGCGCCTAGGTATAGTAGCAATTCCTTTTGTGAGCTGAAAGCCTTATGTCTTCGCATAACTAGCTTGGGGTAGGCCGAGTCAAAAAGAACGAATGCCCATTCTCGTTTCCTGAATCTTGGGGGCAGCCCTAGGACGGCGTTCTTATAGTACTGCAGAAATTTGTTTTGCAGAAATGCCTTTGTCCTCGTATTCATGCGCTTCTTAGCATTAGGGGGCGGACCTCGCCAATCCTATGTCTGCTAGCGGCCAGAACGCTACTGACCGATGGCTCCAAGGACTCATTCCTTAGCTTCTTGACGTTTGACATTTCGGCGATAATATGAAAGCGGATGGGCAACGCGCCTACATACTTCGTCGTGCTCTGGGCAGTTGCCGTACGTCTCCATCGTTGAGCACCCAGGAGGGGTGTAGTCTTTCCCCGACGCCCCTCGTATATGATCGACCTGGTAACGAGTCAGCTCGTAGTCGAAGTCAGGAGATGTTTCGTAAATACGCACGATCTCTTCTGGCTGCATACCAATATTCGCCAGAAATGAGGTCAGCGCAAACCGCGCCGGGTGCGAAAGATTCTGGCCAGCTCTCACCTGCGAGAGCAGAGCCTTGATACAGGGCGGAGAAGCTTCTAAGACTACTGGGCCAGAATTTAGTGCACGCAGCGAGGCTTTAGAAAAGGCTTCAATCAAAGGCCTCGTATAATTCGAGAGTTCTTCGCACATTTTGCTGCTAAGCTTTAGCGGCAGCCCGCTTAGCACTTTAAGGCGCACCGCCTCGGCCAAGATCTGGATAATCTCGTTTTTCGCCAGAGTCACATTACCCCGGTTCAGAAGATTGACCAGGCGCCATTGCGGTCCTTTCAGTCTTCCGGTGTATTTTATGAAGTCTGCGAAATGGAGCTGGAAGGCGCTGTTTTCCGAACGGGTTGGAATCTGGAAGTCTTCTAGCAACGCCCGCACATACTCGTCTTGAGTCGGTTCGTCCGCATCTCGTAAACTGTCAAAAGCATTCTGCGCTTCTACGTTCGCGTATCTTTGAATCAGAACCGTTTCACGCACACACGAAACTAGCGCTCTTGCCACCACGTAAGAAAAGAGCTCAATCTCATAATCATCGCGCTCTATGTGCGGCTGCGGAACATCACTGCTGATTACGTATTTCACCCTTTCGACGCTCCTGTTGAGGACCCGTTTCGAAAACTCGCCCGTCGTCAGCAACGACTCAAAGGTTCTTCCTGACGATTCGACATAGCGCGCCGCTGCAGAAGTATATGGAAAAAAAGCTAAGTATGCGTCCATACTCCTGGTTTGACAAATCTGTGCAGCCGCGACTTTATTCCTGCTCGATGCGTGGCGCCAGAAGGTACGAAACTCGACCATTTCCGTCGGCGAAATCGAACCCGACCTTAAGCGGTATATTCTTGCCGATATCGATGGCAACTTCTGAGGCTTTTCCAACTGCTTTTGACATTTCAAGCAAGAACTCTAAGCTAAACAACGACTTGACTTCTTCTGACTTGCCATCTATTCGAGAGACATCAATGAGTTGCTCTTTAGACAATTCCAAACGCATTGAGTCTGAGTCACCAAGCGCCTCCATAAAAAAATCCGTATTAGTGCATCCGAGCGCGATGTTATCGCTAACCTTGCCTGCTGCTTTAACCGCCCACCTGAACTCTTTTCCTGTTATCACGACGTGCGCTGCAGGTTCCACTTTTGGCACTTTCGGCTCTTTTTTGATGGAATACGGACTCAGAAGTGCGATAGTATACTTCAGATCCCCAAATGACAAAGCCAAGCGATTTTCGTCGAGCGCGATTTTTATGACATCTGTTCTACTCGCCAGCTCTAGTATGTCCTGCATTTTCTTAAGATCAAGTGTGACTACCTCTTCGTCAGTTTCATAGTTTTCAAAGGCTTTGGCTGACAACTCGAACTGCACCATCGCCACGTAAGACGGATCCGCATTTCTCGCGTACACACCTTCTTTACCCAAGTGCACGCGCGCTTCATCTACGATTATAGTTAGCGCTTCGACACCGTCCTTCAGCGTCTCTCCTAGAATCTCAGCTTTAAACATAATTCTTCTCCGTTCGCACGTCTAGACACCTCATATATCTTTTTCCAACTTTATATCTTGTTGTTTCTGGTTTTTAGCAGAATATGCCTTACGGCAGCAGGGGTCAATCGCCATCTAAGTGCGACCAAGTTCACTTTCACGTTCGGAAAAGTACCGGACGCTTCCTGCACCTTGCCCCAAGCCTTCGTCTAGGCGCACGCTCACTTCAGTAATCGTCCTTAGATCAAGCTTATTGCACAGCTCATTGAGAAGATGAGCGCAAAGATCTTCAGCGCTCACCGACTGAACAGGAAGTATCGTAACGTCTTCCTTCGGGAAGATGTAGCGCTTCCCACTTTTTACAACAATAACCGTGATGTCTCCGGTTTTCATTTCTTCAATCTGTATGTCGGCGTCTTGGGACGCGATCAGCGTCTTATGATCTAGCGCTTCGCAAATTTCGCTGGCACATTTCCTGAGGTCTTCAAAGTCCATCACAAAATCGTTGATCTGTGCCCCCACGATTTTGACGCTCATTGCATACGTATGCCCGTGCAAACGACCGCATTTTGGGTGGTTAGGAATAAAGTGACACGCTGAAAATCTGAGCTGTGCCTGCCAACCGTCAAGCTCTATCCAAGTACGTCGATTCATCTTGGTTCGAAAACCGCCTGCATTTAATCAATCAAAATACAGGCGTTGTTTTATTGGCGGAATACTATATAAAAGCGGCTGGATTTTTGCACAAAGCTTTTTTTGCTTGGCGCCTAAACTTGTGGGTTGAAACCAATGTGAAACAGCGACGCGATTATTACTACCGAAGGGCGAAATCCGAAGGATACCGATCACGAGCCTCTTACAAATTGCTGCAAATCCAAACAAGTTCCCACATCATAAGACGGGGGGATATTGTTGTTGACCTAGGCGCGGCTCCAGGCGGTTGGCTCCAAGTAATTCGGGAACTGAATGCAACCGCTATAGCGGTCGATCTACGGCAGATTGCCCATCTCGACGGCGTCACGATAATTCGCGCAGATATAACAGATACAAAAAGCGTGAGCGCACAAATCCAAAGAATTTCAGATCGCGTTGATGTGGTCGTGTCAGACGCGGCCCCAAAGCTTAGCGGCGTGTGGAGCCTCGATCATGCACGATCGATCAGCATCGGAAGCTCTGCCCTGAAAATCGCTAAATGCGTGCTCAAAGCAGGGGGCAATTTCGTCGTAAAAGTCTTCCAAGGAGATCTGTTTGACACGTTCAAGCAGATGGTCGACGCTGATTTTGGGCACGTTAAAGTATATAGTCCACCAGCTTCGCGAAAACAGAGCGCTGAGGTGTATATTGTAGCCAAACGCTATATTCCTGCACAACAGAACTGAGATGGAGGGTCCAAGAAAAAGCAGCAAATAAAAAGAAGGCACACGCTTCGAACCTACGTAAAACTATTTATTGACGGATCGCAGTAGTTTTGAAGTCGAACCTATTCCTCTTTATATCTTTAGAGATCAAAACAAAAACAAAGGTGATCATGGCAACAAAAAGCACGACGAGCGTGATGACGAGATTATTAATCCTTTATTTGGTTATGATGGTAGCGTATGCCTTCTTGCGAATTCCTGTCGGCCAGGCCATGAATTACGTCATCGGAGGTTTAGTCACGGTCCTTCATATGCCGCTTTTCATAACTATACTCTTGCTTTCGGTTATCACAGGCGCTTATTCTTCACTTCTGCTTAACCGATTCGTTGATCAGGATCAAGTGAAACAGTCTCAAACAAAAATGAGGGAATTTCAGAAGGTCTTTCGCGAAGCGCAACTTGCGGGAGATAAAGGCAAACTCAAGAAGCTCGAGAAGGAACGCGCGGAAGTAATGGAACTCAGCATGGAAGTTCAAGCGCAGACTATGCGACCGATGCCTTATATACTGATAATCTCGCTTCCGCTGTTCGGTTGGCTTTATTTTATCATGTATAACTTCCCGCCCCTAGCTTCATATGTGCCAACAACGATGACTATGCCCTACTTTGGCGCGGTTACTTACACACACGGAGTTATCTTAGGGTTTCCAATATGGCTCATTTGGTACCTAATCTGCTCTCTCGTTTTTACACAAGTCATTCGCAAAACTTTAGGGATGTAACACCAAGTATTGCTGGCTCCCTAAGTAACCTTTTTTCGAACTAATGGGGCGCGCAACTTTTTGTAGGATTACGAGATTAGTTCGAACCTATTTCAAAACACCATTGGCTCTTTCCTTACGACACAGGTCTAATAATATTTCCTTTAGCGTGGCGACGTCAGCGTTTGTTTTTATTGACGTTCCTGAAAAGTGAGTTCTTGAAGCTTGGCAACCTATATCGCGTAAGCCACTAACCAGCAATCCGATCGGAATCGGTGAACATTTAAGTTCTTTTAGCAGTTTGTGGTAATCAAAAAACGTCACGACATCAAGCTCGTTTAGGCACAGGGTGACAGTTTTTTTAGCCTGGTCTTTGGTTCCAAAAATGCCAATTTCTAGTTGGTTAAGGATTTTCTCACAGAAAGATCGATCGTGAAGTGGTCCGAGCCAGAGAGGACCGGCTATAGCCAGCTGCGCGGAACATTGCGCGCATTCTTTCTCGTACACAAGTTCAAGCCCTCGAGCGGCGTAGCGATGCCCGCATTCGAAACAATGCAAGATAAAACCTAGAGAGCTTAGACGTTTGTCAGCGAGACTTGCGCCTCGGTCGATCTTCAAATACACGCGATAGTAGTGTTGGGTCGCGTGCGCAAGCACTGAGACGGCAGATTTGTCGTACTTTGCAAGCTCGCGAATGATCTTGCCTACTAAGATCCTTATCCCCGCCTCAGCGTGATACTCTGTATTTAGCGGGAGCGCCATATATCTTCTCACGCCAGCTTTGAAATGCGCGCCACTTAATGGCGCTGTGTCTGTTGCGGTTACACAAAGCATCTTGCTAGCAGATCGGCATGCGGCATCAATAAAAGGAGCTGGGGTCCCAAACGGGTCAATATCGACGATGCTAAACTTTTCCACTGACATCAAAGCGTTAGCATCAGAGTGCTTTGTGCGCACACTTAGCGGTAGCCTTCGCACATTTCGCCTCATTAGGCGATAAGCCGCGTCGTCTCGATCATTTAACGTAACTCCCATGTGCGCTTCATTTGCCACTCGAAGCCCGCGTATGCCACTCGCAGCCAGCGCATCGAGATACGTTGTGGCGCTTCTCTCTCGCTGGCTGCAAGGGAACACCTGCATGCAAGCTACGTTTATGTCGCGACTAAACTCCATTACAGGGTTATAAAAGACCGCCGCGGATGAAGGGGGGTACGACGCATTTGGGTCAAGACAGGGAACCAAGACCGACGTTTGGCCTTCCACTATCAGCCTCGTTCGCACATCTAGAACTGCGTTTCGTAAATCATAAGTCTTGCCATAAGGACGATTTGCTGCACTGTGCGCTGAACCCAAAAATAGACTCTAATTAAAAATTATTCGCTGCTAACTGACTTTCTCGAACTTCCAGCGCTCAGTCAGCGGGGCGGTGGCGTCAATGCCGATCTTAGTTGTCGTGCCATCGCTGCGCGCGCATGGATCAAGAGATGACCCCCGAACGTGCGGAACTAGAAGCATATCCACATCTCCTCTGAATCGTGTGGCAATTGCATATTCAACGTCATTAGCGTCGTAGATGTTAATATCTTGGTCAACCACAACAATGTGTTTTAGACTAGTGTGCGCCGCAAATGCTGCCATCATGACGTTTTTCGCATCCCCTTCAGTCTGTTTTTCTATCTGAACGACAGCGTGTAAGTAGTGCCGGCCGCCAGCCGTCAATAACACGTTCTCCACCTTTGCGACGTCCTGACACGCCCGGAATATGCGCGGCTCGTAAGGAACGCCCATAAGCAGCAAGTGCTCTTCGCTTGCCGGCAATATTGAATGATAGATCGGATCTTTAACTGAAGCCATTCTTGTTAGGTTAATGACTGGTTCTGGCCGGACGATGTCATAAGTGCCCGTGATGTCAACAAAGGGCCCCTCATTTTCAGTTCGTGCTGGACTTATTTGGCCCTCTAAAACGATCTCGCTTTGTGGGACTGGGATTCCGTTCTCTGATTTGATAAGCGTCAACTCGGTTCCCTTCAGGGCTGACGCGTAGCTGAACTCGGAACCACACGGTACCCTCGTTGTCGTGGCAAACAGCGTCGCTGGATCAACGCCTATAGCAATCGCGACGTTCAAAGGTTTCTCTTTTTTCGCGCAAGCTTTATACATCAAGTACGCGTGGCGGGGAGGCACCAACCTTACTGCCAACGAGGTCTTACCGATGACCATCATACGATGCACAGAAGCATTCACTTTTTCACCATATTTTGCCACGAGAACACCTGCCGTGATATATCGGCCTCCGTCTCGTTCGAAGAATTTCATAATGGGAAGCCTGCTCAAATCGGGAGTACTATCCCGATCCCAAGCCACGTCTTTGATTGCGACTTGGCCGTCCGGCGCTGTGTGGAGAAGTTTGTTCATGAGCCGTGGTTGATCAACACCCAGCGCACGTGCGAGCAACGAGCGCGAGCCGATGAGGTTTACGATAGCTCGACAACCGTCGATATTGCTAAACAAAACGGGTCCTCGTCCAGAAGCCAAACGCTGAGCTTCGAGAATCGGAGAAACGGGCCTTTTTATGGTTTCTAATTGGCCTGAGTCCATCAGGTACTGAACAAATTGTCTCATCAGTCACCCCATCGACGCGAAATGGAATGATTCACTTGTAGCAGATCAAGCACACGGGCAACTAGCGTATCGATAAGCGCGTCGATCGTCGTTGGGCGCGTGTAGAACCCCGGACTAGCAGGCACAACAAAGGCCCCAAATTGGTTCACCTTTAGCATGTTGCAAATGAACTCCGTTTAAAGGCGTCTCGCGGATAACCAGGATCAGTTTTCTTCTTTCTTTTAAGCAGACATCAGCGGCACGTGTTACGAGATTTGAAGAGATGCCGTTCGCGATACTACCCAAGGTCTTTACGCTGCAAGGAATTATCACCATGCCGTCACTACTGTGAGACCCGCTTGCAATGGGCGCCGATAAATCCGTGTCTTCATAGACTCGGCGAGCTAAAGAAGTGACGTAATTCAAACTATACTGTGTCTCGATATTCATAAGATCCTGGCCACTTCGAGTAATGATGAGCTCCGTTTCAAGTTCCAGATCTTTTAGAACCTCTAAAAGTCGAACGCCGTATTGTATCCCGCTCGCTCCAGTGATAGCAACGGTTATGCTCATTTGAGTACCTCGATCAGTTCATCAACAAGCGAGAACGATGCATTAACGATCTCGTTAATTTGGCGTCGTGACGCATTGCTGACATGGATGCCAACTATAACGACGCAATTGCAGTTAAACTCTTTTGCAATCTTCGAAGCAGCTTCCTTCGCAATCACATCGTCACGATGATCGGGCACGGCAAGAACAGGCGCGTCAGCACGCTGATTAGACCCTGCTAACGCGACTGCACCTATGTGAGCATCACCGCCGACAAGAGTGACGAGCAAATCTCTTCCTAGCCGGGTTGCTTCTATGCGCAACTCTGCTGACCCAGCATTTCTAGTCAAAAGCAAAGCATCAGATGGCAATTGCTTATTCCCCACAGATTTCTTAGTCGTGAAGATTCAAACAGCAAATGCATTGAAAGGGGAGGGCAAAAGCCCTTTCTGTTTTTTTTGCTCACATCCTTAACTTTTTTTGTCCGGCCGTCAAGGGACGCAGCACATACGCATTTATTCAAGGAAGGCTGAAACACAAACTCGGAGAGAAGTCATTGCTACTGTTGTCTGGGGGAACCGGCGGTCCGAAACTGCTCCGCGGGCTGCTCGTCATTCGTCCTGAAACGCAGATGACCGTTGTCGTAAACACAGGAGATGATATGTGGGTCTCCGGGAATCTGGTGTGTCCTGACGTCGACACGGTCATCTACACTATTGCAGGAGTTTCAACGGAGCGATGCTGGGGCATACGCGGTGATACGTTCCTGACCCACGATGCGCTGAAGAGCCGCGGACACAAAGAAGCTCTCAAGATAGGGGAACTGGATAGAGCCACTCACATTTTCCGCACGTCACTCTTGCGCCGTGGAGCGACATTGACAGAAGCAACGCGCCAAGTATGCGCTTCGCTGGCGATTGCTTCTACAGTGCTCCCGATGACTAATGACTTCGTCCCGACGATGATCGAGACGGAAGGAGGCAAGATGCACATTCAAGAGTTTCTAATTAAGCGCAAGCAGCAGCCGCACGTCTTGCAGGTCCATTGTGGGGAGGGGGCTATGACAACTGAAGTGAAAACCGCCTTAAAGGAGCATAGCACTGCCGTTATCGGCCCGTCGAATCCAATATCAAGCATAGGGCCAATTCTTCGCGTGAAAGGTATGCGAGAAGCTCTTAAAAACCATTTTGTAGTTGCAGTCAGCCCAATTCTAAGAACTGAACCATTTAGCGGACCGGCACGGAAATTCATGGAGTCTGAGGGCCTCTCGGTAAGCTCTGCCGGAGTTGCTGAGTTCTACAGTGATTTTTTGGACGTCTTAATCGTTGATAACGCGGACTTTCAAATCTCGCGTCGCGACCTGCCCGGGGAGATCGAGGTGCTGCGAGCTAATACCGTCATGCAAAGCAAAGACGATCGTAAAGAGCTTGCAGGGCTAATCGTACAGATACTTGCAGAATATGGCTGAAGATACCATCGAAGAACACTGCTCGACTGCAAAGCAAGATTAAATAATACTGAACTTAATAGAAAAGCAGACGGGTTTTGATCGCAACTGCCTCGCCGCTCTAGATGACTTCGCTTGCCCAAAAGAGGTTTGAAATTGTCTCAAAATGATTTTGACTTAAATATCGGTAAAATTGAAATACCAAATCCCTTAGTGCTCGCCTCAGTCGCTGGGGTAACTGACAGCTCGTTTGCCATCTCGCGAAGCGTTGGACTTGCAATTTTAGGCGGCTATAATATTGATGGGGCGACTATCAGCGCGGCAAAAGAATTGGTAAGAAAAGGACGAAGCGAATTCGCCTTCGACGATCCCATGCTCGTAATCAAAAACGAGCTTGGAGTTATGAATTCAACACATATAAAGGCCGGAGTAAATGCGCGATCGGCCACTTTAGAGCCTCTGCTCGACTTAGCCGACCTCGCGCAAGAAAAACGAGCGCTTCTTGAATTAAACGCGCATTGTAGACAACCAGAGATGGAGACAATAGGCGCAGGCCAGTGTCTTGTGCGAGACTTCGACAAGCTGGGCGAGTGGATAAGAGAAATTAAACAGACGGACATAGCCCTGTCAGTGAAGGTCCGAGCAGGCGTGGTGGCTGACGTTGAGCTCGCCAAGGTCATAAACAGGGCCGGCGCCGATGCGATTCACATTGATACAATGGATTCAGGACCCGCGTTAATCAAGAAGATCCGAGACAGGACCTCGTTAAAAATCATTGCAAACAACTCCGTTGTGGATTATCGTAGCGCTCATAGAATGTTCTTGATGGGCGCTGATTTCGTGTCGGTCGCCCGCGCCGCAATGGTCAGCAACGAGACATTAGAGAGAATACTCTCTGAGGTTCAGTTCTTTCAAAGAACGGTCGGGTGGTACAACGCGCCGAAACACCTCTGCGCGGGCGGCGATCTGCGCGGGCTCGCATTCTGTTGTATGCCCGTCAAGGATTGTCCGCTGCATTATGCCTTGAAAAGAGCGGGAATAGCAGAAAAGGAATACGTTCGTGTTAAAGATAGTTTTAAGCAAACCAAGCTCGGGTTAGGATCCGATACGTGCTTCGGCAGCATGGTTTGGTGCTGCAAAATCACGAGGCCGTGCCCTTGGAGAGACGGCTGTCTCCAGGATCAAGGCCTCTCTGACGTGGAGTACATGCACTTAAAAAAACAGCTTGCCGAGGAATTGCTTAGATGCCGAAATCTCGCGTAACGCGAGCCGTCAAGATGTATAAAGCAGATTTCATCGCCGGTTCTGCAGAACTTGCGATGCTACTCGAGGTCTCCGCGACACCGAAGCCGGGCAACATTGACAGGACGCACAACTTCGAAGATTTGATTTATGAGCACTTTATCGGTTCAGCTGTAGGCATCTTTCCTATATTGAGAAAGGCGGCTTTACGGGGACGCGGCATTGGCACTTTAGTTCGAGATGCCGTTGACGGTAGCACGACTTGGCAAACAGCTGGAAACTGTCACTTCGGGGCGATTCTGTTGTTAATGCCGCTGTGTGCTGCCGCAAGCAGGAGCAGCACGATACCTCAGGTGAGGACTAATGCGATAGAAATAGTGGAGAACACCACTACGGCGGACGCCGTTCAGTTTTACGAATCGTTTCGGAGAGTTAACGTGCGAGTGCAAGAAGGACATTACCTTGACGTAAACGACCCTGCATCGGTGAAAATAATTCAAGAGCAAAATTTGACGCTCCGCGACATTATGAGAATATCGAGCACTAATGATTCCATAGCTAGAGAGCTAGTCGAAGGGTTTCCGCGAACGTTTCGTGGAGCCGAAATGATCCGACAGTTTCGCAAGTTGGGGTATGATCTGAATTCATCGATCGTGTACTTGTTCCTCAACTTGCTTCGAGAAGCCCCCGATACGCTAATTGCCAAGAAGTTTGGACCTCAAGTTGCACTCGAAGTCTCGGCAAGGGCGAACGACGCATTGAAATTCGGCACTATTGAAGAGTTCGATGGAGAACTTATCGCGCAGCATATCAATCCTGGCACGACAGCCGACATTGTCATCGGCTCGTTGTTTATCGCGCTCTTGGCGGGACTTAGATTCTAATGGACATTGAATTTCGTGAGGGAATTTCTGAAGTTATAGCAACGACACGTAATGATCGGCCAAACGCAGCTCCGATAGGCATCATAAATCGTAAAATCCTCTATGCCGTGCTATATAAAGAAAGTCACACCTTTTCGAACGTCAAGAAGAACAGTCAGCTGGTGGCAAACTTCGTTTTGGATCCCGTGCTTTATGTGCAGACTGCATTTGAAGACCTTGATGTTTCTTTTTTTCGTCAGGACCGGGACGCCCCAGTCCTTCAAGCGGCTTATGCGTGGGTTGAGTTTAAGTGCTCAATCGCCGAAAAACCGACTCGCAATCGCGCAGTCGTCCACCTTCATCCCGTCAAATCTGTCGTTCTCAGTCAGCCGATAACACCTACCAACCGCGCTTTTTGCGCTTTAATTGAAGCGACCATTCACGCCACGCGGTACCACAAGCTCAAAGATTCAAAATACCTCGAACTCGCTCTTCGTTGTGAAAGTATTGTGAGGAAATGCGGCGGAGCGCGGGAGCTAGAAGCATTTCAGCTGCTCAAGAAATATTTGGTGTGAACACAGAAAGTTAATAGCTCTGGAGGGGGAGAAGCTGTGAGGATCGCTTGGGGGATTACCGGGGCCGGGCATTACTTGAAGGAAACCTTTGATGCGTTCGTTGAGTTCAAGAAAAGTCACAAAGATCGCGTAGAGATTACGTCGTTTGTGTCGCGCGCGGCAGAGGAGGTAACACGCGTATACGGCTTGTTTGACTGCTTGCAGGCAGTTTCTCCTGGCAGGTACATGGAAGAGATCATACTCGAATCGCAGCAAGGATGGAGTTATCCCAAGACCGGACGCTTCTCGCGCGGCATTTATGATGCCTTATTCATTTCTCCCACCACGTCAAACACAGTCGCTAAGATAGCTTGTGGCATTGCAGATACGTTAATCACAAATGCAGCTGCTCATGCCGCGAAAGCAGGGATTACAGTTTTTGTCGTACCCGTCGACATAGCTGGCGCTGTTACGAGTTCTGTCCCTTACTTCATAGACAGAGACTTATGCAACGAATGTGGAGAGTGTACCAGCGTCTGCCCTAGTGGCGCCATAGACGAGCAAGTTGACTACCTGAGATGCAGCGGTTGCGGGTTGTGCGTAAACGTGTGCGAGTACGGTGCGATTAAGGGAGGAACTGTGAACCTCGTGGTTCGCGAAGTTGACCGAAAAAACGTCGAGTTGCTAAAGCAACTTGACGGAATCGTGGTCCTTGAAGATCCTACGGCACTAAAACAGGCTCTTTGGGCAAAGCTCTGACCCGCGCGCTACTTGCTATAACGTCGATCGCCTGTGCGATAATTCAGCAAAGAACCTACCGACCACGTCCGCACCTTGCCCTTAGCTCGCGATCTCCGGTTAGCGATCGCGTGTAATACCTCCTTAATTCCGACGCTAGTTCCATTGAGCAATTCTGTATAACCACGGCCGATTGTTTCCAATTTGTGAGCGTCACTACCGCCAGTAACTCCGAGGTTTAGCTTCGCCGCAGTACGGGTCGCCAGATAGTTGGAAAACCAGAAGGAACTCCTCGAGTTAAAGGCTTCGATGGCGTCTAGTTGTTTCCCTTGAAGATTTCGAATACCGTGTCTGAACAACGCGAAAGGGTGAGGAGCGATAGCGATTCCGCCATTGTCGTGAGCGTGCTTAGTGGTTTCAAGCACCGATAGGCCGGGAGGCGCGACCCGCGTCATTCCGAGCGTAATCAAATGACCTTCGCTCGTAGAAATCTCGGCGCCAGGCACAATTGTGAATTCTATTCCGAGATCGTCAACAAGTTGGCGTGCTGCGAAAAAAGACTCCATCGAGTTATGATCGGTAATGGCTATTCCGTCAAGACCCACTTCGCTGGCGCGCTTGAGGATGTCGCCAACCGACATCTTCGAATCAGACGAAAAGTCAGAGTGAATGTGAAGGTCGAGCCGCATTTGATCAGTAATTGTGATATAATATATTAAGAGTATGTAGCTTTGGTGACCGTTTATTGCTCGAGTCCTCGTAGCGACCGGCCGCTGCGCTGAACGCATCGTTAGAGAAAGCGTTCGGGCCGCTGCAGACGTGCTTGTAGTAGATATCGACATTGCTGCACTCATGACGCCGCCGCTTTTGAAGAAAGCGGTTATCCGGCACGTCGACCAGTTAGCTCGCGATTACGACCTAATTTTGATACCCGGTGCTTCCAATGCGGCCGGCTTCAGCGCGCTCGCTCGTGAGCTTAACGTCGAAATCGCTTTAGGACCCAAGCAAGCATATGATCTTGGCCTAGTGCTCGCTGCCCTTGATGAATCCCGTTTGTCGCTTAAAGAACCGGCCGATTATATCATCCTGAATCAACGCAATAAAGACGCGTTTAAACTGTTGAACCAACTGGAGCTATCCGCTGCCTTCAACTTTATGATTCGCGACCTCAAAATAGGCGGGAACTCCCGTATGAAGGTTCTCGCTGAGATTATCGATGCTCCCTTTGTGGATGCGAAATCAAAAGCCTTGCAACACATCCAGAACGGCGCCGACATCATCGATATCGGCATACCCGCAGGAACGACCGAGCGCGAAGTGACCCGCACCTTCGCTGAAGTCACCCAAGTAACCGGACCTCGAAACATCGCGACGAGCGTAGACAGCCTAGAACCAGAGCTTATTTGTGCGGGGATAAACGCAGGAGCAGAGATAGCTCTTTCGTTTACGCGAGAAAACGCAAGTGAAATTGGTGCTCTACTTGCAAAAAGAGACATCGCGACAGTTGTACTGCCTGACGATGGTGACGTCTGCGCGACGGTGGCTCTCGCACGCGACTATGGTATCAAAAAGATCATCGCCGATCCTGTGCTATATCCTCTCGGATCTGGGGCTGTGGATTCACTAGTCGAATATCACCGCGTCCGATCGCACAGCAGCGTGCCACTGTTTCTTGGTGTAGGTAACATAGTGGAGCTTATGGAGGCAGACTCGGTTGGCGCCAATGCGTTGCTTGCTGGCTTTGCGATGGAGCTCGGCGTCAGCATACTATTCACTCCTGAACACAGCGACAAAACAAAAGGCAGCGTACGAGAGCTGAAAATTGCGACGCAAATGATGCAGCTCGCTCATTACAGGCAAGGTTCACCTAAAGACCTGGGCATTGATCTTCTTGTTTTGAAAGAACGTCGGCGTAGACCTGAATATCCAGTTCCAGCAGGACGTGTCCTTTACGCAAAAGACTTTGAACACCCAAAGTGGACACCTGACCCTCTGGGCAATTTCGTGATCGGTCTAAAGGACAACGCTGTTTTTGCACGCCACGACACAGGAATTACGATAGAAGGTGATTCTGCCGAGACTATACTCGATGCCATTTTAGAGCTGGGACTCGTGTCTACCGCGGCTCACGCAGGGTATCTGGGACGCGAGTTAAAACAGGCCGAAATTGCGCTGAGGTTGGGAAGAAGCTACACGCAAGACGATACGTTTTGAAGTTCGGACGACGAGCAGTAACTGCTGCAATGCGAGATTCGCAAACTGATCTATAGATACGTTCTTCAGATGAACTTCGGTCGTCTCGAAAGCATCCGAGGTAACGGGAGCGGACGATACGGCATCTCATGGGTTTTCTCTTGCACTTCGCTTATTAGCTCCCGTACAGAAATCAAGCGTTTTTCACCCGTGGCGCGCACCGTGAGAGCGATTTTTCTGTCTTTCTCCTCTTTTTCCCCCACGACGACGACGTACGGCACCCACTCTTTCCCTGCTGAGGCAACTTTCTTGTTTACCGACTCATCGCGGTCGTCGACGTCGACACGAATCTTCGCCGCGTCAACTTCCCGCAAGATCCTTTTTGCATAACGGAGGTGTTTTTCCGAAATCGGAATTATCCTAACTTGAGTCGGAGCTAACCAGATAGGCAACGCTGGCTTCTTCTTGAGCGGTTGCGCTTCCAGAATTGCGCCCATTACACGTTCGATCCCTCCCGTGGGCGATGTATGCAAAATGATGGGGAATTTTTCGCCAGTCTGAGTGTAATACTTTATGTCAAACCGCCGGGCGCTTTCCACGTCAATCTGCACCGTCGGGCATTCGATCGGTTTCCGAGATGTGTCTAGCGCGGCGAGATCACACTTGCAAACCCAGTAGTGAGCACGTTCTGACAACAGTTCGACCAAGAACGGACGTTTAAACTCACGTGCTATCTGTTCGACCCAGCGCCTGTTGTCTTCAAAGAAAGCCTTCGTGCTACGAAACACCGCCTGGTATTGTATGTCCAGATCAGCGCCCGATTTGAAGCCGAGCCTTAGCTGCTCTACGAAAAAACGTTTTGCGTCGGTCATATTTCGACAAGCGGTGTGCATGTCGGGCATGGTAAACGCTCGTTGACGCTTCAACCCGGTTACTTCTCCGCTCTGCTCATACCTAAACGAGTATGTCGAAAGCTCATACAATTTCAAGGGCAGATCTTTCTCGGTCAAATGCATCTGGTGCATCAAACTGAACATGCCAAAGCAGGCCGCAAACCTAAGCATCATGTCACGCGCGCCCGCTTTCAGCTTGTATTGACGCTCGCCAAACTTGCTTGCGTGTTCGCTTACAGCTCTGTTAGCGAGGTCGTACATTACTGGAGTCTCGACGGGCATAGCCCCGTAGCCAACCGACAGCGCATATGTGTAGTCTATTAGAAGGTCGCGCACTAGTTTTCCCTTAGGCAACCATCGCAGGTGTCCAACGTCTGATAGCGGCTCGTATTCGACGAGTTCCTTCTCTTTCATCAGCCTTATGTGGGGTAATTCCGTTTCGGCGCCGTGGACACCGTGTTGCCCTACCTCATAATTGATAAGATCCTGGAATGCCGCATCCGCCGAATTGCGTTCGCTCGCGGCTGTCAGCGCGGCATCTTGATCAAGCACATAGAATTCTCTTTCGACCTTTTTCCGAGTTAGTTGTGCCTCCGCTTGAATAGATCGCGATAGCTCAGCAAGGGGATGCCCCTTGCAGCGTAAACTAAACGATTTATACCAGCCGAACGGTGCACGTAGCACTTCGTAGCCTGAGAGCAGACGCTCAATTTGCCGTAATGCGTTTAGGGCAGACTCCGCTGAAGCTAGCACTGAACTTAAATGAGCGTAAGGATATATCGTGACCCTCTTTGTAGCCACTTGAGCCGCTAAGTCGCTAATTACTGCTACCGCTCTTGCTGCCACTTCGTCTAAGCTCGCTTCGTCGTCGCGTTCTACAGCAACGAAGACGAGAAGGGCTTCTTCCATCCGCCCTTTTTTACGTGAATCTTCAACTTCTTCAGCATATTTTGTTGGTTTTGTAGCCTGATACTCGATGTAGTCAACGTGTAGCAGCAGAAGTCGCATTTGTAATCCTCGTTTCTCGAATCGTCTA